>JAESUM010000066.1 GCA_016763075.1 Pseudomonadales bacterium
CTATTCGTGAAATGATGAAATCCGGTGTTCCTGCTAGGATTACTTTGGCTCAAGGGATTTTAGAGTCGGGAGATGGTAATAGTCCACTAGCTATGGCCAAAAATCAGCGTGTGATCCAGCGCTTCACCTCGCGTGCGACTGGCTTCAATGAAGATCTCCATCTGCTCGCGGATCACCGGTTGGCCGACATAGTCTTCAAGGCTTAATGGCCGAATCGCGCGGTCCTGCGCTTCTTCGCGGTGATTTTCGGAATCGAGTTGGGGAGAGATCAGTCGGTCGGATTCGTTCATCCGGCTACCATACCTTTGAGTGCCAGACGGATCAATTGCTCGCTAGTCATGCCCTCCTGAGCCACGGCGTCGACGGCTTTGTCTGCTTCTTTTGCAGAATACCCAAGGGAGACCAGCGCGCTTTCAGCTTCTTGTTTTTGATGGCGGCCCGAAGGCATTCCGGTTGCAGCCGGCTGAAGCAGGCTCGCAGTTGGGTCTGCAATATCCCAATCCTTGATTCGATCACGCATCTCAACCAACAAGCGCTCGGCGGTTTTTTTGCCAATACCGGGGATTTTAGTCAGGGTTTTAATATCGTCATGGGCAATACAGGCTGCAAACGCTGCAGCATCAATCCCAGAAAGTATCGCTAGTCCAACTTTAGGCCCAACGCCGTTAACCTTAATTAGGCTGCGAAACATTTGCCGTTCAGATTGGCTATGAAAACCAAATAACAGCTGGGCATCTTCACGCACCACAAAGTGGGTGTGTAAGGTTACTTCGGCACCGATATCCGGGATGGCATAAAAGGTAGTCATCGGCGCCTGGATTTCGTAACCCACCCCCTGCACATCAACCAAAAGAAGAGGTGCTTGTTTTTCCAGTAATACGCCGCGTATTTGGCCGATCATGTTGTTTGCCTAATCATATTTTTTGTAACTCAGCGGAACAAAGGAAAGCATCATTGGCATCAGAACCTCATAAGATGAATTCATCATACGTTTTGTAACTGTTTTAAGGACCTTCCATTTGAATCTAACCACGCGGGCAAGCCCGTTGGCATTGCCACCGTGAATAGTTGCCGCCGCAGAGCTGGGGCTAGAAAACTCTACATCCTTAGTAAAAAGGCATCCGTCATTTTCTCTGATTAAAGAACCTTCAGATATGAGTTGGTTACGCTGAGCTAATACACTTGGCCATTTCTTTGCCGAACTTCTTTCCTCTAGAACAGCCTCCGAACCTTTCAGAACAACAATACCGTTTGGCGTTAAGTAGCCAGTGGCTTTTAAGCCCTTAATATTGCACGAAAGCAGCTCTTGTTTTGTTTCATTTTCAATAATGGATGAAGTTTGCACGAATGCTTCAACGCCCAACACAGGTAAAACTTGCTGTATTTTTTCCAGAAACACTTCCATATCTTCCCGGTCTGATTCTGGCAATTTTGCTCCGCTGCTCTGGCTATTCATAACTACAGAGCGCTCCGTAGAGCGTGCAATATCAATAAGACGTCCTTCAATGTACTTGATATGAGCCTTTGTTAAGTTCTCATCTTTCGTAATAAAGAACGTAATGTTATTCCAAAAGTCTTTTGATAAATGGCTTTTTACCCTGTCGCGAATTGATTCAGCCTCACCAATATAAATAGCGTTCTTGTTGGGTTCCGGGTCTGTACCAGTTAAAAAATAGACCCCTGAATTTAAAGACTCTTCTCGTGCAAGAACTTTTTGAAATTCACTCCTTGGGCTCGAAACAGCTTTGCCAGTCCAGTTTGATAACTCAGCTGTACGAAGCCGTTTGGGATCTCCATATGCGAGGAATATCGTTAGTGTTGCTGTTGGCACATTATTTCTCTATGTATAAAAAATATTTGAACAGCGCATCAATTAACGGCGCCGGCCTACTCGGCCCGTCGCTTGGTAAATCAAACTAGTGCGGGTATTAGCGTGGCATATTGCAATTGCGAGTGCATCGGCGGCGTCTTCATCGGGGGTATTTTCTAGCCGCAGCAGTGCGGTGACCATATGCTGCACTTGTTTTTTATCCGCTGCACCACGGCCTACTACCGCCTGCTTGACCTGACGGGCGCTGTATTCGGCCACCGGTATGCCGCGGTTACTCGATGCCACAATGGCTACGCCACGAGCCTGGCCAAGCTTTAGCGCTGAGTCAGCATTTTTGGCCATAAAGACTTGCTCAATCGCCATTTCGGCGGGTTGATACTGTTCGATAACTTCGCTGAGGCCTTTGTATATTTTGCTGAGCCGGTCTGCCAGCTCGCCCGTCCCAACTTTCAACGAGCCGTTAGCGAGGTGTTCTATTTTTGAACCGTGGCTACGTATTACACCGTATCCGGTGATTCGAGATCCAGGATCAATGCCTAATATTATGGTCATCAAAGATGCTCCGAAAAAAGCCGCCAGCAACCGCCAACGGGTCAGTCACCCCCGGAAAATAGTTCCTCTGGGAATTCCGCATTGGAGTAGACGTTTTGCACGTCATCCAAGTCTTCAAGACGATCGAGCATTTTGAGCACCTTTTCGGCACCTTCAAGATCCAGATCAACGGAGTTGGATGGCAGCATGGTGACATCAGCATTGGCGGCAACAAAACCGGCTTCGGTCAGTGCATCTTTAACTTTGAGCATGTCGTGTTGGCCGGTGATGACATCAACGCTACCGTCATCATGAACGTCGATATCATCGGCACCCGCTTCTAGTGCTGCATCCATTAATGCTTCTTCATCTACACCTGGCTCAAAGGTAATTTGGCCTATTTTGGTAAATATATAAGCCACCGATCCGTCGGTGCCAAGATTGCCTTCATGTTTATTGAAGGCATGCCGTACTTCTGCGGCGGTTCGGTTGCGGTTATCGGTCATGGCTTCAACCAATACGGCAACGCCGCCGGGGGCATAACCTTCGTAGGTTAGCTCTTCGACATTGTCGCCTTCTAGGCCACCAGCGCCGCGCGCGATGGCACGGTCGATGGTATCGCGGCTCATATTTGCGCCAAGAGCTTTGTCCAACACCGTACGTAGGCGTGGGTTGTCTGCAGGGTCAGCGCCACCGGCACGGGCTGCAACGGTTAGCTCACGAATAAACTTGGTGAATATTTTGCCGCGTTTTGCATCTTGAGCCGCCTTTCGGTGTTTGATATTGGCCCATTTACTGTGTCCTGCCACAATCTATCTCCTAGGAAGCTGAATCTTTTGCCTTGTCTGCATCAACAGGTTTACGCACTCGCACGTTTAGCTCTTTTAACTGCTTGTCTTCCACAGGGCTTGGCGCTGAGGTTAAGACGCAGGCTGCGGTTTGAGTTTTTGGAAACGCAATCACTTCACGGATAGAGCTAGCGCCTGTCATCAACATCACCAAGCGATCAAGGCCAATCGCTAAACCACCGTGGGGTGGGCAGCCGTATTTCAGCGCATCGAGTAAAAACCCAAATTTGTCCTGGGCTTCTTCATCGTCAATAGCCAGCACGTTGAAGACTGCATTTTGCATATCGCTTTGGTGGATACGGATTGACCCGCCACCAAGCTCAGTACCGTTTAGCACCACGTCATAGGCTTGCGACAATGCTGCACCGGGGTTTTTAACCAGCTCTTCGGGGCTGCAGGTTGGCGCAGTGAATGGGTGATGCAGCGAAGTCCAGTTGCCCTCGTTATTCTTTTCGAACATGGGAAAATCAACCACCCAACACGGAGCCCATTTTTTGGTAAGCAGGTCGAGATCAATGCCCAGCTTAACCCGCAGTTGGCCCAGTGCCTCGTTCACAATTTTAGCGCTATCAGCACCAAAGAAGATCAGGTCGCCGTCTTCAACTTCGGTACGTTCAACCAGTTGCATGACGATTTCATCAGGAATGAATTTCAAAATTGGCGATTGCAGGCCTTCAAGCCCGTCGGCCAATTTGTTGACCTTAATATAAGCCAAACCGCGCGCACCGTAGATGCTGACATATTTGGTGTAACCGTCGATATCTTTACGGCTTAGCTTGGCTCCGCCGGGGACTCGTAATGCCGCTACCCGGCCTTCTGGGTCATTGGCAGGGCCGTTGAATACTTTGAATTCAACCTGACGCATCAGGTCGTCTACATCGACCAGCTCCATTGGGTTACGCAGGTCTGGTTTGTCGCTACCGTAACGCGATATGGCTTCTGAATAAGGAATTTTCGGGAAGTCACCAAGATCAACATCCATCACTTGGGTGAACAGCTGCCGTACCATGGTTTCGGTAATCGACATCACTTCCTGTTCTTCTATAAAGGAAGCCTCGATATCAATTTGAGTGAATTCAGGTTGGCGATCAGCCCGCAGATCTTCATCGCGGAAGCATTTGGCAACCTGATAATAACGATCAATACCAGAAACCATCAGCAACTGTTTAAACAGCTGCGGTGATTGCGGCAATGCGAAGAATGAACCCGCGTGAGTTCTGCTTGGAACCAAATAATCCCGTGCGCCCTCTGGGGTTGCGCGGGTCAAAATGGGTGTTTCAATATCGAGAAAACCCTGCTGATCCAGCGAGTTACGAATACTGCTGGTGATTTTGGAACGTAAAATTAGGTTTTGTTGCATCTCTGGACGACGTAAATCCAGGTAGCGATATTTCAGGCGAACATCTTCGCCAACGTCGGTATAGCCATCTAGCGGGAAAGGAGGTGTTTCTGAAGCGTTGAGCACTTCAAGTGCTTTGCCCAGCACTTCGATCTGGCCAGTAGCCATATCGTTATTGGTAGTGCCTTCTGGGCGCGCCCGAACCAGACCAGTAATTTTAAGTACAAATTCGCTACGTACTCGTTCTGCCTGCGCGAAGGCTTCTACGGTATCGGGGTCAAATACGATCTGGGCAATGCCGTTACGATCACGCAGATCAATGAAGATTACGCCACCATGGTCACGGCGACGATGCGCCCATCCATAAAGCTCGATTTTTTGACCAATGTGCGATTCATTTAAATCGCCACAGTAATGGCTTCGCATTAAAACTACCTTATCCAGTAAAAATTAAATTTAGATGTTACGCATTTTTTCAGACGGCATAGACCTGCTATTCAGATGCAGAAGACGATGCCTCAGATTTCGAGGGTGCCGAGGAATCACCGGCAATGTTTTTCTTGTTGCCTGTCTTAAAATCAGTTTCGTACCAGCCATCACCTTTCAAGCGAAAACCACCCGCTGAAATCAATTTTTTCAATTCATCTTTATCACAGGAAGGGCATATTTTAAGAGGTTCATCGCTCAATTTTTGCAGTTTTTCAAACAAGTGCTCACAAGCATTACATTGGTATTCATAAATCGGCATGCAGACAAACCTCGGGGCTGAGCCCTAATAAACCTAATAAAACAGCTCGGCAAACCGGTAGCCGAAAAAACGCGCATTATACCTCTATTTGCCTCGATACCGTCACATACTGGGTAAATTTCCGCTACAAATCGCTAATTCAAGCTTCCCTGCTATTATTAAACTAACTATCAATTGTCAAGAGTTATTTTTACCGCCGGTACACTCATGGAACAAACACAACTCCCTCAAGGATATTTGCATACTCGCCTACTGACCCACATCGGCGTTACACGCCAGCTCTGTGAAGCAGCTATGCTGAAATACGAGGAGAATCCCGAGGACTGTGCGCCGCTGGATTCGCTGCAAATCTCTTTGGGCAACATTCGCCAAAGCCTTAGCTCCCACGAGCTTACGCTGCTAGCCAGTCTTGTATGTGAGCTTGAAAACCTTATCCAAGCCATACGCATGGAAACGATTCACTACCACTCGACCGTTACCGATATCGTATTGCTTTCACTTGAGTGTATTCAGTCAAAAACCAAAAAAATAACCGAAGGAAGCTTTGAAGAAGTCAGCGAAGAGCGGCTAAGGCAAATCATTGCATCGCTTCAGATGATTCTAAACAGCGATAAAAAACACCACCAGAACGCCGTGCGTGCATCCATTTTGGTGCTCGACCCGACCACCCAAATTGAACATATCGAACTTCAGCAGCTTGCCATGCTAGCGCCGCCGGAACCAAGCGACTCGCTAACCCAGCTGTTTACCCACTACGGCGTAGAAAAATCCGCTGATTTAGAATTCTTTAGCAGCCTAACTGCACCCATTGAGGCGCGCTCACAGTATTGGCACGGACGCAGTGAACGGATATTACGGCTAGCACTTGAGATGAACCATCATGCGCATCAACCGGTCGATCCCACTCAGCTAGCTGCTGCCGTCTATATGCACGACATTAGTATGGCCTTTTTACCCCTCGATATCCTTCATAAACAAGGCCCGCTAAACCGCAACGAAAAACGCATTCTGCATGGCCACGCCCGCTCAAGCTACGAAATGCTACACCGCATGATGAACTGGGAAGAAGCCGCAGAAATGGTGCACCAACATCATGAACACATGAATGGTGCCGGCTACCCAAACCGACTCACTGAAAAAGAAATTTGTGATGGCGCTAAGATAATTGCCATTGTAGATACCTTCGATGCTCGCACCCACGAACGTGCACACACAACCCTGCTACGCCGTCCTTTTGCACGCGCTCTGTTAGAGCTTAACCGCGAAACCGGCACTCAATTTAGCCGATATTGGGTCGATATTTTCAACCACATTATTCGAAACCCAGACCAAACCAAACTTCACGTTATCGACTAGCGGCCCCTGCAAGCTTCCTTTCGAAACAACAACAGCGTCCTCGTTCGCGCGCTTTTGCACCCATTAATATTGATTCGTTGCTTTTAGCAACGATCTAAGCCTTGCAGCCCCCGTTGGTTTGTACTATAAAACCCCGTCAGGACCGTGCGACTTTTCCGATCTGAACCACACGCTCAAGTTACATCAAAATAATAAACTACCCAAAATCATCCAAGGAACTCAGCATGGCCGTAAACCCAAAAAGAAAAGTTACCGCAGTTAAAGAGGCCTACACAAAAACCCAACTGATCTCTGAAATTTCAGAGAACACTGATCTCAGCCGCAAGGATGTCGCTGCAGTTCTCGATGACCTTGGCATTGTGATTGAACGCCACATTAAAAAACGCGCTATTGGTCACTTTAGCATTCCAGGTTTGCTAAAAATTAAAACCGTTAAAAAGCCAGCTACAAAAGCGCGCAAGGGCATCAACCCTTTCACTGGCGAAGAAGCTGTTTTCAAAGCGAAACCAGCACGCACAGTAGTGAAAATTACGCCATTAAAGAAACTCAAAGACATGGCGATGTAAAAACAGACTTACCGGATTGGTTAAAGCAGAGACCTTGCTACGTATTAGCTTTCCCGCTTTAACTCTGTAAAATCCCGCGATATCGAAAGCAGGAGGCCGTTAAAACGCCTCCTGCTTTTTATCGTCCGCTATAATCCCCCCACATGATCGCCCGATAAACTTCATCTCTTTCATCAAAATAGGAACACCCGATGCGAACCAGCCAGTATCTAATTGCCACTTTAAAAGAAACACCTTCAGATGCTGAGGTTATCAGCCATCAGTTGATGTTACGTGCTGGCATGATCCGTAAATTGGCATCTGGCTTGTACACGTGGTTGCCGATGGGACTGCGGGTACTACGCAAGGTTGAGAATATTGTTCGTGAAGAAATGGACCGCGCTGGTGCTTTAGAAGTGCTGATGCCTGCGGTACAACCTGCAGAATTATGGCAGGAATCTGGCCGCTGGGAACAATACGGCCCGGAGCTACTGCGAGTTAAAGACCGCCACAATCGCGAATTCTGCATTGGCCCAACCCATGAAGAAGTGATCACCGACTTGGTTCGTAACGAGCTACACAGCTATAAGCAGTTGCCAAGTAACCTCTACCAAATTCAAAATAAATTCAGAGATGAAATCCGGCCTCGCTTCGGGCTCATGCGCGGACGCGAATTTTTAATGAAAGATGCCTACTCCTTTCATATTGATGAAGAGTGCCTAGAAAACACCTACCAAAAAATGCACCAGACTTACTGCCGCATATTTGATCGGCTTGGTCTCGACTATCGACCCGTACTGGCGGACACTGGATCGATTGGTGGTGCGTCCTCCCACGAATTTCACGTATTGGCTGAGTCTGGCGAAGATGCCATCGCATTCAGTAATGAAAGTAATTATGCCGCAAACGTTGAAATGGCCGAAGCCGTTGCACCACAAACGCCACGCCCTGCGGCAAGCGGTGACATGACAGAAGTCGCAACGCCAGGCACAAAATCTATCGAGCAAGTCAGCGAATTTCTTAAGCTTTCTGCCCAGCAAGTATTAAAAACCTTGGTTGTGGTGGCTGAACCCGAAGATGCCGACAGCCAATCGGGGCTTGTTTCACTGGTACTTCGTGGCGACCATAAGCTTAACGAAATAAAAGCCGCCAAACTCCCCGGTGTTGCATCACCGCTACAGCTGGCAACCGACGAGCAAATCCAACAAGAAATTGGCTGCCAACCCGGCTATATTGGCCCAGTGAATGTTGGTATTCCAACCTACGTTGACCATAGCGCCGCTGTAGTGGCGGACTTTGCCTGCGGCGCAAATAAAAATGATACTCACTTAACTGGCGTCAACTGGGATCGTGATTGTAACTTTGATAGTGCTGTAGATTTGCGGCAAGTAGAAGCAGGTGACCCAAGCCCTGACGGCAAAGGTGTGCTTGAAATCAAACGTGGCATTGAGGTTGGGCATATTTTCCAGCTTGGCAACAAATACAGCAAAGCCTTAAATGCTACCGTGTTGGATAAAACCGGCCGCGCAACTGTAATGGAAATGGGCTGCTACGGCATTGGCGTATCACGAGTTGTTGCCGCTGCGGTTGAGCAAAATCACGACAAAAACGGCATCACTTGGCCAGAGGCCTTAGCGCCTTTTCAGATTGTTTTAATTCCACTGAATATGCACAAATCCGAAGCGGTCAAAAGCGTTACCGAAAAGCTCTATCAGCAGTTACAAGATATCGGTGTCGATGTATTAATGGATGACCGTAACGAACGGCCCGGCGTGAAATTTGCCGATATGGAGCTGGTTGGCATTCCCCACACGGTGGTCATTGGCGATCGCAGCTTAAAGGAAGGCAGTCTTGAATACCGAGGTCGCCGCAATGGATCCAAACAGTCCGTCGAAGTTGATCAAATGTTCGATTTTCTGCAAAATTTGTAACCGCCCAGCCAACGCTGAGTATCTGCCATGAATACGAAGATCGCCAATCGAAAAATCAGGCCGTACGCCTTCGATTGGCGATTCTCATCACTTACGCTGATACTGCTGATATGTGCATCGTTTAACAGCCATGGCGCTGGTAACAGCTATGCCGACGGCCCAGTGGATGGCGAGCTTAAAGAGTACCTCACCAAAAGATTGGCCAGTTACCCGGCCTTTAAAGACCGGTTTGACGCTGAAGTCTGGCTGGTGGATATGTCTGGCAGAATGCAGCCTTTTATTCGCGACCCCGAAACGCGCTTGAACTTACTAAGAAAGGTTTATCACCACGCCAGCAACTTCAACCTACAGCCTGGGTTAGTTTTGTCGGTGATCGAAATTGAGAGCAGCTTTAACCCGTACGCGGTATCGAGCGCGGGCGCTCAGGGTTTAATGCAAGTCATGCCATTCTGGAAAAAAGAGCTTGGACGCGAAACCGACAACCTCACCAATATCGATACCAACCTCAAATATGGCACCGCCATTCTTAGCCATTACCTCAAAAGAGAGAAAGGTAATATCACCCGAGCATTAGCACGTTATAACGGCAGCCTGGGGAAATACCGCTACCCTGGCAAAGTATTTAACGCTTGGGACACCCGCTGGCGCAGCTCTACTCGTTAATGCTTGGGCTGTTTATTACCAACACAACACTCAACCGTTGGCGCTATAAGCCCAAGTAACTAGGGAAATTACCTCGACAACACCACCTTTACTGAACTTACAGCGGATAATTACACCTCCAATATTTGAATTAGAGGGCATCTTATGTAACGATGCAGCGTTCTTACCGCGGCCATTGGCCGCCCGTATTGGTTCTCGACCTCGGGAGCGACATAAGCCAGATAAAAATAAGGATTGAGACGATGTCCGAACTCACTATTGAAATTAAAGCGATCGGCCCTGAAAACAAGCCTTACCTGTCATTGGCGAAGGGGCTTGAGAAGCAATACAAAAAGAAAAAAATTGAACTATCAGCACCGGAAGTCAAAACAGACAGCCAGTGGAACAGCGTGTTACTCACCGTTTCGCTGGGGATAACACCTAAGCTGATCTCAAATCTGATTGATTTGATCACCACCATTGCGCAAGACAACGAAGAGGTTGAAATAGACCTTTCTATTCACGTAGTCGATGCGGATGTGTTTTACGACCTACCTGATGAAAAAGACCTGTTCTTAAGCGGTTACAAAAAGAAGAAGGCCAAGAAAACTGTAGAGCCAGCCACAGAGGTAGAAGCCCCAAAGCAAGCGGTTAGCTAATCTGCGCTAACCGCCCTTAGCTGGTTATTTCTGGGCTGGTTATTTCTGGGCTGGCCATTTCAGAGCTGGTTACTTCTAGACTTGTTAATCAGCTACTTCACTTCTATTATTTGCTCAGCGATTTTCGCCTTCCAAAGCGCCGGGCCAGTACGATGCACAGATTCACCGGTGCTATCTACCGCTACGGTAACAGGCATCTCTTCTACATCGAACTCTCTAATTGCCTCCATCCCTAAGTCTTCAAAGGCCACTACTCTAGAGCCTTTAATCGCCCGGGAAACCAAATAAGCAGCACCGCCAACCGCAGCCAAATACACAGAGCGATGCTTTTTAATGGCGTCAATCGCAACCTGCCCACGTTCTGCTTTACCAATCATTCCTGCAATACCACTATTGGTCAGCATGGTTTCGGTATACGAGTCCATTCGGGTTGCTGTGGTCGGGCCAGCCGGACCAACTACTTCATCGCGAACCGGGTCGACCGGGCCTACGTAATAGATAAACTTACCGTTAAAATTCGCGCCCTCGGGCAGGGATTCTCCCCGTTCAAACATATCCGCCATACGTTTATGGGCGGCATCCCGGCCGGTCAAAATAGTGCCCGACAACAACAAACTATCGCCTGGCTTCCAGCTTTCGATCTGCTCTTGAGTAATGTTGTTCAGGTCTACCTGTATTGCACCGGCAGAACCATCCCAGCTGATTTCAGGCCAATCTGCCAGTTTAGGTGGAGTCAGCTCGGAAGGCCCGGAGCCATCCAGCACGAAATGCGCATGGCGCGTCGCGGCGCAGTTGGGGATCATTGCAACGGGGAGTGATGCCGCATGGGTTGGATAATCGAGGATTTTTACGTCGAGCACGGTGGTTAAACCGCCAAGCCCTTGGGCACCAATACCAAGCTGATTGACCCGATCATGAATCTCTAGTCGTAACTCTTCAATACGGTTGTCCGGGCCTTTTTTGATCAGCTCGTGCATATCCAATGGCGCCATCAACGACTCTTTAGAAAGTAGCATGGCCTTTTCAGCAGTTCCGCCAACACCAATGCCGAGCACTCCCGGCGGGCACCAACCGGCACCCATAGTCGGTACGGTTTCCACTACCCAGTCAACGATACTGGCATTGGGGTTGAGCATTTTGAGTTTGGCTTTATTTTCTGAGCCACCGCCTTTGGCTGCCACGGTGACATCAAGCTTATCGCCGGGCACCATTTGCATATGA
The DNA here is from genome assembly GCA_016763075.1 of Pseudomonadales bacterium. Classification (GTDB taxonomy): domain Bacteria; phylum Pseudomonadota; class Gammaproteobacteria; order Pseudomonadales; family JAHRWD01; genus JAHRWD01. Next base: position 11,652 of record JAESUM010000066.1, read on the forward strand.
ATAACTGCTGGGGTGTTGTCTTTGGTATTGCTACGCTTACCGGCTGGGTCTGCCAGTATTGATGCACGCAATACGTTGTCTGGGTGTGTGTACGCTTGTCGAACACCTTCGTTGACCATGTCGTCAACGCTCATGCCTTCCGATTCCCACTTCAAATCCATGCCTATTTTCAGAAATACGGTAACAATACCGGTGTCTTGGCATATTGGCCGGCGGCCTTCTGCACACAATCGAGAGTTCACCAAGATCTGCGCCATGGCATCTTTCGCGGCAGGCGATTGCTCTTTTTTATAGGCTTCGTGTACCGCGTCGATAAAATCAAGCGGGTGATAGTAGGATATATATTGCAGCGCGTCGGCCACACTTTGGATGAAATCCTGTTTGCGAATGGTGGTCATCGAGTTCTCTTATACTTTTATATATTTGGAAATGAGTGCCCCGCTGGGCAAGCGTACTCTTAAGCTAAATACCGTTTAGTTGAATACATCTATCAGCGGATAAATTGAACGTATCGCCAACCGATTGGCTGGCATTTTTATCAACGCGCGATTATACGCGCAATTAGTGCTATAGAGTCGTTAATGTGTAGCCAACCATTTAGCGCGTTAGTGATACCTAACGTAGTGAATATTGATCCGGGTTATGTATCCATGATGAAATGGGATAATGACTAAGAGATCCGGTCAGTTGCGCGCCGGGCTGGGTTTTTGCGTTTTATTGCAACGTGATCTTTAGGGATTTCAAATTTGAACATAGCCCCGCCATCGGTAATAGTTTCGGCCCATATTTTGCCGTTATGCGCCTCAACTATTTGTCTGGAAATAGCCAACCCTAAGCCAGTACCACCGGCACCTGTTTTGGTTTTACTGCTTTGAATGAACTTATCAAATACATGCTCGAGTTCTTCATGGGGGATACCTACACCTTCGTCCTGTATCCGAAAATAGATTGACGGGACTTGCTGGATTTCGCCATTTACGTATTCTACGGCCATGGTCCCCACCCCCATGGAGATGGTTATGGCTTTACCTTTTGGCGTAAATTTCACAGCATTGGATAACAGGTTGGTTACCACTTGGCCTAATCGATTAGAGTCATAATCGCCTTGTACAACCAGTGAAACATCTTCCATTTTCACCTCAACACCTTTTTGAACTGCAGTGGCTTCCTGCTCTGCAACACGGCTCATAACCAATTCTTTCAGCTCATTGCCTTTTATATTTAGCTCCATCTTTCCTGCTTCGAGCTTGGCCAAATCGAGCAGATCATTGACCAATACCAGCAACCTATCACCACTTTGGTGAATTCGCTTAAAGTATGTACCCAATTTTTCAATCGGCGCTTTATTGAGTTTCTCTAATCCGAAGGTTGAGAAACTAAGGATAGAGTGCATCGGGGTGCGTAACTCGTGAGACATATTGGCCAGAAATTCAGATTTTGCCACGTTGGCCTCTTGGGCTTGCGCAACGGCTTCGCGTAATTCATGAACCTGCTGATCAACCATTTCTTGTAGATGATCGCGATGCATTAACAGCTCCTGCTCCGCTCGTTTAAGTGGTGTGACATCCATAGACAACACCATCACACCACTTTCAATCGGGTAGCATTTCACATCTATCCATACGTCGTGGTCCATACCTTCGAGCTTAACCTGCATCATATAAGAATGAGACTCTCCTGATTCCAAGGTCAAATCAGCCAACTCAAAAACCTTCCGATCTGGCACATTCACCATGACATCTTCAATTGTACGGCCGATAGCTTCCTCTTCTGTTGTTCCATTGCGGTCACAAAAAGCCTGATTAGCCATTGTCACGATATGATTGGAATCCATCGCGATAATTGTGGCATCAGATGCTTGCAGCACCGCTCGGTACAATGCTTCACTTTCTTTTAGTTTTACTTGGGCCACTTTGGTTTCGGTTAAATCATAAAGCCAAACCAACATTGCTTTTTTCCCCTGATGCGATGCAATTCGGATGTGAACCATAACCGGTATCAAACCATACCCCGCGCGGGTTACTTCAGTTTCATATTGAATAGGCGCGTCTTCACCCGCTTCACGAGCTGCTGCAATCGCTTTAATTGACACCGCGCTATCAATAGGCAGGAGGTCATATACCGACATTCCTGAAAGGGCTTCAATCCCTACATTCACCATCTCAACAAACTGAGGGTTGGCATACACGATTTTTAAATCTTGAATAACCAACGCTGCAATAGGGCTTTCTTCAAATAAGTCTGAATTACGCGTTTTCACACGTTCCAATTCTTCGTCTTTGAGTTTGAATTCAGTAATATTTCGAATAACCACCATTAAGCCATCACCAGAGGGGTAACAGCGCACTAAAAACCAGCTTTCTTCATTGGTTTCTGGGTCGTAATTGAGCAGCTCTTTCTGAACGGTTGTTTGGCCAGCCATGGCCTCCTCCAACATTTCAGAAATGCCTTTTATCTCCTCTGTTTCAAGTAAATCAACTATGCTTTCACCTACAACATCTTGCTCAGAATCAAATCCGTATTTAGCACAAAATAGCCTATTGCCAAGAGTTACGTATCCGTTGCTGTCCAGTAAAACAATCAAAGAATCATTTGAATTAAGCACGAACTCGAACTGAGTTTTGGCATAAAGTAATTCTTTTTCCGTACGTCGTTTTTCAGTAACATCGTGCACCATTCCGGTTTTCACTAGAATGTTTTCATTGATCTCGGTTATCGAATCCACTCTCACGTGGACCAATACTTGGTTATCTAAACGTTGATATGTTTTTTCAAATTGCTCGTAAATATCAATGTTTGAATCACGGTTTATCGGCGATCTATCGAACCGAGTAAGCGACTCCTCTGCAGTCCATTCAGAAACATGGCGGCCTAGTATTTGCTCCAAATTAGCAGCGCCAATCATATCCAGATAAGGTTGATTGGCCGATACCACGCACCTGTCTTCGTCGACGCTAAGAAACCCTGTACGGGTCAAACTAATTAACCGGTCAAAACGGTTTTGGGTGTTTTCTAAAGTTTCTCTGCTTTGCTCTAACGAACAATGGTTTAACTGCGAACGCCAGTATTTTACCTCGAGGTCTTTGCCCAAGCGCAACATTATCCACAGATATAACACCGGTACAATCAATGCTGCGAGGGGCACTTCAGGTCCAATTAGGCTCCAACCGTAGGCTAGAATCGGAGCCCAAAGGGCGACCAATTGACTAAGGAATAACCAAAAAAAGAAATACTTTCCGGTGAGATACCCAGCGCTTAATCCGCAAATGACGATGGTTAATATGGCTCCCGACACCATACCTCCTTGCTCTTCGAGCACTAGCGCACCGAACAGGCCAAATGCGAAGCCCTTCGCCCAGCTCGACAAGATAAAAATCTTTACTACGTGATCCAAGGGTGCTTTGTTGACTATGCCATCGCTTCCAATGGCAATGACTCGGCTGCGGCACCAATACCGAACAACAGACGACAGCACAATCACCAACACGATGCCAACCGAAAAGCTAGAAAAGGCCAAATCAAGCACAAACAGCAATAAAAACATCAACATGGCGGGTGGCGCGAGGATATCCACCGATCGTGTAGTCATGTCGCGAACCGCTTCTTGCAGCACCCGATCTTTTTGCCGATCGCTTAACCAGTCGGCGTCAAGAGCTCGGTTATGCAATAGTCTGGATAACATTTATTTGTCTAACCCAAAATATCCGATTCTTCGGTCTTATCGACGGGTTCAATAAAAACCTTGGGAATCGAAAAATAAAATGCGGCGCCGCCGGCAGGCTCACACTCCGCCCATATTTTACCGCTGTGGGCATCTATTATTTGTTTACAAATAGCCAATCCCAAACCGGTACCACCGGCACCGGTATTGGTGGTGCTGCTTTGAATGAATTTATCAAACACATGCTCCAATTCACCATGAGGAATACCGATACCTTCGTCATGAATACTAAATTCAATGCAAGACACTTCGATGGTTGTCTCATTTTCTGCAATCGTGCTCATTTGCGTTTCTTTAACCTTTATCGAGACTGACTTCCCTCTAGGTGTAAATTTCACTGCATTCGACAACAGATTTGTAACAACCTGCCCGATACGAATAGGATCAAACTGACCAGTAGTCCGAGCATCACCATCATCAAGCGTGACCATCACACCTTTTTGCTTGATCGTCGCTTCTTGTTCTTCCATGTGGATTCGAATGATGTCAGTGAGGTTTTGATTCGATGCCTCCATTTCCATTTTCCCGGCTTCGAGTTTCGCTAGATCTAGCAGGTCATTCACCAGTACCAACAGTCGGTTGCCGCTTTCATGAATCCTCGAGAAATAGACCCCCAATTTCTCGAGTGAAACAGTATTCAATTTTTCCACCCCGAAATTTGAAAAGCTTAAAATTGAGTGCATGGGTGTTCGCAACTCGTGGGACATATTGGCTAAAAATTCTGACTTCGCTAGATTGGCCGCTTCGGCTTGATCCACTGCATCGAGTAAATCTTGCACCTGCTGGTCGACCAAATCTTGCAAGTGGTCCCGATGCAACCTGAGTTCTTTTTCTGCTTTTTTAAGCGGAGTAACGTCCATCGACAGCACCATTACACCACCATCGATCGGGTAGTATTTGATATCTACCCAAACTTCTAGGCCTTTACCCGCAAGTTCGGCATGCAACATGTACGATTGTGATAGGCCTGTTTCTATACAAATGTCCACCGTATCAAATACAGTGCGATCACCTACGCTCGCCAGTACCTGCTCAATGGGCTGACCTATTGCTTTTTCCTGTGTAGTGCCGTTGCGTTCACAAAACGCATCATTAACCATGGTCGTAATATGATTGCCATCAACCGCAAGAATGGCGGCATCAGAAGCATGCAAAATTGCCTTATAGAGCGCCTCGCTGTCTTTTAGTTGTTGCTGAACGCTATGCAGTTCGGTTACATCGTAAAGCCATACCAATATTCCGAGCTTGCCTCTATATTCGGTCGTGCTGCTATGAATCATGACCGGGATAATGGTTTTATCTTTTCCGTAGATTTCGGCTTCGTAATGATCTTCCGATACCCTTCCGGAAAGCTTATCTTCCTGTACGCTGCGAATGAGCTCTTGAGAAGATGGAGGTAACAAATCGAATACCGACAACCCTTCCATCTCATGATGGGGAATACCTATCAGTTCGCTGGCCTGCACATTGGCGTACGCTACCCGTTGATCTTGAACAATCACCGCCCCTATCGGAGCTCTTTCGGAGAGCTCTGCGTTTAAATTTTCTATATTTCTAAGTTCAATTTCTTTTAGTTTTATGTGTGTGATATCCGTAGATACCATTATTACGCCATCTTCAATCGGATAAAACCTACACACTACCCAGGCTTCCCTGCCTAGAGTTTTCATTTCGATACTGGCTTCTACCGTAACCATGGTCTGTGTTTCTATCGTTTCATTGATGGATGCCGTTATCATTTCGCGCATCGACTCTTCTACTGTGGTTTCGATTCTTTGCCCTAGCGCTCCAACTTCATCCTCAAAGCCGTGTCTGGCACAAAACACCTTATTTACCAGAGTAATACGATGATCATGATCTACCATGGCAATGGTACTACCGGTGGCATTGAGAATCAGTTCATGGCGTGTTCGGTTTTTCTCTAGAAATTCTTCAATCCGCTTTTGTTCTGTGATGTCCTGCACCATAGCGATACGGTCGGTGCCGTTTTCGGTTTTTTCAATCACGGCATCCACAGATACAGAAATTATCTGGTTGTTATCGAGCCGATGGATCTTTTTTTGTTGATTGGTAATACTGCCAGAACCGATGGGCAAAGGTGTTGTACCCAGCACCTCTTGGGTGCCTACTATCGAACTCTCAGCAGTCCAGTCCAAAATACTACGGCCTTTGATTTCGTCAAACCCTGTTGCACCAATCATGTTCAAATACGGCTCGTTGGCCTCCAATACACATCCATTTTCGTCGACCGAAATAAGGCCTGTATTGGTTGCATGAATCAGTCGGTCAAATCGGTTCTGGCTACCGCGCAGCTCTTTTTGGCTGTCTTTTAACGTAAGTTGAACCAACTGCATCTGCCAATACTGGCTGCCGATGCCTTTTCCCAGCATCAACATTGAACCAATGTACGCAATCGGTATTCCGCCGTACAACAGGGTCTCAAAGTTCATGTCTATTGCTAACAGCCCATATATCGCCATGGGTACCCATAGGGCAACCAATAGCGAAACCAACGCAGGAATGAAGCAATACACTCCGGCAATATAGCCTCCGGTCAGGCCAGCTAAAAGAAGGGCCATACCCACTACCGAAGCCACCGACGTAAACTCATCAATGATCGCAACACAGAAAATACCCACGGAAAAAGCAGCGATGATTGTAGAAAAAATAAACAGGTTGGCGGCGCTGTCGATGACGTTAGAATCGAGTGAATCAGCACCATTGGTGGGAATAACTTTAAACGCACTAAAAAATCGAACAATAGAGGCGCATACGGTGACGACTGCGGCATAGAGCGGAATCATCGATTCCATTTGATTGAAGGCACTGAACAATATCGCCACAACAACAAGAGGTATGGCATACGTGCCTGTTCGATGCCCAACAAGCGATTGCGCAGCATCGCGCAGCAGCAGCTCACGCTGGTGATCCGTCACCCATGAAACTTCGAGTTCTTGACTACGATACAATCTGCTCAACATGCGCTAATCCTTCGCTTTATGCCGTTCCAGTCATTCATGCTTGCAATCCATCGCAGTATTTAATGTTGAGTTCCATTCGTGGATGGCAATGTGGTGCTGATCCGGGCCGATACTTCATTGCCAACACCTTTATATTCAAGCTGACAGAAACTAAGCGAGTTGGCCAACGCGATGCCTCGACCATGATTATCGAGCACCCGCTCAGGGCTAAATTGCATGTACTCATGCCAATCAAAACCTTTGCCTTGATCGACAATAGTGATTTCGATGAATTCATCGCGTCTAAGGAACACCACTTCAGCAAACTTATCTTTGTATTCTGGTTGTTGCAGGCGCTTATTGACTTCCCTTTCCCATGAACCGTCTCCGAGTAATGCGGATTTTTCTTCGTAGCTAATACTTAAATTACCGTGCTCTATGGCATTGACCATAAGTTCAGAAAGTCCTGTAATCACTTTCCCCGGCTCTGGGCAGGCCCCAGCAAGCAGCGATGCAATAGCATGAGCCTCGTCCAAAAGCTGATATTTAAAGCTTGAGGATTCCATTTTACCGAGGGTTTTTTGATTATTAAGTAGTGACTGCTGCAACTCCTTGTAGGCGCCTCGATCCCGCAAGGCGGTCTTCACGACCGACAGTAGCATTTCGCCCTCAAAGGGTTTGGTGAGGTAGTAGTAGGCCCCAGCATCTAAGCCTTCGATGATATTTTGCTTATTGGCCATTCCCGTCTGCAAGATCACTGGGATATGACAAAGCACCGAATGCATCTGCATTTTTTTGAGCACTTCCAAACCATCGATGCCTGGCATCATTCGATCCAGCAAAATGACATCAAATTTGCTGGGGTCCCGCTCCATTAGCTCTAACGCGCTGGCGCCATCCACTGCTGTGGTTAATTCATAATCGCAATCATCTAGATATTCACTGAGTATCTCCAAATTATAGGGCTCGTCATCGACGATCAGTATATTCGGGTTATTCATTTGCAACTCCTGAACAGCTTTCCATAACGGTCAACCTAACGTGAGAATACGGTACAGTCTATTAACCATAGTAAGGGTCTGACGAAATTCAACTTGAGCATTAATCTGAACATTAAATAGTCAAGAAAAATAGTTAGATACCGCCAAAATCAGAGCTTGAAGCGTAATGAGCGCAACGAAGGTGGCGTGTTCAGTTAAGCAAATCAGCAAAACTGTAAAACAACACTGGCTGCCCCTTTGTTACGCTTTGCCCAACCTCAACCACCGCTATGCCCTGCGCCCAACTAGCACCAGACAACATGCCCGAACTTTGCTGCGGGTAGAGCTGTATTTTGGGTAGATGATCGCTAAGCGAGCGCCCGTAAACTTGAGATATATTGGGTAATTCTTGGTTTGCTGAAAAGCCCTCTGTCGTGCCGATTGGAGCATCGGTAGATTGCGGAAACTGAACCCTTGCGTGTAAATATCGGCGGCGGTTACTCGGTTTAGGCATTTCAAAATCGGCGATGGCTACTGCGGGGGTATTGCGTATTGAGTTCATGCCCTGCATTTTTAGCAAATAGGGCCTGGCCAGTATCAAAAATGTGACCAGTACGGCGGATGGATTGCCCGGTAGTGCCAACACCGGTGTGCCATCAAATTCGCCGTATGCAAAGGGTTTGCCGGGTTTAATCGCAAGCTTCCAAAGATGAATAAAACCTTGCCCTTCAATCACGGCCTTAACGTGGTCTTCTTCACCCACTGAAACGCCGCCGCTAGAGATAATGATGTCGGCTTGCTGCGACGCCTTTTGCAGCGCACGCTCAGTTTCCACACGTGAATCCGCAATAATACCTAGCGGGACAAAGTCCATCTCCAAGCCTGCGATTAAACCTGCCAAAGTATAACGATTCGAGTTGTATATTTGCCCTAGGCCAGCAGCACTGCCGGGTTCGATGAGTTCATCGCCGGTTGAAAGCACTGCTATTTTGAGTTTTCGATAAACAAGCACGCTGTCTAAGCCAAGCGATGCCAACAGTCCCAATTCCTGCGCGCGAAGGCGCTGGCCCTTTGCCAACACTTGTTGCCCTGTACGAATATCTTCACCCATTGCTCGTACGTTTTGGCCTTTTTCGACCCCATCGATACTGCTGGATAACTGCACGTGACTCCCATCAACCGAGCATTGCTCCTGCATAATCACCGTATCTGCGCCCGTCGGCATCGGCGCGCCGGTGAATATGCGCGCGGCAGTATTGGGTGTTAATGCAGAACCAACCGCTCCGGCAGGAATACGCTGAGAAACCGGTAGCGCAGTCTGAGCTGCTAAATCTGAATAGCGCACTGCGTAGCCATCCATTGCGCTATTGGCCCAGGGCGGCACATCAATTTGGGAGGTTTGAGGTTTCGCGAGCACCCGGCCCAACGCATTGGATAGCATTACATGTTCAGTTTTTTGGGTCTGTGACACCTGCCTAAGCAGGTATTCCAGTGCATCGTCTACAGGTGTTAATTGCGAAGAATCAAAAGTCAAAACGTGTTCCTGCCAAGGTTTATGTTATTCACTACCGCGCGCTATTTGTTTACTAACACACTGACAAAATTACAAGGTGCGGTTTCGCTATCGAGCTGTAAACGAATCAGTTCATCCCAGGCAGTGGCGCAGGCATTGGTGGAGCCTGGCATACAAAAAATCACCGTAGCATTGGCAAAACCAGCCAATGCTCTGGACTGCATAGTTGAAGTGCCGATGTCCCTTACCGAGATTTGCCGGAACAACTCACCAAAACCTTCGATCTCTTTATCTAATAGTGGCTTAACTGCCTCTGGTGTTGAATCCCGCGCGGTAAACCCCGTGCCACCAGTGACCAAAACCGCGTGGGTTTCAGGTTCATAAATCCACTTTGAAACTACCGCTCTTATGGCATAAATATCATCTTTGGTGATGACTTTTTCCTGCAGTTTGTGTCCAGCTTGCTCGACTCTTTCAACCAGTAACTTGCCTGAGCCATCATCTTCTTCGCTACGGGTATCTGAAACCGTAAGCACGGCAATATTTAATGGTACGAAACCTTTTTGGAATAATTTCTGGCTCATTGAGCAATAACCTAACTATGTGTGATGTATCAAAAGTGACCATGTAGCTGACGGGTATTATCGCCCGGGGGGTAGTTTGAATCAAAGAAGCCCAACGTGGGTAAATTTCGGGCTAATTCTGCCTGAAATTCACACGAACCGTGTATGGAACAAACACTCTGACAGTGTCATACGCAAAAATGCAGTGTACGCACACAAAGGCACCTCTATTGCTTAAAAACCATACGCTATATATGCCTATCTAAACGGAGTATTTCTGCTAACTACCCGTACTAATTGTGGATAGTTAGCTATACTTTCACGAATTGGGTAAGCATATGTCATGTACATTAGCGCTCCTGAACAGCATCCGCGCTACCGTAAAAGAAAATCAAATAAAAGAAAGTACAAGACTGGAACTCGCAATCACCCAATGAGCAGCATCCGTATATTCAAACATCACATTCATACGCCCCATATCGTCCTTGGAGCTATTGAAACCGCAATCTGTTTTTTCTCTGTGTACTTTGGTTCATTCATACGCTTCGGCGAAACCATATCGATTGAAGAGGAAGACTTATTTCCTTTAACCATCCGGGCGGTCTCTTTTTCGGTGATTTTAGTCATCAGCATGACTTCCTTGGGGGTGTACCAAAGCCACCTGCGTGAAGGGCTGCTTGGTATGACCTTGCGCACTGCCGCAAGCTTTTTATTCGCCTCAATTTTGCTGACAATGGTCTTCTATCTTGTTCCTGGTTTGTTCTTTGGTCGCGGTATTTTTGCCTTTGCAATGATCTGCGCCTTTGTAATGATCATTATGGTGCGCTATCTCTACTTCAACAATGTCGACCAGACGTTACTCCAACGCAGAATATTAGTGCTTGGAGCGGGCGAAAGAGCCAACGTTATTGCTGAGCGCCTACGCCGAAAAATAGACACCAAAGGCTTTGAAATCTTTGGCTTCTTGCATCGTCAAGGTGAAGTCGACGAGGTGAAAAACTTCCCGGTGCTGATCAATGAACAACCTCTGGTTGAATTCGCACTCGAAAACAAGATTGATGAAATCGTAGTTGCAGTCAACGACCGGCGCCGCGGCCTACCGATTGACGAACTGCTCGACTGCAAAATACAGGGTATAGACGTGATCGACATTGTTGATTTCTTTGAACGAGAAATTCAGCGCATAGAGCTTGATCTGTTTCAGCCCAGTAGCATGGTTTTTTCTGACGGCTTTAACCGCGGCATCGTTCGCCAAGGCTCCAAGCGAGCACTTGATCTAAGCGTCAGCGTTGTAATGTTTGTGCTGGCATCTCCGATACTTCTGATGGCAGCGCTAGCCATTCGTATAGAAGATGGACGAAAAACACCCATTTTTTACAGCCAAGAACGTGTAGGGCTCGATGGCAAAACCTTCAACGTACTTAAGTTTCGCAGCATGATCACCGACGCCGAAAAATCCGGCGCTCAATGGGCTCAGGTGAATGATGCTCGCATCACAAAGGTTGGGGGGTTTTTGCGCAAGTACCGTATCGACGAACTTCCACAACTGCTCAACGTTCTAAAAGGTGAAATGAGCCTCGTGGGGCCTCGGCCAGAACGACCAGAATTTGTGAATGAGTTCAATCTTAAAATCCCTTATTACGATAAGCGTCATCAGGTAAAACCCGGTGTCACGGGTTGGGCGCAAATTAATTATCCCTATGGGGCCTGTGATGAAGATGCGCGGCAAAAGCTTCAGTACGACCTTTATTACGCTAAAAACCACAGTCTATTTATGGATCTTTTAGTGATCGTCCAAACGGTCGAAACCGTACTGTACGATGGCCAATAACCATCGCAACCATGGCTAACACCTTGTCCTGCGCGCTACTTAAAACCTAAGCCGTCATGCTTGAATTCAGTATTTTTGGCTACTTTGCCGCATCCACACTTTATGTGATCCTCAGTATCTTACTGCTCACCAGTTGGCGCGGCAGGTTACAGGGCGCACTGCTCGTTTGTGCCACACTCGTCTCGGTTTTATGGGCTGCGGGTAACGGTTACTCACTGGGTATCGACCTTCTGTACCGATACCAACTTTTTGCTATAGAAGCCGTTAAGAATATTTTCCTTTGCTTATTCCTTCTGCGCTTACTCGACACTACTGATTCACGCACGGATTCGCAGGCCGACTCACCACCAGGCTTGCAGGCACCGTTAAAAGCTAACAGCAATATTGGCTTTGGGGAGCCCAGCTCGGCACGAAACAACACCTTCCAGCGGCTCAAGCCAACGGTTGTGACGCTTGGCGCGGCAATCATCCTTTTTTCCTTATACCCAAGCCTTGGCAGCTTTATTGCGCCGCTCACCAAATCAGACCCTCGGGTACTGATGATGATGGCCTTCAACATCATCGGCTTATTACTCATCGAGCAGCTTTATCGGAATACCCGGCCAGAACAACGCTGGGCTATTCGGTACCTTTGTGTCGGGCTTGGCACCCTGTTTGTATATGATTTTATGATGTACGCAAAGGCCGCCCTATTTGGCACCCTCGATGAACAGCTCTGGAACGCTCGCGGCATGATCAACACTGCGGTGATTCCAATGCTGACCATTTCAATTGCTAGAAACCCGAAATGGTCTGGGGATCTATTTGTATCCCGCAAAGTGATTTTCCACTCCACGGCGCTGGTTGGGACCGGCGTTTATCTTTTGTTAATGGCCACGACTGGTTATTACATTCGCGAATTTGGCGGCAGTTGGGGCGAAATCGGCCAGATCGCGTTTATCACCGCTTCTATCTTATTACTGATTGTTCTGTTGTCTTCCGGGCAGATCCGCGCCGCAGTAAAAGTCTTTTTTAATAAGCATTTTTTCTCCTACAAATATGAGTACCGCGAAGAGTGGATCAAACTCAATCGCTATTTGACCTCGATGGACAGCCAAGCCAACGAGCCCATAACCGAGCGCTGTATTCACGCACTCGCCGATATCGTTGGCAGCCAATCTGGCCACCTATGGCTCATCGATGAAAACAACGACGCACAATACCAATCCAGCTGGCCACGGCCCTTTGAAAACGAATCGATTCCAACTCCCAGAGATCACTCTTTGGTCAACTTTTTAGGTCATACCCAATGGGTTGTTGAAGCCTCCGAGTACTTTGAAACACCGGAAATGTACACCGGCCTGAACCTTGATAACTGGCAAGTTAGCTTGCCCAAGTTATGGCTTGTTGTACCATTACTGCACCAAGAAAAGCTGTACGGCTTTATCACGTTAAACAAACCAACCGTGCCGCGCTCCATCAACTGGGAAGATCATGACTTATTAAAAACCGTGGGTATTCAACTGGCCAATCACTTGGTGCTGCTTAACACCAGCGAGCAGCTTGCCAGCGCCCAGCAGTTTGAAGCCTACAATCGGCTTTCAGCCTTTGTGGTACATGATCTTAAAAACCTGGTTGCCCAGCTATCTATGGTGGTAACCAACGCGGAAAAGCACAAAACAAATCCCGAATTCATCGACGATGCCATGGATACCTTATCCCACGCGGTCGATAAAATGAGCCGTCTATTGTCGCAACTTAAAAAAGGTGATATTGAACGAAAACCTAACCGCTCGGTCTTTCTTGCCACTATTTTCGACGAGCTTTGTACACAGCAAAAAGGCATGCAGCCACTTCTTACCTGTGAGATCGACAACCCGAAACTTGCGATTCGTACCGACCACGACAAACTTACCGCCATACTTGGGCACCTGATTCAAAACGCTCAAGAAGCGACCGAAGATGAAGGCACCGTAAAAATAGTCGCGTATGACAAAGGCACACAAATCCACATTGAGGTCAGTGACACTGGCACCGGAATGAGCTCATCCTTTATAAGAAACCGACTGTTCAAACCCTTCGATACCACCAAAGGCAACGCCGGAATGGGTATTGGCGTGTTTGAAGCCCAGCAATACGTGGAATCCCACGGTGGCACCATCGATGTCACGAGCGAGGTTGGCAAAGGTACGCAATTCACCCTTTTACTGCCAGCCCACCCCAATACGGATATTCATTAAACCGCGCGCACAAAACGTAAAGAAAACCGACAGTACCTGTAAAAAAAACTGTCACTTTTTCAATAATTCTACCAATTGCAGCTATGATTAGTGCTGACATTTAATCCGAGCAGGGACCCGAGTTGAGCAAGGCATCAAAAAAAACCACCGCGAAGAAACAACCCGTTTTGCTTGTAGTAGAAGACGATCCAGGGTTACAAAAGCAATTCAAATGGAGCTTTGATCGCTTTAACGTGGTCATCGCTGGGGATCGTGAATCGGCGCTCAATGAGATTCGCCGTCACGAACCTGCCGTCGTTACCTTGGACCTCGGCCTACCTCCAGATCCTGCCAATGCTACCGAGGGCATCGCGACACTCGAGCAAATTCTACAATTAGCACCCCATACCAAAATCATTGTGGTAACAGGCAATGACGACCGAGAAAACGCTTTAAAAGCCGTGGCAATGGGTGCCTATGATTTTTTCCAAAAACCGATCGACCCAGAAACCCTCGGGTTTGTTATTGATCGCGCCCACCAACTTTATAAATTAGAAGTAGAAAATGCCCAGCTTCATCAACAACTAAGTGATGATGCGCCGCTTGAAGGGGTTATCGCCATAAGTCCTGAAATGACAAAACTGTGCCGTACGATCGAAAAAATTGCCCCTACCGATATCACAACACTCTTTTTGGGTGAAAGTGGCACCGGTAAAGAGGTCATGGCGCGGGCGCTGCACCAGCTCAGCGACCGTAGTGATGGTAATTTCATTGCGATTAACTGCGCGGCAATCCCAGAAAACTTACTTGAAAGTGAGCTTTTTGGTTACGAAAAAGGAGCCTTTACCGGCGCCACCAAAACAACCAAAGGAAAAATCGAATACGCTCATAAAGGCACCTTCTTCCTCGAAGAGCTAGGCGATCTGCCCGTTGCGCTGCAAGCAAAATTATTACGGTTCCTGCAAGAGCGAACCATCGAACGAATCGGTGGCCGTGAAGAGATCCCGGTTGACGTTAGAATCATCGGTGCGACACATCAAAACCTTAAACAGTTGATTGAAGCCGGTACCTTCCGAGAAGATCTGTATTACCGGCTCAGCGAAGTGTGCATCGAGATACCACCACTACGAGATAGACAAGGCGATGCCATTGTCATCGGCAAGAAGCTATTCACTCGATACAACAAGAAAAATAAGCTCAAACTAAAGGGCTTTAGTCCTGATGCACTCGCGGCGATTGATAACTACCGTTGGCCGGGCAACATCCGCGAGATGGAAAATAGAATAAAGCGGGGTGTCGTGATGGCCGACGGCCCCTACGTCACAGCGGAAGACTTGGAAATTGAAGAATCTGCAAAGGATGCGATTCCGCTTAATTTAAAAGAAGTCAGGGACAACGCTGAAAAAATGGTGGTGATCAAAGCCATAAAAATAGCGGATCACAATATTTCACGTGCGGCGGATCTTTTGGGAATCACCCGGCCCACGTTGTACTCCATTATGACCAAACATTCGATCTCCGAATAATCAGGCCAAACGCCCTACCCGCTGAAGAAACCCGGCGGGCAGGTGCACCCTTCATTTCTGCTTAACATTTCACCCAACCTACTCAAACCAGCTGCGTCCACCTGTAAAAATTCAATACCACTTTTAAGCTGTAATCGAGAACACACTTTCACCCGGCCTAACAGCAGCCCTGCTTGCTCCGGCAGACACAGCTCTATTTCAAAGACTTGCCCAACATCTGGCTGCCAGCTTTCACTGCTAAACGAGCACCCGCTTTGCGACAGGTCAATCAAATGCACTTCTACGCGCATGCCGGCTACCGCAACTTGGGTATCGACATCATAACGAACCCGCGGCGACTTCCTGCGCTCACGGCCATTAAAATGCAGCGCTGACAGCTGTTCCGGTGATCGTTTCGCCATACTACACTCTGATTTTCAACGTTAATTCGTGCCGTATAAAGCAAGTATAGCTGAACTAACGGGCTGTATATTAATTGATCAATATTTCCAGCGAAGAGTTTTAGCGGTCTGCTGCATATTGAGGTAAAATATCGCCCCGATTAAACGTACCCACCTGTGAGCGCTGAAACCCAGCCCCCACACCTGCACTATTTGAGGCAAGCATGTTCAATAAAGAGATGAAAATACAGGGCTATGACGACGAACTTTGGGCTGCAATGCAAGGCGAAGAAGTGCGTCAGGAAGAACATATTGAACTGATCGCTTCAGAGAACTACGTAAGCCCACGCGTATTGGAAGCCCAGGGTTCGGTACTGACCAACAAATATGCAGAAGGGTACCCCGGCAAGCGTTATTACGGCGGTTGCGAGCATGTTGACGTAGTTGAGCAACTGGCCATCGACCGCGCCAAAGAGTTGTTCGGTGCAGGCTACGCCAACGTTCAACCTCATTCTGGCTCACAAGCCAACGCTGCCGTTTATATGGCATTGCTGCAACCAGGTGATACCTTTTTGGGTATGAGCCTGGCCGATGGCGGCCACCTCACCCACGGTGCTGGTGTTAGTTTTTCCGGCAAAATGTACAACGCAGTGCAGTACGGGTTGAATGCTGAAACTGGCCGTATTGATTACGACGAAGTGGCCAAACTGGCCAAAGAGCACAAACCCAAAATGATCGTTGCTGGGTTTTCAGCCTACTCACGCATCATCGATTGGCAAAAATTCCGCGATATCGCCGATGAAGTCGGCGCGTTCTTATTTGTAGATATGGCACACATTGCAGGCCTAGTGGCTACCGGCCACTACCCTAGCCCTGTACAAATTGCTGATGTCACCACCACTACCACACACAAAACCATTGGTGGCCCACGGGGCGGTTTAATCCTTGCTCGTGATGATGAAGCAATTCACAAAAAGCTTAATTCAGCCGTATTTCCTGGCGGCCAAGGAGGCCCATTGATGCACGTTATCGCGGCTAAAGCGGTGTGCTTCAAAGAAGCGATGCAAGACGATTTCAAAGCCTACCAAGGCCAGGTTGTGAAAAACGCCCAGTGTTTAGCAGATTTGTTCATCAAACGTGGTTACGACGTAGTCTCTGACGGCACCGATGATCACCTGTTTTTACTCAGCCTGATGGGCCGTGAAATCACCGGTAAAGATGCCGATGCCGCGCTCGGAAGAGCCAACATTACCGTCAATAAAAATGCCGTACCCAACGACCCGCGCTCACCTTTTGTGACCAGTGGCCTGCGTATTGGCACACCCGCCATTACTCGTCGCGGCTTCAAAGTAGCGGAAACTGAACAGGTCGGTAACTGGATCTGCGATATTCTTGACGATATCGAAAACCAGGACACGATCGACCGTGTTAAAGCCGAAGCGCTGGCACTGTGCAAACAGTTTCCAGTGTATAGCTAAGGTTATCCGGCCTTAATAATGTACTGTCCTTTTTGCAAAGCTCACGAAACCAAGGTGATCGATTCTCGATTGGTTGCTGAGGGTGAGCAGGTCAAACGACGGCGCGAATGTCTGAGCTGTCAGGAGCGTTTCACTAGCTTCGAAGTAGCCGAATTGGTGATGCCGCGCATCATCAAAAACAGTGGTAATCGCCAGCCCTTTGACGAAGAAAAATTGCGTGCAGGCTTGCTGCGGGCCATTGAAAAACGCCCGGTCAGCATTGAAGATGTCGAATCATCCATCACCCGCATCAAGCACACGTTGCGCGGCATTGGCGAGCGCGAAATCCCCTCGGAAACCCTCGGCGAAGCCGTAATGGCAGAACTTCGTAAACTCGATGAAGTCGCTTATGTGCGGTTCGCATCGGTTTACCGGCGCTTTGAGGTGGTTGATCAATTTCGTAAAGAGATCGAGCAACTTCAGAAAGACAGCTCTGACTCCGAACCCAGTAAAAAACAGTGACCACCCAAGCCATACAGCAAAGCGATCAGCACTGGATGGCACACGCTATTGAGCTTGGCAACAAAGGTTTGTACAGCACCGACCCAAACCCACGAGTCGGCTGCGTATTGGTAAAAAACGGCCTGTTAATCGCTGAAGGCTGGCACCAAAAAACCGGTGGGCCGCATGCTGAAATTGCAGCGATTCAATCAGCAACGGACAACATTGCCGGCGCTACTGCATATGTAACGCTGGAGCCATGCAGCCATCAAGGCCGAACACCGCCATGCTGCGATGCGCTAATAAAAGCAGGCGTAACCCGCGTGGTAGCGGCGATGGAAGACCCAAATCCGCAAGTCAGCGGCCAGGGTTTTGAACGTCTAAGAAACGCTGGCATTGAAGTTGCGACCAATATATTACAAGCCGAAGCCGAGGCGTTAAACCCAGGGTTTATAAAACGGCACAAAACCGGCTTGCCGCTGGTGCGGTTAAAACTGGCCATGAGCCTTGATGGCCGTACCGCCATGGCCAACGGCGAAAGCCAGTGGATTACCGGCCCAGATGCACGCCAGGACGTACAAAAATGGCGCGCCCGTAGCTCCGCCATAATAACCGGCATCGGCAGTTTGCTTAAAGATGACCCACAGCTAAATGTACGTCGTGATGACCTGGCAATTGAGGTGGCGCAACAAGCGTTTGTCCGCCAACCATTACGAGTGGTGCTTGATTCGCAGTTACGAACACCGGTTGATGCCAAAATATTACAGCAACCGGGCAACACATTAATTATTGGATCGCAGATAAAGATAAGCGGCCCGGCTGGATTAGAAAAACAACAGCAGCTGCTAGGTGCAGGCGCCGAAGTGGCTTTAATTCAGGAGCATAATCAACAGCTAGACTTGCAGAAAACCCTGCATTTGCTGGCACAACGGGGCTGCAACGAAGTATTATTCGAATGCGGCTCAACATTAGCGGGTTCGGTGCTGCAACAGGGCCTGGTCGATGAATTAGTGATTTACATGGCCCCAACGCTGCTGGGCCACAATGCACAACCCTTAATGAAACTGCTGGGGCTTGATCATATCGATCAGCAAATTCAGCTCGATATTCAGCAAACCCATATGGTCGGAAAAGACCTACGCATCATTGCCACGATGCAGCCATAGATTTTCTAACAAGAGTTAAACAACGAAACATGTTCACAGGCCTTATTCAGTCACTCGGTGAGATCATCGAGCTCAAGCGCGATAGCAACGACCTACGGATTCGTCTCGATAGCCGTGGGCTCGATATGAGCATTGTTGAGCTTGGCGACAGCATTGCCGTAAACGGCGTATGTTTAACCGTTATTGCCTTTGACGACAACAGCTTTCGGGCTGATGTATCTGCCGAAACCCTTGCCAACACAACCCTTGGTAACTGGGCTAGCGGCCAAAAAGTGAACATGGAAAAAGCCCTGACTTTTTCGCAGCCTTTAGGTGGTCACCTGGTCAGCGGGCATGTTGATGGCACCGGTAAAATATTATCGCGCGAACAAGACGGCCGCTCTGTACGGTTTTCTATTGAAGCTCCAAAGGAGCTGGAAAAGTACATCGCTCGCAAGGGTTCAATCTGTATCGATGGCACCAGCCTTACGGTGAATTCCGTGGCACCAGGCCATTTTGAAATCAACATTGTGCCCCATACGCTCGACCAAACGATCATCAACCAATACCAGCCCGGCGTGCTTGTGAACCTGGAAGTGGATCTTATCGCACGCTATTTAGAACAGATGCTGATCAGCGGTGAAACTAGCCAGGGCATCTCTATCGAATCATTACAGCAGTACGGGTTTATTAAACCCGGCTCACGCTAACGCAGGAAATCCAATGCAATCATTGAACACCATTGAAGAACTGATCGAAGATATCCGCCAGGGTAAAATGGTCATCCTGATGGATGATGAAGGCCGCGAAAACGAAGGCGACCTGATCATGGCATCCTCCAAGGTTAGAACCGAAGATATCGCGTTTATGGTCCGCCACGCCTGTGGTTTAGTCTGTATGCCAATGACCCGTGAGCGCTGCGAGCAGTTACGCTTGCCTTTGATGGTGAGCGATAATCTCACCCCCCACGGCACTAACTTCACACTGTCTATTGAAGCGACTGTAGGCACCACCACTGGTATCTCTGCGGCGGATCGCGCCACCACCATTCTAGCAGCAGTCGCTGCCAATGCTGTACCAGACGATATCATTCAACCGGGGCATATATTCCCGCTGATGGCGCAACCTGGCGGTGTATTAAGCCGTGCAGGTCATACCGAAGCCGGTTGTGATTTAGCCAAACTGGCAGGGCTTGAACCTTCTGCGGTGATTGTAGAAATCATGAACGAAGATGGCAGCATGGCGCGCCGGCCCGAGCTAGAAATCTTCGCCAAAAAGC
>JAESUM010000067.1 GCA_016763075.1 Pseudomonadales bacterium
AGCGCTATTACTTTTTGTTATCCCGTCAAAAACCAAAAAAGGCGAAAAATTACTCGACTGGGATACCGCGGTCAAAATCCCCTGGGATGTCATCGTGCTGTTCGGCGGTGGTTTTGCGATAGCCAAGGGCTTTGGTCACACCGGGTTAACCGATTGGATTGCCAGTCAATTTTCCCTACTGCAAGGCATGAACCTTGTTTTGATTTTGGGACTTATCGTAAGTGCGGTTATTTTTGTGACCGAAGTGACTTCCAATACGGCTACGGCATCGCTGCTATTGCCACTGATGGGTGCGCTGGCCATCACGCTAAATATGGACCCATACCTGCTAATGGCAGCTACTGCGCTGGCGTGCTCTTATGCGTTTATGCTACCCGCGGCAACGCCACCTAATGCAATTGTTTACAGCAGTCGCCGTGTGATCATTATGCAGATGGTCCGAGCTGGAATAGTCATTAATATCGTTGCAGCGCTGGTGCTTACCGTAGCCTTTGGGTTTGTAATACCCATGTTCACGGGGCAATAAAATTTGTTGGTTTGCGCAAATTTTCAGGGTTAATTTGCAGTGCTAACTTGCAGACCTAAAGCTAATTTTTGGCGGCATGAATGCTTGGGTGCTCAGGCGTATTGGATAAGACTTGATCTATTGGGTGGCCAATAGCCATTGTTCGAGTTTTTCTTTCTTTAGGCTGCCACTATGCGCGTAACGCTTGTGGGCTTTGTCGTAAAAATATGCGCGGGGTAACTCGCCATACCAGCTTGGGTCGATGCTATACCGAAGGCGCTCTGGCGCGGAATCCGCAAACATCCAGTTATCTAATTCGTTTAACTCAACTTCGTTCAAAAAGCTTTGAACTGAATCTGTATATTCTGCACTGTCTGCCGCAATAAGAACCAACCCGCCGGGTGGAAATTGGTCTTTTAGTTGCTGCAGTAAAGCCAGCTCCTTTAAGCAAGGCGGGCAGTCAATCGACCAGATCACCGCTATAAATGCTTGGCCTTTGTGCGCAGCTTCAATTTGAGCAAGGCTTTCTGGTTGGAATGGTTTGAGCTCGAGCTGGGCATCTATACTGGCATCGGCAAAGGACGTAGCGCTCACCGCTAGCAGCGATAACACTGCTGTTAACGCTTTGGCCATGGTAAATTCCTTGATCACTGTGGCACCGCAATCAACCTTAACCCTTCCGATTGTGTGTGCCAGACTGCAAACAGTTTGTTGTTGTTTGTAATCCAGTCTGGGTGATCAGAGGCATTTTTGGTCGTGGCAATGGTTTTTGAATCTGACCACGTTTTACCTTCGTCGGCAGAGTGGCTGATAAGCAGGTCGAGCTGTTCACCGTTAAAGCGTTTCCACATCAAATAAACATGATTGCCCATCACTTGAACCTGTGGGCGTGAGGCTGATGGCGCGCGATCAATTGATTGAATGAGCTGGGTTTTATTTTCAGTAAAATCAAATCGCCCGTACATCAGGCCTTTATTTGTTTCGCCCTTGGTAAACCAGGCTAGATGAGCTCGGTTTTGAGAATCTATAGATAAATCTGGTCCATGGTGCGGGCAGCCTTCTATCTTCCAGTCGTCATCGGTTGCTCGAAGGGGCAGCCCCTGAATCGGTGTGCTTTGCGGGTTCACATATGCGATGGCATGATCACGTATATTACCGGGGTAAACGTGCCGCCATAGGGCAACCACCCTGCCCGAGCTATCTTGATCAACTGCTATACGGCAGCACTCGCAGCTATGGTCCACCAGCTTTCTATTGTCTTGAAAGCTTTTGCCAAAGTCGTCTGACACGGCGTAATAAAGCGACACACCTGCATAATCTTGCTGGTTGTTTTTAGCTTTAGCTTGGTCTCTTTTATCAACCCAGATTAAAAAAATCCGGCCTTGCTGATCCAGCGACATGCTTTCAAAACGATGGCTGATGATGGCTCGGTCGCTATTGATAGTGATGGGTGTATCAAAGGTTTTTCCATCGTCTACTGAGCGCGAAAACCGTACGTCGCCGGAGTAGCGTCCCGGTGTTTTGTGAGTCCAAGAAACATAAACCAGACCAGATTTTCCGAGCACGACTTTAGGGCGATTTTCGCCATTGTCGTAGATCAGTTCAGGAGTGCGATTGACCGCGATGGATGGCTTGAAGCTTTTACCGTTGTCGATAGATGTTGTTAAATACACATGGCCGTTCTGGCTGAATACGACATAGAGCTTAGCTGTGTTGGCTTTATTGCCTTCGTTATCTTTATTTTCTTTGGTGGCAAACACTGCTGTAGGTGCTTTGCCGCAATGCACAGACGGCAGCGCCGCTGGTTTTAGGCACTCTTTAACAAGGCTTTTGTTTGATGCTTTGTGAGCGCTGTGGCCGGAGTTAGCCTGTACGTTACTGGCTAACGTAGCACCAGCTAATAGCGCTGCACTTACCAATAGCGCTGCACTTACCAAAAAAGAAATGCTAAGCAAAAATGCTGCGCGGATATTCGAGAATGTTTTCATCAACGGTGGTTACTGTCTCTAGTCAAAACTGTACTGCATGCCAGCGAAAAACTGTCTGGGTGCACCGGGTGTGTATTTTTCGTTACCGTAACTAAAACTGGCGTTTTCTGCGTAAATTTCATCCATCAGGTTGACGATTTTTGCAGTGAAATTCAGCCGTTTACTGGCCTTGTAGCTCGTTTTAAGGTGGTAAATAGTATACCCCTCATAGGTTTTTGTATTGGCATCGTCGAGCCAATATTTACTTACGTATTCACCCTCCAGCATAGCAACCAAGCCTGTTAAAGGCTTTGGCTTATAGATCAGTCTTAGGTTGGCTGTGGTGTTGGGGGCAGCTGCCTGCTCGTTATTGCCGAACACCGCATCGTTTACATATTGGTGCTGTGAATAGCTAGCAGCAATACGCCCCGAAAATTGCTTGCTGATGATGCTAAGTAGTGAAAGCTCAAGGCCTTGGTGGATGGTTTTTCCGCCGTTGACGTAAAAACGATCGCCGCCGCTGTTTTCTCTTCGAACAATGCTGTCGTCGATAAGCATGTGATACAGCGCCGCATCAAACTCAAATGCAGTGGTTGCGCGTTTGTATCCAAACTCGATGGTATCGGTGACTTCAGGCTCTAACGTAAAGCTGATGTTGTTGGTTCTGAGCGAATACAATCTCGAGGCCTGCGGAATACGAAAGCCATTGGCGTAACGAATGTAGGCGTTTTGGTGTTTATCGATACGATAAGCAAGGCTCAGTTTTGGGCTCAAATGGTTGTATGTTGGGTCGTTGTCGCTGCTTGGGCGAGAGTACGTAGAGGCTGCATGCTGACCATCAGCTAGGTTATTGGTGTAATCGTAAGCGTTGTTGTCGTATCGCAGCCCTGCGGTAACTTGCAAGTTATGGCTGATATCGTGCTCTGCTCTAATGTACGGGGCCACTGCGAGGTAACCGACGTCGTAGTCGTAAATACTACCGGTGGGTACCGGCGAACCAAAACCACTGGGTACAAAATTGAACAGCTGAGTGTATTTGAGGTTCGATTTTGTAACTTCGATATCTGTACCTGCAATCCAGCGGGTGTCTCCTTTATCGATATTCACTTTAAAAAGCACACCAACGGTTTGCTGTTGGCTGTCGTTGTGTGGCAGGTTTTTCTCCCAAGTAGCGGTATAGCGGTTCCGATTGCTGCGTAAATAAACGATGGTGCTGAGTTGCGTTTGGTTATTTAACGCGTGGCTCCAGTCGGTACTCAGTCGAGCGAAATCAAAATTACGCTGAATCTCCAGTCCTGAATCTAACGCCGACTGAATATCCCCAACCGATGCTGGGTCTGCGTGTAATGCTGCTAACCCGACTATGCTACCGGATATTTCGGCTTCGCTGGTATTGGCAGAAAAGATGGTTTTAAAGCTGTTGTTGGCGTCTATATTATAAAAATGTGTGACGTTCAATTCACTACGTTTAGTAGCGGTGTGATCGCGCCAACCATCGCTTTTGGTGTGAGAAACTTCAAACCCTAGGTTCGAATGAGTTCCAGAGTTAGAGCTCGTATTAAAGCCACTGCTCAAGCCCAATTTATAAAACCCATCACTGCCGGTATTTGCGATAACCGTATGGCCCTGCCTCAGCGAAGGGTCTCGTGAAATAACGTTAATGGTAGCGGCCACCGAGTCTGATCCGTACAACGCTGTGCCAGCACCTTTTAGCACTTCTACGGAGCCAGCAGCTGAAAAATTGGTGTAAGCAAGCCCGTTATGGTTGAAAAAACCAGATGACTGTACGGGAATGCCGTCTTGTAAAAACAGGTAATAAGGGCCGGTATTAACCGGTAATCTTATGGCGGTCATATGCCCAAGTGTTGAACCCGTTTGGGTGATGCGTACACCTGATATCGAGTTCAGCAAGTCTTTTTGGTATGCCGGCAAATCGAGGGAGATTTGATCAGAAGTTTTAACGCCAATACTTGCGGGTACATCCATGGTTTGTTGTTTACCACGGGTTGCCGTCACAATTATAGTCTCGAGCCCGTAAGGCGTGCGTTTTAGTTGTGGCTCGGCGTTTGCTATAAAAGGTAAGGCCATCGCAATGGCAATAACGGTGAACTGACTTGTTGTTAACTGACCTTTTTTAAACCGCACGGCTTCAACCTTATTTCTATCGTAAAAACAAAGGCGAGATTATAACGATGCGGTTAAGCGGCAACAGTGACAAATTGTCGCAGGTAATAAACCTAAGCTTGTAGCGATACAATCTCAGGTTTAGCCGCAATACTATTGGTTTACGCCGGTCAGCTAGTTACAATCGCTCCTTTGGCACAATTGTCGCGCCATGCAGCCTCACGGTTTTAAGTAACGCAGTGATTAATTAAATATCAGAATATTATTCGTACAAATGACCACAGATAAATACAACGCTATACCTGCTGACTTAGCCAAATGAATACCGTTATGGGGCAACACCTGCTTATTGAGTGCCGTGGTGAACATGCATCATTAACCCGCGACAACCTTAAAGAGCTGATGACTAAAGCCGCGAATGCCAGTGGTGCCACCATTATTGCAAGCCACTTTCATCAATTTGGTGGCCATGGCGGGGTCACCGGCGTTTTGATGCTGGCGGAGTCACACATCACCGTGCACACCTGGCCCGAAGCCCAATACGCTGCGTTCGATGTTTTTATGTGCGGTAATGCAGACCCATCTGTTGCAGCCAATATGATTGCCCAGCGGTTCCCAACTGCTGATGTTTGTATAAAAAAAG
>JAESUM010000068.1 GCA_016763075.1 Pseudomonadales bacterium
AAGCAACACGTAACGTACTTGCTGGCCTAACTGCCAGAGAAGCAAAAGTACTGAGCATGCGTTTCGGTATTGATATGAATACTGACCACACTTTAGAAGAAGTCGGCAAACAGTTTGACGTAACCCGCGAGCGTATCCGGCAAATCGAAGCTAAAGCGCTTAGAAAACTTCGTCACCCTTCTCGCTCAGAAAACCTCAAGAGCTTTCTCGACGAGTAAGTCCGACTACTTAGATTTTCGCGCGCCAGCCAATGGTATTCGCGCGAAGGTCTAAGTATACTGCACACCCCTTTTTGGGGCCTATAGCTCAGTTGGTTAGAGCAGTGGACTCATAATCCATTGGTCCTTGGTTCGAGTCCAAGTAGGCCCACCAAATACTCCCCCAGTAACACCCTCCAAGATCATACGCAGCTACCCAGCAACGCAATCCATAGCCGGGGCTCTAGCCTTGCCTTTGTTCAAAGCCATTTTGTGCCTTGTACCCATATATCACTAAATATGAGGCTGTATTTTTATATGCCCGCTGTCGCGCGAATATAAACACGCCCCTCAAGCTCATTCAGACCGAGAAATACAATAAACTCTTTTAAACTCAAACAGTTAACGAACCCTCGAGCCCGCAGTAGAATTCATCCTGCCACGCGCTACTTTTCACTGCTTACAATTCTGCTTCCGTCAGCCCGTTAAAAACATAAACTCGAAAGATGTTTCTGCACCATTACACTTGCTAATCCCTCGCTACTGCTAAACTTATAATTGATCCGTTGGCAACAGTGTTGCGTTAGCAAGCTACAGCGGAACCTTTACAACCAATTACCAGAGCGCACTAGGATGTCCGACCTTTCAGCTGACGAGCTATCGATCCTGCTTATTGAACCTTCGCCTACCCAGCGCAAGGTCATCATCAGTTTCTTTGAGAGGGAGAGTGTTGAAAATATCGACATTGCCTCAAGCAAGGCTGATGCGCTTGCCAAGCTCGATTTTTATCAGCCAGATTTAATCGTTAGCTCACTTTATTTTGACGACGGAACAAGCCTAGAACTGCTTCGCGAAATACGTAAAGACGAGCGCCTTCAAGATATTCCATTCATGCTTATCTCTAGCGAGACGCGGCGTGCTCAGCTCGAAGAATTCAAACAATCTGGCGTCATTGCAATTCTTCCAAAACCATTCACCATGGACAACCTCCATACAGCCATTAACGCAACACTAGACTTGCTCAGCGAAGAAGAACTCAACCTACCTCATTATGATGTTCAATCTCTTCGTGTACTCGTAGTTGATGACAGTCCGCTGGCTTTAAAAATGATCAACCGTGTACTATCGAACTTAGGCATTGTGCACATGACCAATGCCAACGATGGCTCTACAGCGATTCCCATTTTAGAAAAAGAGACCTTCGACTTAGTTATAACTGATTACAACATGCCCGAAGTGAATGGCGCAGAGCTTGCTGAATTCATTCGCCATTCGCCTCAACACTCACATTTACCGGTGCTTATGGTCTCCTCTGATGCAGGCGAAACCCACCTAAGCCACGTTGCCCAATCCGGTGTAGATGCAATAGTCGGCAAGCCCTTTTCAACAGAGGAAGTTAAAAAATTATTGTATAAATTACTCGACGGTTAACAAACCCTCTCAACTACCGTTATATCCCGAATTATTTGTCGCTAAATTTGCCAAAACATCGGCAAACCAACACCGATTCACTTCCAGCTGATATATAATCTGGCGTTTTGTCAGAGCACTATTTCCCTAAATCATGGAACTCATCCGCGGCCAATACAATATTCGCAAGAATCAGCGTGGCTGCGTGGCCACCATTGGCAACTTTGATGGCGTTCATTTAGGGCATCAGGCGGTAATACGCCAACTGCTGGATAAATCACAGAAGCTACAACTGCCATCCGTCGCGATGGTTTTTGAACCTCAACCCGCTGAATTTTTTTGCCGTGCAAATACATCAAAAGCTAACTCCCGCGTTACACCACCACGCATTAGCCGGTTCCGCGAAAAGCTGCGATTACTTGAAACCCAGAAAATAGACAAAGTTCTCTGCCTACGGTTCGACCAAGCTCTCAGTCAGCTCAGCGGCGAACAGTTCATTGAAGAGATTCTTGTGAATGGCCTTGGCGTCCAACATATGATTGTTGGCGACGACTTCCGTTACGGGCACAAACGCAGCGGCGACTTCGCACTGATGCAATCACAAGGCGTTAAACACGGCTTTGGGGTAACCCCCACCAACACCTTTTTGTTAGACAACCAACGCGTTAGCAGTACCCGCATCCGCGCTGCTTTGGCATACGCACAATTCGACTTGGTTGAAACACTACTAGGCCGACCGTACTGTATTGCAGGCAAAGTTTGTTACGGCCAACAACTTGGCCGCACCCTAGGCGTACCCACGGCCAACATCGGCATTGCAGGCTTGCAACCCACGTTAAAAGGCGTGTATATCGTTGAGCTACAGCTCAATGGCCAATGGCTTGCTGGAGTAGCCAACATTGGAACAAGGCCCACGGTTGAAGGCCAAAACCCGTTATTAGAGGTGCACCTGTTCGACTTCAACCAAACCATTTACGGTGAGTTTGTAACGGTTCGCTTTCACCAAAAAATTCGAGATGAAGAAAAATTTAATTCATTGCCCGAGCTTAAAACAGCCATGGAACGTGATCTCGATATTGGACGGCGCTATTTCAAACCAAAAGACTAATCACCACCGCTAAATGACCAAACATTACCCTGAGTCACCCTCTTTACATTTGACCCTAGCCAGAGATTTTTCCCCTAAGCCATGACTGATTACAAAGCAACGCTGAACCTACCCAAGACCGCTTTCCCTATGAAGGCCAACTTGTCGCAACGTGAACCAAAATGGCTAGAAAGCTGGCAAAAACAAGATCTATACGGGCAAATTAGGGCCAACAGCAAAGGCCGCAAAAAATTCATTTTGCACGATGGCCCTCCCTACGCAAACGGTGATATTCACATTGGCCACGCGGTCAATAAAATCCTTAAAGATATTATCATCAAGTCCAAAACCCTCAGCGGTTTTGACGCGCCCTATGTTCCGGGCTGGGATTGCCACGGCTTACCGATTGAGCTAAACGTTGAAAAGAAGATTGGTAAAGCTGGCGTAAAGGTTGAACCCGCTAAATTTCGAGAAGCCTGTCGTATCTATGCGCAAAAGCAGGTAGACGGCCAACGTAAAGATTTCATCCGACTGGGCATACTCGGCGAATGGGATAACCCTTACAAAACCATGAGCTTTGACTTTGAAGCCAATGTGGTTCGATCATTGGGTAAAATCGTCGAAAAAGGCCATTTACACCAAGGTTCAAAGCCCGTCCATTGGTGTATTGACTGCGGTTCTGCTCTTGCTGAAGCCGAAGTTGAATACGAAGATAAAGTATCCCCAGCCATTGATGTGCGCTTCCCAGTTGCTGATGTTGCCTCATTTACTGCTGCGTTCGGCCTATCCGAAGCCGATATTCAAGGCCCGCTTTCAGTTCTCATTTGGACCACAACGCCTTGGACACTACCGGCCAACCAAGCGGTTTGCTTGAACCCGGAGCTAGATTATCAGCTGATTACGCTTACATCTGAGCTGGGCCAAGAAACCATATTAATTGCCGAAGCGCTTGCACAGTCGCTATTCAAGCGTGCTGGCATCGAGCAATCTAAGGTATTGGGCACTTGCAAGGGCCAACAGCTAGAGCATCAAAACCTGCAGCACCCTTTTTATTCGCGCCAAGTCCCGATTATTCTTGGCGACCATGTAACCATCGAAGCCGGCACCGGCGCCGTTCATACCGCACCTGGACACGGCTTAGACGATTACATTGTTGGCAACCGCTACGGTCTTGAAGTGTATAACCCCGTGGGCGAAAACGGCGTATTTTTACCCGGCACCGAGTTCTTTGAAGGCCTACGGGTATTTAAAGGCAACGATGCTGAGATCGAAAAGATGAAAGAAACCAACAGCCTGTTTTACCACCAAGACTACTCACACAGCTACCCTCATTGCTGGCGTCATAAGTCTCCCATTATCTTCCGCGCGACCGCACAGTGGTTTATTAGCATGGGCCAAAAAGGTCTGCTGAATCAGGCTTTAGAGCAAGTAAACCAAGTTGAATGGCTACCGGATTGGGGCAAAGCGCGAATCGAGTCGATGCTTAATAGCCGGCCCGACTGGTGTATTTCTCGTCAGCGTTCGTGGGGTGTTCCCATCACGTTGTTTTTACACAAGGTTACTGGCGAGCTGCACCCCCAAACCAGCGAGTTAATTGAACAGGTCGCGCTAAAAATTGAAGAGCAAGGCATCGAAGCTTGGTTTCAATTAGAGGCCAGCGAGCTGCTTGGCGACGAAGCTGAAAATTACAACAAAGTGACCGACACACTGGATGTTTGGTTTGATTCGGGTGTTACCCATGCGGCGGTATTAAAGCCGCGAGAGCAGCTTGAATTCCCCGCCGACCTTTATTTAGAAGGCTCTGACCAACACCGAGGCTGGTTTCAGTCGTCGCTGCTTACCAGCGTAGCCATCAACGGTGTTGCGCCCTACAAAACTGCCCTGACCCACGGTTTCACGGTAGATGCGAAGGGCCGCAAGATGTCCAAATCCGTCGGTAATGTGATGTCGCCGCAAAAAGTAGTCAACCGACTAGGTGCCGATGCACTGCGTTTATGGGTAGCGGCTACCGATTACCGCGGCGAAATGTCGGTTTCCGATGAAATTTTAGACCGCACATCAGACTCCTACCGGCGTATTCGTAATACTTGCCGGTTCCTACTGTCTAACCTCAACGGCTTTGACCCGCTAGAAAACGGTGTAGCCCCTGAGGATATGATTGCGCTGGATCGCTGGGCAGTTGACCGCACCTTACAATTGCAAAACGAAATACTAGAGGCCTACGAGGCATACAATTTTCACCTGATCTACCAGAAAATTCACAATTTCTGCGTCAATGATTTAGGTGGTTTTTATCTCGATATTATTAAGGACCGGCAATACACCAGCGCTGAAGATGGCCTGCCACGACGCTCGGCTCAAACTGCGCTGCATCATATTGTCGAAGCCATGGTGCGCTGGTTAGCGCCTATTTTGTCCTTCACTGCAGATGAGCTGTGGCAGCATATCCCTGGAGCACGGGTAAATTCTGTGCAACTTGATCAATGGTACACCGGGCTATTTGAGCTAAGCGCAGACTCTGACCTCGACGCGGCATTTTGGGAAACCCTATACTCTATTAAGACTGCGGTTAACCGTGAGCTAGAAGTACAGCGCACCGAAGGCCTGATTGGCTCGCCACTTAGCGCCGAAGTTCAGCTGTATTGTGAGCCTACGCTGAAAACTCAGCTCGACAAACTTGGCGATGAGCTACGTTTTGTACTCATTACTTCCGGTGCAAGCGTGCTTGAACTTGAGCAAGCCAATGCCGCTAACTCAAATGTTCGCGACACCCAAATTGATGGCTTCAAAATTGAAGTTTTGGCGTCGAAAGACACCAAGTGCGAACGTTGCTGGCATCACATCGAAGACGTTGGCAGCCATGCCGAACATCCGCAGATTTGCTCGCGCTGCGTTTCAAACATCGAAGGTGACGGCGAAACCCGTTTATTCGCCTAAACCATCCACCTAAAACAGATTGATTGACCGATGATACCTGTTAAAAAATATTCAAATCAGCTCAAATGGTGCGCGCTATCGGCTTTTATATTGATTGCGGACCAAGTGACCAAAATAGTCATTATGGACAACTTCGATCTTTATGATCGGCTTCGTGTTCTGCCCTTTTTTGACTTGGTACGCGCTCATAACCCCGGTGCTGCTTTTAGCTTTTTGGCAGATGCATCGGGCTGGCAGCGAATCTTTTTCGTCACCGTCTCGTCGGTGGTTAGCCTGGCATTGGTGGTTTGGTTGCTGCGCGTTGATAGCCGCCAAAAGATTCAAGCGCTTGGGCTTTCGCTAGTGTTAGGCGGTGCATTGGGCAATTTATACGATCGTATAGCGTACGGCTACGTGATTGATTTTCTTCTTTTTTATTCCGACCAATACAGCTTCCCTGCGTTTAACGTCGCGGATGCAGCCATTACAGTCGGCGCATTTTTTCTTATAGTAGATATGATCAAAAACCCCCAGGCAGGTAAATCATGAGTGATAACAGGGTTAACAAAGGCACGAAAGTCGCGATCAATTTTTCCCTGACCATGGAAGATGGTCAGCTGGTAGACAGCAATTTTGAGAAAGCCCCAGCCGACCTAATTATTGGTGAAGGCACCATGTCCGATGGGTTTGAAAAGCATTTAATTGGCCTGATTGTCGGCCAAGAAATTGAGGTCATGGTGCCCTTTGAGCAGGCTTTTGGAGAATCTCGCGATGCCAACATTCGCGAATTTAGCCGCGACCAGTTCGACAAAGGTATCGGCCTTGAAAAAGGCTTAATGATCTCCTTTGCCGACAAAGCCAACAGCGAGTTACCCGGGGTCATCGTCGAGATGAACGGCGACTTAATCACCGTTGATTTTAACCACCCATTAGCCGGCCATAACCTACTGTTTAAAGCACGGGTCGACAAAATCACTCAACCGATGCCGGAGTCATCAAGTTGACTGCTAACGCCTTTGAGATTCGGCTCGCAAACCCCCGTGGTTTTTGCGCCGGAGTTGACCGCGCTATCGATATCGTCAATCGCGCATTGGATATATTCGGCGCGCCTATTTATGTACGCCATGAAGTGGTTCACAACCGCTACGTGGTCGACGGCCTGCGCGAACGCGGCGCCCGTTTTATCGATGAATTAGACGAGGTACCGGAACAAAGTATCGTCATATTCAGTGCCCACGGTGTTTCAAATGCGGTTCGCGACGAAGCTAAATCTAGAAATTTAAAGATTTTTGACGCCACTTGCCCGTTGGTCACCAAGGTTCATTTAGAAGTCGCGCAGTTCAGTAAAGCCGGTACAGAATGCATTTTGATTGGCCACCAAGGACACCCAGAAGTAGAGGGCACCATGGGCCAGTTCGACTATTCCGCCGGCGGCACCATTCATTTGGTTGAAGATGAAGCCGATGTTGCCAAGCTCGAAGTTGCCCAGCCTGACGCACTAGCCTACGTTACCCAAACAACCTTATCGGTCGATGACAGCCGCAGAGTGATCGATGCACTGCGACAGAAGTTCCCGAAAATACAAGGCCCGCGCAAAGACGATATCTGTTTTGCCACCCAAAACCGCCAAGATGCCGTCAAAGATATGGCCGAATCCTGCGACCTTTTATTGGTCGTCGGTTCTACCAACAGCTCCAACTCCAACCGCTTACGCGAGCTTTCTGAGCGTATGGGCACGCCAGCCTATTTGATTGATGGTGCAGATGAAATTCAGCACAGATGGTTAGCCAACGTACGCCGTGTAGGGGTTACCGCGGGTGCATCAGCGCCGGAAGTACTGGTACAGCAGGTGGTAGATACGCTTAAACAACAAGGCGGCACTGAACCTGAAGAGCTCGATGGAATTAAAGAAACCATCGTCTTTGCGATGCCAAAAGAGCTTAAGTTTAAGGCCGTTTGATTCGCTAACAGCGCTTTGGCTTTAAACCCCTGTAAACAGCAAAAGTAGACTGGAGAAAAGACCCAGTAGTTATGTAAAGCGCCCAACTGTTGGGCGCAGTCCATTGGCTTACTGTGTTTTGTCCGAAACAGCCCAACCCGATGTCGTTGGATAACGTCTGTCTCTACCAAACCCACGGGGTGTTATTCGTGCTCCCATTGGCGCTTGCCGGCGTTTGTATTCGTTTAAATCAACCAACCGGACAATTCGGTACACCGTGTCTTTGTCGAAGCCCTGCGCCACAATCGCGTCGGCGCTGTAGTCGTGCTCGATATAAAATTCCAAAATCTGATCCAATTCATCGTAATCCGGTAATGAGTCGGTATCTTTTTGATCCGGCGCTAACTCTGCCGACGGTGGCCGCTCGATGACTCGTGTAGGTATCGCCGGCGACAAGGTATTACGGTATCGCGACAGTTCAAATACCAGGGTTTTATAGGTGTCTTTTAGCACGCCGTAACCGCCAACCATATCGCCGTAAAGAGTTGCGTAACCCACCGCCATTTCGCTTTTGTTGCCGGTGGTTAATACCATCAGACGCTTCTTGTTTGAGATCGCCATCATGATCACACCGCGGCAACGGGCTTGAAGGTTTTCTTCTGTGGTGTCGCGCTCGGTGCCACTAAACTCGTCCTCCAGTGCTGCCATGTACGTGTTGTAAATGGCTTCGATCGGGATCACTGAATATTTAATGCCTAATATTTTTGCCTGTTCGGCAGCGTCATCCAGGCTCATTTGAGAGGTATATTTAAATGGCATCATCACGGCGTGAACCCGATCTTTACCCAGCGCATCAACGGCGATAGCCACGGTTAAGCCTGAATCAATAC
The DNA here is from genome assembly GCA_016763075.1 of Pseudomonadales bacterium. Classification (GTDB taxonomy): domain Bacteria; phylum Pseudomonadota; class Gammaproteobacteria; order Pseudomonadales; family JAHRWD01; genus JAHRWD01. Next base: position 8,440 of record JAESUM010000068.1, read on the forward strand.
CGCCGGATAATCCCAGTGCAATGCCCGGGAAACCATTTTTATTGACGTAATCTCGTACGCCCAATACCAAAGCTTGATATGCGCTGGCCTGTTCTGAAAGCGTCGGAGCGATCTCGCCCAGTTTGATCGAGCAACTCAGATCACCGCTCTCAGGACTACCGTTAATTTCAACTTCAACCAGATACAAGCCTTCTTCGAATAAAGGTGCAGACCGGCATACCGTGCCGTCGCTATCGACTGCCATGCTGCCACCGTCGAAAATAAGCTCGTCTTGTCCGCCAAACTGATTGGTGTAAATAACAGCGATGTTCGATTGTTGCGCGCGCTCTGCCAATAACTGCTGGCGGCTCTGAGCTTTGCCCATGTGAAAGGGCGATGCATTTAGGTTGAGCATCAATTTAGCGCCTAGATCAGCGGCTTGCTGGGTGGGCTCTGGCGCCCAAATATCTTCACAAATGGTAATGCCCACCGGCAAGCCATTGATCTTGAAAATACAGGCTTCGCGGCCTTCGGCGAAATAACGCTTTTCGTCAAACACTTGGTAGTTAGGCAGGCATTGTTTAGCGTATTCACAGATCAGCTCGCCTTGGTGTATCACCCCCGCCATGTTGTATAGCTTGTCACCGCGTACTGCCGGGTAACCCACCACAATATGAAGGTTGTGAACTTCTGGCGTTTCGCGGCTGAACCATTGCAACGTAGCCAATGCTTTGGCAACGCGCAGTTCCATGCTAGGGCGAAGCAGCAAATCTTCTGGCGGATACGCCGTCAACATCAGTTCCGAGAACACGATAACGTCGGCGTTCAAATCTCTGGAGGCTTCTAAAGATTTATCCATCACGAGCTGAGTGTTGGCCTGAATATCCCCAACCAGTGGGTTGAGCTGTGCCATTACAACGTTTAAGAGCTGATTCATGAGTCTGTTTTCTGATTCAAATATAAGTATGGGGCGCTATTTTCGTCAAAAACGCCGCCAGAATCAAAACAGATCGTAGCACCGCTGATTCATAGGTTAAACTTTAGGGTAATTGCAGGGCACCAACCGGTGGTTTTCCTGCTTATTCCGGTAAATTTAAGTCAGGTAAAAAGTGTTAATACGTATTCTATTTATTATTGTTTTGATTGGCGCAGTACTGCTTTTGTTAAAACGTAGCAGGAATCCCACCGACCAAGACGGCCAGGAACAAGACGATTCAGAGCAAATGGTGCCCTGTGAACATTGCGCGATACATGTACCGCAGTCGGAAGCCATCAAAGAAGGTGAGCATTATTTTTGCTCAGAAATACATGTGAAGTTATCCAAACAGGATCCGCGTGAGCCCTAAACATAGCCAAAGAAAAGCCGATACCGAGACAGTGGTTCGGTTTTCTTTTCAAGCGGCCATGCTCGATGCCCGCACCAGCACCCTGTTTAGAGTCTATAGCTTTTACCGTATTGTCAGCGCCATAAGTTTGCTATTGCTGGGCTTAGGCATTCAAGATGACGCGCTGGTTGGGGGCTTGTACCCAACCCTGTATTTATACGGCTCGGCCATATATGTAGCCATTACGCTGGTCAGCGGTTCGTTGTTTTTTAGCGCTGCCGAGACCATCCGATGGACTCGCATTTACGCGGTTATTTTAATCGATATTGTTGCCATCAGCCTGTTACTACACGCCAGCGACGGCGTAGCAAGTGGCCTGGGCATTTTACTGATCGTCAACCTTGCCGCCGGTAACATACTGATCACTGGCCAAATGGGCTTGCTGCTGCCTGCGGTAGCGTCCATTTCAGTACTGGGGAACGAGGCCTACCTTTCGCTAGCAAGCGACAGCACCAGCCAACGGCTCTATTTTCAGGCCGGTTTACTCGGCGTCATCTATTTTGCCGTGTCCTGGTCCATGCAATACCTGACACACCGAATACGCTCAAGCACTGAACTTGCAGACCAACGCGCCCAAGACTTAACTGAACTACAACAATTGAATGAACTGATTATTCAGCGCATGCTCACCGGCATCATGGTGTTAACCGGCAATGACGAAGTAAGAATGATGAACCGCTCTGCTCGAAATTTGATCCATGCTGTCACATCAGACGATGCCGGGCTTACGCCTGAGCACATGTATAGCGCTCCAATTCCTGAGCTATCAAAGCGACTTGAGCACTGGCGTAGTCAGCCCAATCAACGCCCCGAGCTGTTTAAAGTCGATGGCTCTGGCCCCGAGATACAGGTCAATTTTGCCGCCTTAGGGCACCGCAATACCGATGAAACACTGGTCTTTTTAGAAGATCATTCGCAAATCGCCCAACGCGCCCAACACTTAAAACTGGCCTCGCTGGGCAACTTAACCGCCAGCATCGCCCACGAAATACGTAACCCGTTAGGGGCAATAAGCCACGCTGCACAGCTGCTGCTTGAGTCTCCAGATTTATCGGATGCTGACCGCAGGCTCGTCGATATTGCGCAAAATCATAGCCTCCGCGCTAACGCTATTATCGAAAATATTTTACAGCTCTCCCTCGGTAAACCCTCTGTACCGGAGCAGATTGAGCTATCTTCATGGCTTCAAAATTTTATCGCTACCTATTCAGAAAACCACCCTCAAACGAAGGTTCGGCTGCTCAACAAAGGCCAACAACGCAAGGCCCGTTTTGACCAAGGGCAACTCATGCAGGTCTTTACTAATTTGTTCGATAACGGCATTCGGCACAGCAAGCAAAACACAGGTAACTCTACGCTCGACGTTATGATCGGCGATAATTCTGACCAAGATTTACCCTTTGTACTGGTTCAAGATCAGGGCCACGGAGTAGACCCTGATCAACGCGAAAAGCTATTCGAGCCGTTTTACACCACCGACCGAAGCGGCACTGGGCTGGGGCTTTATATCTCTAGAGAGCTTGCTCAGGCCAACCAAGCGCAGTTAGATTTGGTCGAATCTGAATCTTACGGCGCTTGTTTCAAAGTTACTTTCAGCCACCCACAACGATTGACCCAATAAATTGTGAATACACAAACCACTAACACAATCCTGCTCATCGACGATGAGCCAGACATACTTGAGCTACTCGAGATCACTCTGCTACGAATGGGGTTAGCGGTCGACAGCGCCGACTGTGTAGCCACTGCAAAACAAAAACTAGCCGACAATCAATACCAGCTTTGCTTAACCGATATGCGCTTACCCGATGGCGATGGATTGGAGCTGGTAAAGCTATTGCAGTCAGATTACCCAGAGACACCCGTAGCGATGATCACCGCCTTTGGCAGCGTAGAAACCGCTATTGATGCACTGAAGGCCGGTGCGTTTGATTTCTTGTCTAAGCCCATTGATCTGGCGCAGCTACGTGAACTGGTTGAAAACGCGCTACAACTGGGCCCTGCGCCCAGCACTGAAGAGCCCGACGATTCATCAGAGTTTTTGGGTAAAACTCCAGTGATGCAAGCGTTACGACAACGCATTCACAAACTGGCCCGCAGCCAAGCACCAATCTACATTCAGGGTGAGTCAGGGTCGGGTAAAGAGCGCGTTGCACGCCTTATTCACCAGCTAGGACCGCGAGCTGATGGGCCCTTTGTGCCGGTGAACTGCGCAGCTATACCCGCAGATTTAATGGAAAGCGAGTTCTTCGGCTACAAAAAAGGCAGCTTCAGTGGAGCCACCGCAGATAAAATTGGGTTATTTCAAGCCGCAGAAAACGGCACACTATTTTTGGATGAAATCGCTGATTTACCGCTGGGCATGCAGGTTAAGTTACTACGGGCCATCCAAGAAAAATCAGTTAGGCCTATTGGCGCCCAAGCCGAAATACCGGTGAATGTGCGAATCCTAAGTGCGACCCATAAAAACCTCCAAAAAGCGGTTGAAAGCAACCTGTTCAGGGAGGATTTGTATTACCGAATTAACGTCATTGAAGTGCAAGTTCCAAGCTTGCGGGATAGAGCCGACGATATTCCGCAATTAGTGGCCGTACTGCTGCAAAAAATTGCTTCTGAATATCAACTACCGGCACCTAGGCTCAGCCGCTCAGCCCTGGAAGGGCTCAAAACCTACTCATTTCCTGGTAACGTACGAGAGTTAGAAAATATTCTTGAGCGCGCGCTGACTCTTTGTGAAGGCGAACTGATTGAGCTTTCAGACCTAAAACTCAGCGAACAAAGTAAGGCCGGCCATAAAGCTGATATGCTCGATGCTATCGAAGTAGAAAACTATGACAGTGAAGACCCATCACAATCCCTTGAAGAGTATCTAGCAGATATCGAGAAAAAGGCGATTCTCAAAGCACTTGATGAAACACGCTGGAACCGCACCGCCGCTGCCAAAAAATTGGGTATCAGCTTTCGCGCTTTGCGTTACCGTTTACAAAAGCTTGGTCTCGACCAAGACACTTAAAGCAGCTAACGGCGCGAAAAGAGTTACAGCTGGTAGGGCCCACAATCCAAAGAGGGTGTTTCGCCCAGCATCTGCTCAACCACTAGTTGCACGCTACTAGGTGCCAATACCAGGCCATTGCGAAAATGGCCTGCGTTAATATAAAAGTTATCGTACCCAGCGATTGCGCCAATTTTTGGAATACCCGCGGGGCTAGCTGGCCGCAAGCCAGCCCATTGCTGCACCACGGGGAAATCTGCCAGTGCTGGCAAAATAGACTCTGCGTAGCCCCGTAGCTCAGTGTAGGCTTGCTCGGTAGTGCTATTATCAAAGCCAACATTTTCTAGTGTGCTTCCCACTAAAATATGGCCGTCTCGGCGTGGTATTAAATACCGGTTGCCTGAAAGCACGATTCGTTGCAGTAACGGTGCGGCAGGCTTGTACAGAAGCATTTGCCCACGAATAGGCCAAATCGGCGTCTCGCTGCCGACGTTACTCAACAACTGTTGGCTCCATGCACCGCTGGTAATCAGCGTTTTCTCTGCGTGAAATCGTTGTGTTTGACTCGCTGCGCCGCTCACTCGCTGGCCTTCTATTAAAAACTCGGTAATTGAAGTATTTTCTTCCACGCAAATAAGTGGCTGCTGGGAGATGGCTTGCTTTAGTGCTTTGAGTAACCGCGGATTACGCACGTTGCAGACTTGAGGCATCCATATTCCACCCGTTGCGCGGTGATTCAGCCCTGGCTGTAGAGTCTCGATAATATCCGAGCTTATTAGCTTCAAATCAACGCTATGCTGAGCCGCCCATGCTTGTACTCGTGCTGGTACCTCATTGACGCTGGAGCGCTCATCAACATCACCAAAAAGTGAAATCAAACCGGTTTGATAGAGTTGGGAATCTATTCCGGTTTCGCTCATCAGTTGTTCAATCAAAGAAGGGTAGAGCTGCTGAGATAGCTTAGTGAGATTGGTGATTGAATCTGCATAATCCCACGGGCTTAGGGGTGAAACAATGCCGCCGCCAGCCCAAGATGCTTGCTGTCCGCAGCGCTGGCTTTCCACTAACCGAATGGAGAAACCTTTTTTGGCCAGCGCATAACTGCTGAGCATACCCATGATGCCGCCACCAATAATCAAAAAGTCACTCACAATCGTTTCGACCCTAAAAAAGGGGTTCATTATAGCGTTTTGATTAAAAGGTTGGCAGCAGGACTGCAGATAACCGCGAACGCGGTTTTATATCAGATGGGATTTAGTTCAGTACAAAGTAGTACGAACTTTCGGTCACTGCAATGAGCCAAGCAATTTAACGCTTTTTACTAACATTACCAACAGGTTGTAGTTGCCGCAGGAGTGTCGTTTGCGGATGTTTTTGCACCGGTTTGCGTTAGCGTAAAGGTTCTGCAGGTTGTGTCGTCTAATTGAGATCCGGTGGCTGTAGCTACAATGCTGTAGGTCAGCGTAGCGGCCGTCACCGTAATACCATAAAAGCCTTCAGGTGAACTAATACCACCAACATTCGTCGCACTTGAAGTATAAGTATTGTTACTGGAAAACCAGCGTTCTTCAGAAGCCGCTGCTTGAACCAGCGCAATTTTTGCATCAGAACGTCGCGATTTTTGAATGCTGTCCTGGTACGCAGGATAAGCAACTGATGCCAAAACGGCCGTGATAGCCACCACGATCATTAATTCAATAAGCGTGAAGCCGGCTATAGAACGATGACTAACGGGACGATTCATATGACCTTGCTCAATGCGGTAAAAGGATTACAAGTATAGCTTGAGTGCGTTGATGGCGCTTATTATGCACGCCGGAGCCGGTGCAAAACGCGACGCCGTCGTCATTCCATTTTTCTGGGCACGTTGTGAATGCGTTGATAGCAGAGCCGTTTTGTTTTGCTCCAACCCTGCTACAGACTCAAGCCATTCATTGTGTTTGCCCTACACACTGTTTTGTATGCAGGGCTTGGAGTATTACAGAGGTAGGATTCGCCACGATTTACGACCACCGATGGCCGATGACCCCGATAGTGGAAAGTAAGATACACCGCCAATTGATTTGGGCAGAACGATAACGGGCAGTCCATCGGAAATCATCACCACCGGCGATTGCGTGTTTGCACCTGGCCCCAAATCAACCGTGGCCACTGTAATTTCGTCACCGGTAGTTGATGGCTCGGTCAGAATATTCCTTTGCTCAGCGGTGCCTGTTTTGTAATGTACCGCCGTCAGCTCGCTGCGCCCACCAAGGTTACCCGCGGAGTCAGGCCCTGGTCGATAAGTGGTGTAAAACAACGTGGTTCCAAATCGGGTTGCCGCAGACAACACACGAGAGCTTGAACTATCTAGCAGGTTAATCCAGCCGGCCTCACCTTCAATAGCGTGAAGTAACTCTGTAAAAGTAGTGGGGGTGTGTAGTGATTCGCCGTTATAAAAAGTAGGTGCGTTGTCTACGTCGCCATCTTCGTATACTACTATGTCACTCGTGTCTATTAACGCTGAAAGCGACACCGTCCCAAAGGCTAAAGAACCCTCACTGGAAAGCGGCTCTTTCACTCCAAAGAATTGGCTACTGTCGTGCGAGCCTAAGTCACTCGGCGACAGCAACACACCAGAACCAACGTACACCCACGATGCACCGGTATCGTCTTTGGCGGTAATGGGTGCGTTAAAGATCGGTGATGTTGCATTCAGTAATGTCGATAATTCGAGCGTTGCGCCCAATTTTGCTCGCATCAAATTGCCTGAATGGATCGTTCCACTTACCCCGCTGTTACGAGCTACCGTGCCGAAGTAGAGAAGGTCATCTTGATAATCATCATTCCAGTCGGTTGAATTCACCCCACCAACAAAACTGTTTGGCTCATGTACAACTGTTTCTGAAACCAAACCAGAAATCAGGTCATATTGAAACACGCTATAACTGCTTCGATCAGACAATACGTCTCTCAAGTTATTCGGACCTGAACCAAACACCAACTGCCATTCATTTTGTGATGGGTGCAGCCAGTCGTTACCTGCACCAGCGGCGCGTTTTTTCACCAGCGCGGGTTGGCTGGTGGTGTATTTGAGGTTCTCGTGGGTGACTTCAGAGATCAGCTGTGGCGCTAATTCTGGGTCGGTGATATCAAACACAAGGTACGCAGAGCGGAATGTACCCTCAATTGGCCCGCCACCAAGTCGCATACCCACTACTAATATCGTGCCCCAACCATTTGGATGAACATCGTCAGATGGGAAAATATTGACGTCAAATGCCTGAGGCGCACCATCAACATAATAAACGTGTGGATATTCGGTCTCTGTTAACCATTTCAAATGGGGCAAAAGGCTTTCTGGTGCATAGGCCCAGATCTCGGCACCCAGCGGATGTTCCACCTCGTTATTGTCTGCGCTCAATGCAAAGCTCTGATCTGCTGCATTCCAAAACCCGCCGTTGAATGCATGTAATAAACCATCATTGGCCCCTACATAAACCATCCGCCGTCGGTCTGCATATTGGGCTTTAAACGCGGTGTAAGTAGCGTCGTTATATCGAGTATCGTAGTTAGCGCTTGAGCCATCGACTACCAGCGGAACCGAATTAACAATGTCACCCAATCTCCAGGTTACGCTGTCCATTGTGCGGTTACGCAAACCAGCTATTTCATTACCGCGGATAAAATCAATAATGTCTCGAGCCTCAGAAACACTGGCCGCACCGAATAATTCGTAGTTACTCGTCGTTAATACAGTGTGATCAAAATCTGCCGCGGCGCCATCAAACGATGTGAAAATGTAACGTCCTCCGGTTACGCTGCTGTTGATACGATTACCGTATCCGCGTTGCTCTACCGGGTTAATATGCGCCAATTGCTGCTGCGCGCTCCAAATTGGTTTCAGCTCATTGAGAGATAACAACGGCCCAAGCGTCGTACATCCGCTTCCCGTCATGCGCTGCAGTGAAGCGGCTCTATTCCCCGTAACGAAGAACCGAACCACTGGGTCTGCGTCGCAATTAGATGCATCCAACTTACCATTGCCGTTGCCGTCTTCGCGTACACGGCCATGGCTGTCGATAAACAATGCGTCTAAAACACCCGGCCAAGTGATACGATTTGCGCCATCGCCTAACTCATCCAAATAACCCGCTTGGTAACTGGTTAGGGTACTTGAGCCCTCATTCGATACGATGGTTGATTTAAGAACCCCTATTCCACCAAGCGGGACGGATGTAAAATCGCCGGATACCGGCGATGGGATTTCGGTTTCTTCACCCTCCCCCGATGCTTCTTCACCTTCGCTGTCATGGCCTAAACCAGCACCGCCAGCGTGTTCGTTTGCGTGCTCATTTGCATGACCAGAAACCGCGGCTCCATAAGAAAAGTCAGGGCTGAATTCTCCCGCTAGAACCGAATCCCACTCAGCCTGAGCTACATTTGTGCTGATCAGCAGCGTAACCGCACTGACCGTTAGTATTCGGGTGCTTAATCGACAGGTTTTTTCAATCCGTTTCATTCTAGCAATCCTATTTTTGGTATGTGGTTTGGAGCATGATTCGGCCACGGTCTGAAAGATCCGATGCCAAAGTGGTTACACGGAACATTTGCGGGCATGAAGCCAGTGAAGGTGTATTAATACAATCGGCATAACTGGGCATCGATGCTCCCGTAACCGCGACCGGGAAAACACCCATATATTCAATGATATAACGTGCTTTTACATTGGAGGTTAAAGCTAAATTACTTGATGTATAAGCGATACTTCGAGTTGAGCTATTCCATACATCGAGGTTCCCTTGGCAGCCATTTGCAAGGGCCCAGCGCTCCTCAAGATGAGCAGCATTTGCACAGGGCTTACCAATGCTAGCTGGATAAGCCGGGTCCATTTTTCGGCTTGTACATAATCCGTTGGTGCAGGTATTCGTGGCTATCGGTTCAATATCTAGCGCTTCAATTAAGCGTTCGCCTTCGAGCAAAGCGGCTTCGCCAGCCTGGGTTATGAGCTGCTCAAGGCGATAATTAGCGGCTATTTTCCCCTCCAACGCGGAGTTTTGCATGGCCGATACTCCCAGTATGGTGAGCACCATTAAAATCACCAAACTCACTACAAGCACAGCGCCTTGCTGGTTGCTCGGCGCTACAGCCGCTGCGGTTATTTTTGCTTGGAACATGCTAAATACCACCATTTCGTAGCTGCACAGTGGTCGATACCGTCTTACGTAAGTAACGATCTGAGCCACTGTTAATGGTGGCTTCTGCCATTAACAAACTATCGGTGTTTACCACTTCTTCTACTTCTTCGATGCTACGCAGCAGTAAGCTAATTCGCACGCTAACCACGGTATCGGCATAAGCCGAGCCGCTTGTACCAATGGCATTGAGTATTTGTGCAGTAACATAGCGGTTTGGAACGGCATCGTCGTCAGTATCAATTCCGTACAATACCTGCATCGACTCAACACCTTCTACCAAGGGCACCGCATTTAACGGTGCGCCGTTGCTGTAGTCTTTTCGGTACAAAGTAGGTGCATTATCCTGCCCCAACCCGATGTAATAGCTGTTGATAGACACCGCAGAGATCGTGGCATCTTCGTTACCTTCAAGCACTCGGTAAACATGCCCTAGCGATAAACTGGCTTTATTACTTGGTACCGTGCCGGGGCAGCCGGCAGTATTTCGGTTAACTTGGCCTACCACTGCCGAGCAATTTCTAAACAAATCTGCTGCGCTGCAATCCGATATCACCACCAAACGCCCGGCATCATTGCTGCCATCATTTGCATCTAGAAAACCACTGATAGGGAAGTTGGTGCTTGTCGTGAGTATGGTTTGAGCGCTGGTGTAGGCTAAATCCAGTGGTGGCTCTGTTCGCTTCACCACTAAAACATCAGTCCCTTTAAGTACTTTACCCGTTAATGTTGCATCAAGGTCTGAGCTAACTGCGTTGCCATTGTGCCACTGGTCCAGCGAACTAGAACTAGAGAGCGAGCTCGTCAAGGTATAGACCTCGGTTGGTCCGGTGCCCGCACCAGAGTTAGAGTACTCCCAGCCGCCAACGGCTTGGTTTAAGCTAAACAAAGTATCCGAATACCCAGCCAAGCTATCGTCGAGTAAATTGGTGATTTGTGAATTTGCAGAACAGCCACTCACGCCAGCCATTTGCAGCTCTTGGCGCAATACCGTCAGCGCATATCGGCCGTTTTCTTGCATACGCGCAAGCTCGCTTTGGAACAGGTAATGTTGTTTGTTATTGGCCATCAATTGAATAATGCCGGTGATCAACATCATGCCAACCGTCATAGAAATCAACAGTTCAAGTAGGGTAAAACCGCGCTGCTTACTGCGCATTAAAGTGGTCATATTTCTGATCTCAACTGAAGCTGAGCTTTGCTCTTTTTTCTAAGCTTTGCATCGTTTTCATCGAAAACAGTTTCATCCCAGCGCAGGGTGACCACGTAAATCACGCCCGAAGGAAGTGCTTCTCGGGCAATTTCTGCCTCACCGCCGGGGAGCTGGTTGCCCACATCGGTCTTCCATTGATTCAGGTCATGGTCAACAAGCGCAGCCGGAGCACAGGCTGTGCAATTTGCGTAGCCGCTTGCGGCATCATCAAAACCAGAAACATAACGGCTTGTCGTTACTGCTTGCTCCCGATTAGCGCGCATCCGATCAAGAATATCGTAGCTCAGCAGTGAGGCTTCGGAGCGCAACAAAGCACCGTGGTTATTGATTACGCTGACCGACTGCAAACCCGCCAGACCCAATAATCCAACCGCCAAAATGACCAGCGATATCAATACTTCGAGCAGGGTAAAACCTTTTTGAGAAAAGGCCCCTTTAGCATCATGGTTTGAGGTCATGGATAAATATTGAATCTTCAATGTTGAGTGACAGTTTTCCTGCTAATTATCTGCGCGATTTTACCGATCCTTTAGTACACAACACAGGTTTTATCCAATTTAAACCGATAAACGGTCAAATTAACCCGACAATCGGTCGTTTATTGGCAAATCAATCCGCTCATTTACTCGGCGGCTGTAGAAGCCTGCGTGCAGGTTTTGTTATGCTCGGCCTTTTGAGACGCAACAGGTCTCACACAAACCTAACGCACAGTCCCAAAACTACGGCCATTCGAGATGCTACTAGAGCAATATTACAGCCAAAAACACCCTCAAAAAACGCCCTGTAACCAGCGTCAAAGCGGCTTCAATTTGGTCGAGCTTATTGCCACTATGGCTATCGCAGCAATTCTTCTAGGCGTTGGTGTGCCTTCATTACTTCGGATGATCAATGGCAGCTTAATCACTGGGTATGTCGATGCCATGACCGGCGGTTTGGCGGTTGCTCGCACCGAAGCCATCGTCGAAAAAAACAGCGTGAGTATCTGCAAAAGTGCCGACCTTCTTAACTGTGACAACAGCGTTGATTGGCACGACGGGTGGATCGTTTTTATTGATGCTAATGGCAACCAAAGCGTTGATGGCGCCGACCGCATCGTACGCGTACATGAAGCATTATCGGCGCAAACCAAGCTCGTATACAGCGGCGGCACATACCTTCAATACGGTTACAAAGGCGATCTCGAAAGCAGCGCCGGCAGCTTTGTTTTTTGCCCGCAAGACAACGACGACACCTTGGCTCAAGGCATTACCATTGCAACCAGTGGTCGCGTAAGAAAAGACAGCGGGCCCTTTAACTGCCCTTAAATTTACGGCAATTTAGCTGGCCCATCTAACGCTGGCCGGCCTCACAAACTTGTCAGCGAATATTGGATATTGTTACAGTGGCTGATTTTATTCCTAGCAACGTTACTGGACACAGCACCATGGCCACAGAATTTTCTAAAACCGTCGGTATTATCGCCAACCCCATGTCAGGCCGAGACGGCAGACGCCTTGCGGCACGAGCCAGTACAGTCCCTCACGAAAGCAAACGGTTACAGATCACCCGAGCAGTGGTCGGGGCTATTGCGGCCGGCGCAGACCACATTGTAGTGGTTAACGAGCCACGCAGAATCTCTACCGGCGCGGTTGAAAACCTAACACTCGATGCACACTTCACTTACTTAGATGTAGAAATCACCCACAACGCCGCCGAAACCGTATCGGCGGTCGAGCAAATGAAAGCCCTCGATTGCAAAGCGCTGATCGTACTTGGCGGCGACGGCACTAATCGAATTGTAGCTAAAGCGTGGCCAGATGCGCCGATCGTGCCGATATCTACCGGAACTAACAACGTATTCCCGCTAATGGTTGAAGCCACCTTAGGCGGCATGGCAGCAGGCTTAGTGGCCTCTGGCCGGCTTCCGCTTGAAGATGCCGGACGCCCTGCAAAAGTAGTGCGGGTCGATGTAGACGGTGAGCCAGAAGATATCGCATTGATTGACGCTGTATTTTTGATCAACGACATCATTGGCAACGCCATGCCCTACGAATCAGATTCTATTCGGCACATCATTTTAGCCCGCGCTGAACCAGCATCCGTCGGTATTTCACCGGTCGGCGGGCTGCTTTGCCCTTCCAGTGCTGAAGACGAATTTGGCGTAGAAGTGCAATGTTGCGATCACGGCGAAGCTGGAACCCACCTGCTGGCACCCATCTCTCCGGGGCTATTTCGCAGCCTTCATATTAGAAGTGCAGAAAGAATTGAATTGGGCGAGCCCGTCGAGATTACCGGCCCTGGCATTCTAGCCTTCGACGGCGACCGCGAGCGAGTGTTGGAGCCCGGCCAAAAAGCCTATATTCGAGTCGAGCGCAACGGGCCACATGTGATCGACGTACATAAAAGCCTGCAACTGGCGGCACAGCGCGGGCTTCTTACCGGGCACATGCATTGGAAAGACAACTACGACGGCGCGCTGCAAGGCATTGGTTGCTGCTAAAAGCGCGCAACCTACACCGGTATGTTTTGCCACAGCCTTCAGTGAGCACCCCGATTATCATTGACGTAGAAGCCTCCGGTTTTGGCCGGGGCAGCTACCCCATTGAAGTGGGGTTTGTCTTGCCCGATGGCACGCCGTTTTGTTTTTTGATTAAACCCCTTAAACAGTGGACACATTGGGACAACAGCGCAGAGCAAGTTCACGAAATAACACGCGCACAGCTCGAAAAACATGGCTGCAGCGTGCTCGAAGCTGCTCAGAAACTCAATGATCAGCTCGCAGGTCAGACGGTATATTCTGATGGCTGGGGCAACGATTTCAGCTGGATTTCGCTGTTATTCGAGTGCTCTGGGCTCACTCAACAGTTTAAGCTCGAGTCTCTTCGCAGCATTCTTGATGAACAGCAAGTCGAGCTATGGCACCAAACCAAAGCGCAGGTCGAGCTAGAATTAGACGTAAAACGCCACCGCGCCAGCGGTGATGCTCGCATTTTGCAGCAAACCTTTTTAAAAACCGCAGCACAAACCAGCCACCACCATCCGCAAGATAGCTCGCCTAAACCCTGACCAACCGCGACATCACAGCCATCGCACCGCCCATCGCAGATAGCAACTAGGCCCATTAACCGTTAGAGTAGCCCGTTGCACGAATATTCAACCCTCCCGAGATTCCTGATGAGCGATCAAACAGAACAAATTGCTGAACAAAAGCCCGCTGAAAAAGCTGAGCAGAAGCAGGTTCGGTTCACCGAATTCGCTCTACCTGGCACGCTACAAAGCGCGATTCAACAGGCTGGTTTCGAATTTTGCACCCCTATTCAGGCCGAATCGTTACCCCATACACTCGATGGCAACGACTTGCTGGGTAAAGCCCAAACCGGCACCGGTAAAACCGCAGCCTTTTTGGTCACGATTATTGCCGGATTACTCGATAACCCGATCGAAGAACATTACGCGGGCGAAACCCGCTCGCTCATCCTTGCACCCACCCGCGAACTGGCTATGCAAATTGCCAAAGACGCCGAGCAACTCTCCAGAGGTTCGGGCTTAACCGTACTCACCTTAGTTGGCGGCGTAGATTATGAAAAACAGCAATCGATGCTGGAGCAAGCATCTATCGATATTTTAGTAGCCACCCCCGGCCGCCTGCAAGATTTCTTAGGCAAACGGAAAGTGTATCTCGATCAACTAGAAGTATTGGTAATAGACGAAGCCGACCGCATGCTCGACATGGGGTTTATTCCACAAGTTCGGCGCATTATTCAAGCCTCAACCAAAAAAGGCTACCGCCAAACCCTGCTGTTCAGCGCCACTTTTAGCGAAGACGTGATGCGACTTGTTGAGCAGTGGACCAACGACCCAGTAAGAATCGAAATTGAGCCCGATTCGATCGCTTCCGATAACGTTGACCAGCGGGTTTATCTGGTCACCAAACACGATAAATTCCCGCTACTGTGCAACCTCATCAAACAAAACAAAGGCGAACGTATCATTGTATTCGCTAACCGCCGAGACACGGTTCGGACGCTGGAAGCCAAACTCAAAAAGAAGGGCCTCTCCTGCGGCATGCTCAGTGGTGAAGTTCAGCAAAATAAACGAGTACGGGTTTTAGAAGATTTCCGCAGCGGAAAAATACAAGTTTTAGTGGCCACCGACGTTGCCGGCCGCGGCATTCATATCAACGATGTTTCTTACGTTGTGAACTACACGCTACCTGAAGATGCCAAGGATTATATCCACCGCATTGGGCGAACAGGCCGAGCCGGAAGCAAAGGCTCCTCGATCAGTTTTGCCTGTGAAGATGACTCTTTCATCCTGCCAGAAATTGAGCAGTTATTGGGTGCGCCGCTTGAGTGCGAACATCCGCCTGCGGAGTTGTTGAGTAACGGATAAGCTCACTAGCTTCCAACCGGTCTTCTTCGAGAAGATCGGTGCTGACCCAGCTCAAAAACAGCGCGAGCTCCCTTGTGAGCTAATATGGCACTGATTCAATCACCTCGCCGCCAACTCTTCTAACTCCTCCATCCAAAACATGGTCGCACCAATAACTGCTGCCGGAATCACCATTAAATTGATGAACGGTATCATGGTAAACAGCAACGTGACGGAACCAAACCCCATAGAGCTAAGCCGCCTTTGCGCCAGCAATTTTCGCAGCTCTGGCACGCTAATATTGTGATTATCGGTTGGGTAATCGCAATATTGAATGGCTAAAAACCAAGCACTAAAAAGGTACCAAAGGGGCATGGCGATGATATTCACTCCCGGAATCATCGATAGCACCAACAGCAATAATGCCCGTGGAATAAAGTAGCTTAGCTTGGATGCCTCGCGACCTAGACTGTGGGGTACACTTGCCAATACTGCTGTAATAGTTGCAGATTGGTTGGCTGCCGATGCATTTTGCGCTGTGGCATCGCTAGGAGAATGGGCAGGAAAGTGAGTAGGAGAGTGCGGAATCAACGCCTGCGAAAGTTTTTGCTCCACCCTTTCTGACAGCAAGCCATTAAAGGGTGATGCTATTAAGTTGGCGACCATGCTGAAGCTATAAAACACAAAGATCATTAGGCTAAGAAACAACAGCGGCCAAATCACCCAACTTAGGAAGCTAAGCCAGCCGGGAATCCAGCTAAGCATTGATTCGACGGTTTGATCTATCCAGCCAAAGCCCAGCCAAATCAGGCCGCCAAACAGCAATATGTTGAGCGCCAAGGGCACCGCTACGAAGCGACGCAGCCCAGGCTGGTTTAACATTTTGAAGCCTTTGAGCAGGTAACCTGCGCCCGTTATAAAACCTGCCATAACACCCTACATTTCATATAAATTAAACACGCTAAAAAGCAGGGTGCTGGGGTTTATCGTATGAATTCCCAGGAACCCTGTTCATTGGCAAACCGTTTGAGCCGACCGTTGTACATCAACATGTGAAGGTGCGCGACGGCCTCACCGAGGGCCATTAAGACATCAAAGTCATTGAGTTCACGGTGTGCAAACATGATGTCTGTAACCTCCATTGCGCTTTTACTTTGTTCGCAATTATCGACAATCAATTGGCAACGTTCATGGTGATGGGCTTTAAGCTCATCGAGCCTGGTGTGCAAATTGTAGTAGGGCAGCTCATGAGAGGGTAAAACCAATACGCTGTCTGGAATATCGTAAAACTGCTCTAATGAATCTAGGAATTGTTGCAACGGATTGCCGTTGGGCTCTTCCATTGAAACACTGATGGCCGGGGTTATTTTGGGCAGCAACATGTCGCCACCAATGATGACATCCAGCTCTTCGCAGTAGTAACTGGCGTGCTCTGGCGAATGGCCATGGCCAATTAACACGGTCCATTTACGGCCGTTGATCATGATTTCTGAATCGCTCATAACCCGATGATAAGTAAGCGGGAACTCGCCGTTCATGTTTTTGAAGAAACCTTGGATGCGGCGCATGCGCTTCATTGCATCACCGGGCACACCCAAGCTCTTATAATGGGCTTCCATCAGTTTTGAGCTGGTTTCTGGGTCTGACATCGCACCCATCCGAGCTTGCTGCCATTCCGATTGGGTTATCCACAGCTCTACGTCCCAGTGCTCGGTTAACCAACCTGCGGAGCCAATATGGTCTGGGTGGCAATGGGTGGCAATCACCCGCGAAACCGGTTTTCCGTCCAAGTATTTATCGAAAATTTGCTGCCAAAGGGCCGATGTTTCGTCGCTACAAACGCCCGTATCGACGATAACCCACGAGTCGTTATCTTCCAGCAGCCAAAGGTTAATGTGCTTAAGACTAAAGGGCAGCGGCATACGCAGCCAAAACACACCGTCGGCAACTTTTTTGATTTCGCCAGCTTCCGGTGCGGTTGAAAAAGGAAAATTGAGGTTTGCGGTCATGGTTATTATTCTTATTAAGTAAATGAACCCCGCAGTATAGCAGCCTGATATATTCATGGACTCGCGGCACTTAATGGAATAAATGCTAAAAATCCACTAAAATCCGGTCGCAAGCTCATCCGCGCTAAAACGCCCGATATTCAACCAATAGGCACTAAAGAATCAGCCCTGTGCAACAAACCTCTCCAGATACTCTACAAAAGCAAATATACGACGTCGCCGCTCAAGAACTCGAAGAGCTAAACCGTTGCATCGTTTCTGAACTGCATTCCGATGTTGGCATGGTCGAAGAGATCGGTCATTACATTGTAAAAGCCGGCGGCAAACGTTTGCGGCCACTGCTTGCGCTACTTTCAGCCAAGTGCTGCGGGTATCAGGGCGATATGCATATCAAATTGGCCGCCATCATCGAATTTTTGCACACCGCTACGCTGCTTCACGACGACGTCGTCGATGTCTCTGACTTACGCCGTGGCCACGAAACCGTAAACGCCCGCTGGGGCAATGCACCGAGCGTCTTGGTAGGCGATTTCATTTACACCCGCTCCTTCCAGCTAATGGTGAGTTTGGGTGACATGCAAATCATGAAAATTCTCGCTAAAGCATCCAATTTGTTAGCCGAAGGCGAGGTCATGCAATTGGCCAGAGCGCGAGACGCCTCTACCGATGAAGCTCAATATTTTGAAGTGATTCGGCGTAAAACCGGCACTCTTTTTGAGGCTGCCTCACATACTGCGGCGGTTCTTGCAGATGCCAGCGCACAACAACAAAATGCACTGCAACAGTTCGGCGCGCATTTGGGTTTGGCATATCAGTTAGTAGATGATGTATTGGATTACGACGGCGACGAACAACAAATGGGGAAATCACTGGGGGATGATCTGGCAGAAGGCAAACCCACTTTGCCGTTGATCTACACCATGAAACACGGCAACGCTGAAGATGCCAAACTGGTCGAAAATGCCATCAACGACGGCAGCATTAACGACCTTAAACAAATCATCGCTGCGATAAACCGCTCCGGCGGTCTTGCGTATACTCGCAAGCAAGCATTCGAGCAACGCGACAAAGCCATTGAATGCATGACTGAATTTGATGACTCAGTCTATAAAAGCGCAATGATCAACCTTGCTGAATTTTCAGTTTCGCGAGCTTACTAAAAAACTATCGGGAAACTAGTCCGAAGCTAATAGCTTTTTCATTCCCGCTTCGAAATCTTTTTTACCTCCATAGGAAGGGTGCCGGATATAAACCACCTCTTCGTCTGGAAATATATTTTCCAGCGCAGCAACGCCTTTTCGCCCAACCCCTGCCATGGTAGTTGGACAAAATATTTCTATAAGCTCCTTTAGATAACTTGCACCTTCTTGCACTTCTTTTTTAATAGGCGCTCGGTTTTTATTCTTGCTCCCTTTGGGGAAAGGATGAAAGGGGAATGCGTTCCAGAATAACGGGTATATTTCCGAGTCATTTAATGCAGCCCACACCAAAGACGCACTATTTTCCGAAATCACCTGCACCAGAATAATCTTACGATCAATAATTTGAAATATTCTATGTTCTTTCTGTCGTATTAACGCGCCGCTAGAAAATGGTATGCCTGTAAGACGAGCACCTTTGTACCCTGGTGCTTCGCCTATCAACATTTTTACAGGCTTTTTATTCAACCCCTTAACTTCGTATCTTCCCTGATTCACTATATACAATAAATATATTTTCAGATTTTCACAAAGACTTGGATTTCTATAAGGGTTGAAGACAGTTGAGCTGTTTCTTCTTTCTGAAAGACGCGATATAAACTGATCAATACTATCTTGCTGATTAATGCCAACCATATTCTATGGCAAGAGTATTGAAAACATACCGCCGCCTTCATAATTTTCTAATCGCATTGATCCTCTAGCCTCACCTTTTGCATGCTCAGCAGCAATACGCGATGCGAAAAATAAACCTAATTGAGTGCTGCCGGCAGAAAAATTAAAACCCTCTTTTAGGCTTTCTAAATTAGATAACATTTTCTGTGGGTAACCCAAACCATCATCCAGCACCGAAACAACCAGCTCATCACCAACGGCGCCAGCTCTCAATATTACTTTATTATTTGCGTATTTTACGGCGTTAATAAGAACGTTACATATAACATCTGAAATAAGCTGTTCGTCAAAAATCCAGCTTAACGATTCATCACATTCGATACTCACGTCTATACCGCTTGCCGTGAATAATATGTCATTGTTAATTATTTGATCTTGCAGAAGATCAAATACATAACATTCTTGGTAATTTAGAACAAGCTGGTCTTGGTCAATTCTATAAATACCCAGTAAGTGAACAAGATCATTATTAATTCGAGCCGCTTCTGCATGCAACAAAGCAAGCTGTGATTTTGACTCGCTATCTTTTGCTAACTCCGATTGATCGAGCTGCTCTACAGTAGATAACAACATTCCAACCGAGTTCTTCATATCATGTACGGCAGATGCTAGCAATAGAGAAAAATCTAATGTTGATTTCATCGTTAAATAGTCTCTTGAGTTAGAATCGATTAATTTGGCTTTCTAATTTTTTGTAACGTCCGTACAAACGATTATCTTCAGCGATATGATCAATTCTTTTCAAACTAATTTTGCAACGTTCAATTTCATCAGCTTCCATTCGTTTGTCTTCTGAACTTTTAACTAATGCAAAAACCATATTGATATTTAGCGCAATGTTATTTGGAAATAGCACCAATCCACGAGAAAAGAAATCCGCCGCTTCGGTATACTGTTTTTGATCAAACAGGGTCTTACCTTCTTTGTTTAACGTGATCGCGTTCTGCTTGCCTTCTTTTGTTAGAGGCTCATCAGAAAGTTTATCTAATTGCTGAGCGATTTTTTCGTCACAGCCGTCTCGGCTGGCGATCTCTCGAAGGATGCCTTGAGCCTCATCATTATCCCCAACAGCCAATAATGTTTTAGCCATTTCCAACATTACCTCCGGCGAAGTTTCAGCACCCTCAATACTGTCCATCTTTTTGTACAGTACGGCTGCGCTATCCATCATGCTTTTTGCTTTGTCTGCTTGATCACTACTTGCGTAAACTTGCGACTCAACCAATTTTGACTGAAGCGTTACTTGTGGATTATTCGGATACCTTCGCTCGACCTTTTTAAGTACCGTTTGCGCTTCAATCATTTGTTTCTTATCTTTGACCTCGCTTGAATCTATTAGCACCGATAACGAACGTGCATAACCAAGATAATTTTCTGGTTCTTCGTAACAGGAGTGGGGGCTTAGTTTTACAATCGACTTGTGTGCTTTAACCGCGGTTTCTAAATCGCCGCAGGTTTCGCTTAAGTCCGCGTAAGCCTTTTGCCTTAGAATTGCGTGGGGCGATATTTGTAACGCTTGCTCCAAGGTTTCTTGCGCTTCTTTATTTTCTTGTTTTTTCTGTAAAATTTCTGCAAGACAATCATAGATTTCCATGCAGTTACAGCCAGCGCTAATCAAACGTCTAAATATTTTCTCGGACGACTCCAAATCATCCATTAACAAAAGTACTTTACCTAACCCGATGGTTGCCCATTCAATCGGCCGGTCTGTGATCACTTTTTTATACAGCTTGCAAGCATGTGCGTACTGAGCCGTACTTACATACAAACCTGCTAGCTTTCTAATTAGCAGTGTTTTGTATTTGCTGCCGCCTTGCAATTGCTCAATGCAAAGCTTGATGCCGGTTTCATATTCTTTTTTATCGATGGCATCATTGATATCCCGTATCGACTCTTTTTCTAGCATGATTCGGTCAAGACGGCTGCGTAACGCATTTTGCGTAAACGGCTTGGTTATGTATCCATCGGGCTGGTATTCAAGTGCGCTGAACACCATGTCGCGGGTCGCCTCCGCTGTGATCATGATGTACATGCTGGTATTTTTCAGAAGATTCCTATACCGCAATTCTTCCAATATTTGCTGGCCGTTTTTGCTGATATCGCCCAGGTTATAATCTGCAAAAATAATGTCGTATTCGTTAAATTCACATTTGCTTATAGCTTCGTCACCATTTGAGGCGGTATCGACAGATTCGGCTCCAAACAGCATGACGGCGCGGCGGATGAATCCGCGCATCTCTGGGAAATCGTCTATCACCAGGCATTTCTTGCTGGCGTAGATCTTGATGATGTCTATTTGACGCATAAATACTTGTACTAGTTAAGTTCCATTTTTACCCGCAGGCACACGCCTTTAATAGTAGTTGGTTTTGCTTTATTCACCTGGTAATTTACATCGAAGACATAGGCTTTTTACATTGCTGTGGTGCCACCACACCACAGCCGTTAACGCCTTTGGTAGCGGCTAATTCGGCCTCATATCCTACCCCTTTACTCACATATGTAACTCGCCCTAATTTGGCGCTAAATATGCGTGAATATCACAGCCAAAAAGGCTAAAATGCGCCGCATAAATATCAGGCATAATTAGGCATATGGGCAACAAAACTATTTTATACACCCAGCACGTAGAAGCTGGCGGTAAAATCGTCGATTTCGGCGGTTGGGATATGCCTTTGCATTACGGATCTCAGATCGAAGAACACAAACAAGTGCGCGATTCTGCCGGGATGTTTGATGTATCGCACATGACCATTGTCGATATCGAAGGCAGCGATGCCAAAACGTATCTTCAACGGCTATTGGCCAACGATGTTAATCGTTTAAGCTCCCCCGGGCGCGCCCTGTACACCGCTATGCTAAACGAGCAAGGCGGTATTATTGACGACCTGATTGTCTACCTCACTGAGACTGGCTACCGGCTGGTAGTGAACTGCGGCACCCGCGAAAAAGACCTAGCCTGGATGGAGCAGCAAAGCCCTGGCTTCAATGTGAATATTATTGAGCGCCCGGAGCTCGCAATCATTGCGGTTCAAGGGCCCGACTCACTGCGCAAGCTCATCAAAGTGCTCGACCCACAAAGAGCTGCTTTAGTAGCGCGGCTCAAGACTTTTCAGGGGCTGCCCGTCGCTGGCTGGTTTATTGGCCGCACTGGCTATACTGGCGAAGATGGCGTCGAGATCATTTTGCCCCAGGAGCAAGCCGTTGAATTGTGGCAAGCATTGGTAGAAGGAGGCGTGGCTCCCGCCGGTTTAGGTGCCAGAGACACATTAAGACTTGAAGCCGGGTTCAACTTGTATGGCTCCGACATGGACGAGTCGATCACACCCTTTGAAGCCAATATGGCCTGGACCATTTCATGGACCAATGAAACCCGTGATTTTATCGGTCGCGGCACGCTACAAACCATTCGTGCCGACCAATCCCAACAATTCAAATTGGTAGGGTTAGTTATGACTGAGCGCGGCGTTTTGCGCGGCCATCAAAAGGTCATTACAGCGCACGGTGAAGGCGAGATCACCAGCGGAACCTTTTCTCCGACGCTGGGCTATTCTATTGCCTTTGCTAGAGTCCCGGTAGACGCTGAAGAAAATTGCCAGGTAGAGATACGTAACAAGCTGATTGAGGTTAAAATGGTCAAATTGCCATTTGTACGTCACGGCAAAAAAGTATTTTAGCGGGCTATATTGCACTGCAAACACACCGCAAAAAAACTAGATACATCCCGATCAACCCTAGCCAGACCAGATAAACCGAGGAATCCCAATGAGTAATTTGCCCGACAACATTAAGTATCTTTCCAGCCACGAATGGGCTCGATTAGAAGCAGATGGCACCGTAACGGTTGGGATTACCGATCACGCGCAAGATCAACTTGGCGATGTGGTTTATGTCGAGCTACCCGACAAAGCCACCGCATTTGCCGCCGGTGATGAATCTGCGGTTGTTGAGTCTGTAAAGGCAGCCTCTGATATTTATGCGCCGGTTAGCGGCGAAATTATCGCCTCCAATCCAGAGCTTGATATCAAACCTGAGTTGGTCAATACCGACCCTTACGGCGCAGGCTGGTTCTACAAAATACAGCCCAGCGACGTGTCTGAACTAGAAAACTTACTGGATGCTGCAGGCTACCAAGCAACCGTCGACGCAGACGCGCAATAACCAAACAGCCCGAGCTTCATCGGGCTGCTTCATACCCCTTGTCCGAATTTGCCTGAGTAACACTCAAGCGCTATAAACCCGTCACCCCGGAGGGCTTGAGTGCCTTTTATTCCACACACTGAAGAAGAAATTGCCGAGATGCTCGGCGTCATTGGCGTTGAGCAAATTGATGATTTGTTCGATGAAGTACCGCAAGAAATTCAAGCTCCACCGCTCAATGGCATTAACCTCGGCATCAACGAAATGCAGATGCTGCGCCAACTACGTGATCGCGCAAACCAGGATGACGGGGTACTTTGTTTTGCCGGTGCCGGTGCCTATCAGCACCATATTCCTGCAGCGGTTTGGGATATCACCAGCCGTGGCGAATTCATGACGGCCTACACGCCGTACCAGGCTGAAGCCAGCCAGGGCACCCTACAGTTGGTTTATGAATTCCAATCGATGATCACTCAATTGATGTCGATGGAGGTTGCCAATGCTTCCCTTTACGACGGCGCAACCGCCGTTGCCGAAGCCGCTTTAATGGCGATTCGCGCTAACCGTAAATCCAAATCTCGCAAGTTATTGGTAGCCTCTAGCCTGCACCCGCTGTACCGCGACGTACTGACAGCCATTTTGGTGAACCAGAAAATAGAACTGATCGAAATACCCTTCGGCAACGATGGCATTATCGAGCTCAGCCAGCTTGATGAATTTACAGGCCAAGACTACGCCGCGCTTATTATCCCGCAGCCCAACTTTTTTGGGCGGCTCGAAAGCGTTGACCAACTCACCGATTGGGCCCACGACAACGGCCAACTCGTCATCGCCGTGGTAAACCCAACCGCAATGGCATTACTCACGCCGCCAGGCGAATGGGGCGAGCAGGGCGCAGATATCGCCGTTGGCGAAGGCCAACCCTTGGGCGTTCCGGTGGCATCCGGCGGCCCTTATGTTGGTTTTATGTGCTGTAAACAAAAAATCGTCCGGCAAATGCCTGGCCGCATTATCGGCCAAACCGTTGATAACGAAGGCAATATTGGCTACACACTTACCCTGCAAGCGCGCGAGCAACATATTCGGCGCTCCAAAGCGACTTCTAACATCTGCACCAACGAAGGTTTATTGGTCACCGCTGCCACCATTTATATGAGCCTATTAGGCTACCAGGGCCTTCGCGATGTCGCGCTTACCAGCCATGCCAATACTCGCTCACTGGTTAATAAACTTTGCGCTATTGACGGAGTCGAGCAGGTCTTCGACGGGCCATTCTTCCACGAAGCCGCTATCCGTTTGCCCTGCTGTGCAGACACTGTTTTAACCCAACTGGCAGATCAAAAAATCCTTGGTGGTTATGCACTACAAGGCGACTATCCTGCGCTGGGCAATACCTCTGCTCCGAGCAATACTCCGTCGTTAAGCAATACGATTTTAGTATGCGCCACAGAGATTAAAACTGAGCAAGATTTACAGCGCTTCGCTACTGCTCTCCAGCAATGCCTGTTGGAGGCCACATCATGAAATTGATTTTTGACCATAGCCGAGCAGGCTGCAGCGCCACGGCGCAATCACCACGGCCTTTACAGAATTTGGCCAGCGCAGAAAGCGCTCTTGATGACTTACCACAAGAGTTACTGCGCAAAACCGCCGCAGCACTGCCGGAAGTATCGGAGCTGCAAACCGTGCGCCATTACACCAAACTATCCCAGCGCAATTTTTCGATCGACACGCACTTTTACCCACTGGTTCCTGCACCATGAAGTACAACCCGCGAGGCGCACATCGCGCTGCAAGCCTGCCGGGTTTTCTCGATCGCCACCCGTTGGCACCGGCATCTTTAAGCCAGGGTTATTTGGCCAGCGTATTTGAATTACAAGAATTGTTACAAGAGCTCACCGGAATGAAGGGCTCGTCTCTCACACCAATGGCCGGTGCGCAGGGCGAGTTTGCAGGCGTTGCAATGATTCGCGCCTACCACGAGTCCCGCGGTGATGATCAACGTCAAGAAATTCTGATCCCCGAAACCGCCCACGGCACCAACCCTGCAACCGCCACTATGTGTGGCTACCGAGTTCGCGAGGTACCTGTTCTGGCCAATGGCGATGTCTGCATCGAGGCACTAAAAGAAGCCGTTGGCGAACAAACCGCCGGGCTGATGATGACCAACCCATCAACGGGCGGGGTGTTCGAACGTAATATCAAACAAATCGCCGAAATCGTACACCAGGCAGGTGGCCTGCTTTATTACGACGGTGCCAATCTCAATGCTATTATGGGCAAAGTGCGCCCCGGTGACATGGGTTTTGATGTACTCCACATGAACCTACACAAAACCTTTGCTACCCCCCACGGCGGTGGCGGCCCCGGTGCTGGGCCGGTTGCGGTTAACGAACGACTGCTGCCGTTTTTGCCTACTCCGATAGTTGGGTTTGAACAAAACCCAGAAGGCGAGCGCAGCTACCGTTGGCTCGATAAAAAAGACATTCCGCAGACCATTGGCCGGCTTTCGGCATTTATGGGTAACGCCGGCATCTTGTTGCGCGCCCTGAGTTACGGCTTGCTACTTGGCCGCGACGGCCTGACCCGTGCATCACAGTTCGCCACGCTCAACGCCAATTACATGGCCAAACGCCTGCAAAATGCCGGCTTTGAACTAGCCTACCCGGATCGCCGCGCGACACACGAATTCATCATCACCTTCAAAAAAGAAGCCAAAGAGCTGCACGTTAGCGCCATGGACATTGCCAAACGGCTGCTCGACTACGGAGTGCATGCCCCCACCACCTACTTTCCGCTGGTGATTCCCGAGTGCTTTTTGATCGAACCAACAGAAACTGAAAGCAAAGAAGAGCTAGATGGCTTTATCGATGCGTTAATTCAGATTCTAGAGGAAGCAAAACAAAACCCCGAGCTACTAACCAGCGCGCCACACACCATGCCGGTTGGCAGGCTGGATGACGTAAAAGCAGCACGCGAGCTTAACCTGGCCTGGCCCGGTAACGCATAAAACCAGCCTCTGTTTAACAGAGGCTCATTCTTCAAGTTAGCGCTCAACCCATCACCGAAACGATATTTTAGCTAGCCTATATTTGACAGCGTAGTTTTTTAGCGCACTTATACCGCGCTGTATTTCGCGCACTATAAATTTACCCAACAACAACCTGGACACTTAACATGACCGAAGCCACTTTGCGCCTTAAGAAAAACGGCGAACGCCGAATCCGCCGCGGTCACCCCTGGGTGTACAGCAACGAAATCGATATCGCTAAAACCCCCTTAAAAGGGCTGACAGCAGGTATTCAAGCCACCATCGAAGCCTATGATGGCAAGCCACTCGGTAGCGCCTGCATCAACCCCGGCGCGCTGATTCGCGGGCGGCTTTACAGCCGCAGTGGCGGAACATTGCTAGATATCAGACTGATTTCGCGATTACTAAAGAAAGCGCTTTTACTGCGTGAGAAGCTATTCTCGGCTCCCTACTACCGGCTTTGTTACGGCGACGGCGATGGCCTTTCTGGGCTAGTGATAGACCGTTACGGCGATGTGCTGGTGGTCCAAATTTCGACTGCCGGAATGGAAGCGCTCAAGCAACCCATCATCGATGTATTGCAGAAAATACTGTCACCCAAAACCATTTTGCTAAAAAACGACAGCGGCCAACGGGTGCTGGAAGGGTTAGAAAAATACAGCGAAGTAGTGGTGGGTACGCTTGATGAACTCACCCCCCTTGAAGAAAACGGCGTACGTTTTCTTGCGCCGCTGGCCAAGGGCCAAAAAACCGGCTGGTTTTACGACCACCGCTTTAACCGCGCCCAGCTCAGCCGTTACGTAAACGGCATGCGCGTACTCGACTTATACAGCTACGTCGGCGGTTGGGGCATTCAAGCTGCCACCTTTGGAGCCAGCGAAGTGGTGATGGTAGACAGCTCAACCCTGGCATTAGAAGTGGCCGGTGAAAATGCCCGTTTGAATGAAGTACAGGACAAATGCAAAACCGTTCATGCAGAAGTATTGGAAGCGCTAAAACAGTTTCGTGCCGACGGCGAGAAATTCGACATGGTAATTCTCGATCCACCTGCGTTAATCAAACGTAAAAAAGACCAGCGCAAAGGCGAAGAGCATTACCACAACCTCAATCAGCAAGCCGTACAGCTGTTAAACCCCAATGGCTTTTTGGTTTCTGGCTCCTGCTCAATGAACCTTTCCGAAGAGCGCCTTATCGATATTCTCGGCACCGCCGCCCATCGCAACGGCCGCACTATTCAAATTTTAGAAAAAGGTGGCTTAGGGGCCGATCACCCACTGAGCCCAGCGATACCTGAAATGGATTATTTGAAATCGGTGTTTTGTTACATGACTAAGAATCATATTCAGCATCAAACAACACAAGAAAGTAATACTGATTCGTAATCCAAGCGCTGGCGGGCTTACCCACCGCCATGATTTCAAAAGGCACACATTGTGCTAAATTATGGCGGTGGGTCATCACGCATGGAATGCAAAAAAGAATGCCAAGCTAATCGCGGCATCTCTTTTGAACGTATTATTTACCATATAGAAAGGGATGGCCTGTTAGATGTCATAGGCCATCCCAACCCTGCAAAATACCCCAATCAAAAATGTTCATCGTAAACAGTAGCCAATACGCTTATTTGGTTCCTTTTGTTGAGACAGACACAGAAATTTTTTAAAAACAATCATTCCCCGCAGGAAAGCCACCAAAAAATATCTTGAGGTGAATAAGTCATGAGTAATCAGCTAACCAAAAAAGAAGAGCAAGAACTTCTTGAGTCCTATGAAAAAGGTGAATGGGTATCTGTTTCAAAGCCATCGGATATTGCCCGATATAAAACCGCCGCAAAGAATACTTTTAAAAAAGACAAACGCGTCAATATTCGTATATCAGAACTGGATCTTGAGTTATTGCAGGAGCGGGCACTGATTGAAGGGCTGCCTTATCAAACCCTAATGTCGAGTGTGCTGCATAAATATGTTACTGGGCGACTGACTGATAAAGGCATATAAATTTACAATGTTTTCTTTTCTTAAACAGTAGATACCATGAATTTACAGGAACTTACTCCATCTGAAAAAATCCTTCTGGCCGATAAGCTATGGGGTAGCGTGGCTTCTGATGATAAATTATTCCCATTAACTAAAGACCAGAAAGCAGTGCTTGATGCTCACCTCGCAAGCTACTCTAGTAATCCTCAAGAAGGCGATTCATGGATTCAAATCATAAGAGATGAAGAAAAACAAATGTTAAGAATAATTCTACTCATACTAAATTTGTCCGCATTAGCTTGGATCGGTTACGTAACCCAAAATGACGGAATAAAAAACTTGAACGGCGGTTTGCTGCTAGTTGGTATATGCACTTTCCTTTTCGGTAATGTTTATTACATCTATAGGCATGCAGCGTCTAAAAAAATAGACCTTGGGTTGGCTTATACCTAGAGAGAAAAGCCATGGAGGAACAAAATAAAATTTAAGAGCTTCAATCATAAAGCTCTTAGCATCATGTACATCAAAAATCACTCCTAAGCCCACATCTTTTATGTCGGTACTGACGCATTCATTCAAAATTCAATCCCTCAAACTAATCACTTCCCAGCCCTTCTTTTTGGCGAACTCCTCCAGTGCCTCATCGGGATCCACCGCCACCGCACGTTCAACCTGTTCTAGCAACGGAATATCATTGTGGGAATCACTGTAAAAAACACTACCTTCTAAACTCATATTATTTTCCTGCAACCACTCGTTCAAACGAACTACTTTACCTTCCTGATAACTCGGCACTCCCGCGATTTTACCGGTATAACGTCCGTCAACTTTTTCCGGGTTAGTCGCAATCAGATCATCAACTTCTAGCAGCTTTGCTATTGGCGCCGTCACGAAATGGTTGGTGGCGGTAATGATTAACAGGTAGTCGCCCTTTTTACGATGCTTATCTAGCAGCTCCGCAGCTTTGGGCAACATGATTGGCTCTATGTGATGTTGCATAAATTCCTGCTGAAGCTCTGCTAGCAATTCATCACTGAATCGTGTCAGTGGTTCAATGGCGAATTCGATGTAATTGTGGATGTCGAGCTTGCCATCGAGATAATCCTGGTAAAACTGATCGTTGGTTTTTTTAAAATAGTCCCGATCAACCAATGATTTCTCAATCAGGAATTCACCCCAGGCATGGTCGCTGTCGCCGGCGATTAAGGTATTGTCGAGATCAAATATTGCTAATGCCATGGAGTACGCCTAGGATGTCGAAAAATAGTAGACCTTCGTACAGGAGCCATTTTGCTCCCATGCCGCGTTAAAAACGTGCTCAAAGATCTCTTAAGGTTATAAACGAATAAAAATCCCAATCATGCTGTTACAGGAGTTTTAGAAAAATGATTGATGTAGATGGGTACAGACCCAACGTCGGCATCATTATATCAAATCAGCAGGGGCAGTTATTGTGGGCAAAACGGATTGGGCAGGATGCCTGGCAGTTTCCCCAGGGCGGCATCCAAAAAGGCGAAAACGCCGAGCAAGCGATGTACCGCGAGTTGCACGAAGAAGTTGGTTTGTACCCCCAAGATGTCGAGATCATTTCCAGCACCCGTGGCTGGTTACGCTACCGTTTACCAAAAAATTTACTGCGCCCCCGTGGCCGCGCTAAATTTATTGGCCAGAAACAAAAATGGTTTTTGTTGCGCTTGGCTGCAGATGAACAAAAAATTGCACTGCAGCATTCTGGCACGCCAGAATTCGATGACTGGCGCTGGGTTAGCTATTGGTACCCAATGAGCGCCGTGGTGCCTTTTAAAAAAGATGTGTACCGCAGCGCGCTTAGAGAGCTACTACGCCCCCTAGAAAAAACCATGAGCCCTGAGCTTCTATACGAGTAACCAACACTAGCTATTCACCCCAAAGCTGTAGCGCCTGTTTCCGGTTTCTATACCTAACGCGCGGTATCGTGTTTCATCCATTGTGGCCACCGTTTGCGCTGGGTCCTTGCGCGTCACAATCAACGAGCTGCTCGCACACGTACCGTAATCTTGGCTCCATAAGAATGGGTTATGTTTAATATGATCCAGGTTACTATTGGCTGTCTTACCGCTATTTGCCTCGGCCTTAACCGGTTGCTGCGCCATCACATGCTGTAGGGTTTGGTGGCTAACCTTGTTTTGCTCTACCAGTTCTTTTAGGCCCTGCTGGCTACTTTTTGTTTTGGGCCACGTTTCATCAAACAAGTGATTACTCACTCCATGAATGCCTGGCTTGATGGGGTTAAGCCTTTCGGTGCGATTGGAGTAATGAAACAACTCGTTCAGATCACCCAGCAAAAGGTGAAAACCACCGTATTGCCGCCCAGGTTGCAGCGTTTTAACGTATTGTGCGGGGCTAAGATCACCCTGCAAATAATCCTTCGCCAAGTCACCACGGGACACCGGGAAGCGTTTTTTAAGTAGCCCTTCACGAATATTAGTGACGGCGGCAAACCTACCATTACGTGTTATGCCAAGCCAAACACCACCTCGTGTTAGGTCCTGGCCTGCTAGCATTTCTCCTTTATTGCCCCAAAACGAGATCGGCGCGCTGGCTCGCTGATAGAACTCATCGCGGTTCGCCGCAACAATAAGTGGGTATTCGCGGCTCGTTTGGTAAGCAAGAACAATCAGGCACATATCATCAGTTATCAAAGTCGTTGAAGGGGTAGCATTGAAGCTGCGACATCGCTGTCGTACGAATGGTATTATCGCCAGAATTTATAATAAAGAAATCACTTTAAATCTTATTGATAGGCCATTTTGAGTATTCTCCTTTATCTTTTTATCGGTTCTATCGCCGGGTTACTGGCCGGGCTGTTTGGCGTGGGCGGCGGCGTTGTGATTGTGCCGGTGCTAATTTTTGTTTTCCGCGACCAAGGGTTTTCAGAGCAAATTTTGACTCACATGGCGGTGGGTACTTCGCTGGCCACCATCATCATTACCTCCTTTAGTTCGGTTTATCAGCACCATCAGTCTGGCGCTGTGCAGTGGCGGCTGTTTTTACTGATGGCCATTGGCATCTGCGTTGGCGTGCTGTTTGGGGCGAAAGCCGTGCAGCTGATGCCTGGCAATGTATTACAGCTCGCCTTTGGCGCGTTCTTGGTATTGATCGCCCTACAAATGGCGTTTGGATTTCAGCCCAAGGCCGCGGGCACCAGCCACGGCAAGCCTCTTTTAGTAGGTTCCGGTGGTGTGATTGGCTTTTTCTCTGCGATGTTTGGCATTGGTGGCGGTTCACTAAGCGTGCCATTTTTAACGTGGCGCGGCATTGCTATGCAAAAGGCTGTGGCTACCTCTGCTGCCTGCGGTTTACCCATTGCGATTGTCGGTGCAGGAGCCAATATTGTAAATGGCTGGGGGCACCCAGCATTGCCCAGCAACAGCACTGGATTTGTATATTGGCCGGCCTTTTTTGGCGTCGTGATTACCAGTACGATAGTCGCTAACTGGAGTGCAAAACTGGCTCACCGTGTTCCGCAGCAATTGCTTAAACGGCTTTTTGGCGGCCTTTTGCTACTCGTTGGTTTGCAATTTTTAATCCGAAACAGCTTTTAAAGCGGCTATATCCGCACAGAATTAGCACACAATCAACACACAACTTTTGAATGAATTTTAAGACAGGTACACCATGCTCAGTTACCCCAACATTGACCCGGTCGCCATTGCTATTGGCCCACTAAAAGTACATTGGTACGGCGTGATGTACTTGGTGGCCTTTGGTGCAGCCTGGTGGCTGGGCAACAGGCGCGCAAGCAAACCCGGCTCGGTTTTTACTAAGGAGCAAGTCAGCGACCTGATCTTTTACGGAGCGCTGGGGGCTGTTCTTGGTGGGCGATTCGGCTATGTGATTTTTTACAACTGGGCAACCTTTGTGCAAGACCCGTTGTGGCTGTTTGAAGTATGGACCGGCGGCATGTCGTTTCATGGCGGGTTACTTGGGGTAGGGGTGGCTATTTGGCTGTTTGCCCGCAAGACCGGCCATAGTTTTTTTACCGTTGGAGATTTCGTCGCACCGCTGGTACCCATTGGGCTTGGCGCAGGCAGACTGGGCAATTTCATTGGCGGCGAACTGTGGGGCCGAGCAACGGATGCGCCCTGGGGCATGATTTTCCCAACGGATCGTTTGCAGTTGGTGCGTCACCCATCGCAGCTTTATCAGCTGTTTCTTGAAGGATTTGTACTGTATACTATTGTTTGGTGGTATTCGTCCAAACCACGGCCCAAAATGTCGGTCAGCGGGCTGTTTATTGCTTGTTATGGATTCCAGCGCTTTTTGGTCGAGTTTGTTCGAGAACCTGATTCCCATATCGGTTTTGACGCCATGGGCTGGCTCACTCGCGGGCAAATACTCTCTTCACCGATGATCGTGATCGGTATTTTTATGATGATACTCGCTTACCAACACGCAAAAGGCCCTGCTCACAAATGAAAAACTACCTCGAGCTGCTGGAAGATATTCTTAAAAATGGCACAACAAAAGAAGACCGAACCGGTGTCGGCACCGTCTCCGTATTTGGTCGGCAAATGCGTTTTGACCTCTCTAAAGGTTTCCCGTTAGTTACTACCAAAAAATGCCATCTTCGCTCGATCATTCATGAACTTCTGTGGTTTCTTAGTGGTGACACCAATATTCGTTATCTCAAAGAAAACAGCGTAACGATTTGGGATGAATGGGCTGATGAAAATGGTGACTTGGGTCCAATTTACGGGCATCAATGGAGGTCTTGGCCCACTCCCAACGGTGATAGCATGGACCAGATCAGCATGGTGATCGAGCAAATCAAAAACAACCCGAATTCACGCCGTCATATTGTCAGCGCTTGGAATGTCGCCGAAGTCGAAAACATGGCATTACCGCCGTGCCACCTGCTGTTTCAATTTTACGTGGCTGATGGAAAGCTTTCCTGTCAGTTATACCAGCGCAGCTGCGATACTTTTTTGGGTGTTCCCTTCAACATTGCTTCCTATGCACTGCTTACCCATATGGTGGCGCAACAATGCGATTTAAAAGTCGGCGATTTTGTTTGGTGCGGGGGTGATACGCACCTGTACTTGAATCATCTTGAGCAAACTAAACTGCAGCTCTCGCGCACGCCATTCGCATTGCCAACTCTCAACATCTTGCGTAAACCCGAAACTATCTTTGATTATAAATTCGAAGATTTCGACATTACAAATTACCAAGCTCACCCCTCTATTAAAGCGCCCATTGCAATATAAACAGCGGGGGCATGTGCGATATTGCGAGCCACATCACTTTCTTGACGCTTTATCTGTGATACTCGTCGAAGTAGCTATAGTTACGTGCGTGTCCTAAACTACACCGATTCAACTATTCCCCTTTTTATTTATTTCCCGCCTAGGAAAATACAACTATGGAACATACCCCAATGACCACAAAGCTAATGCTAGGAGCCGTTGGACTTGCCTCAATGTGCGTTGTAGGAAACGTTAGTGCCGTGCCATTCAGCCCATTTGATGCACGGGCAATGGGTATGGGCGGAACCGGCGTTGCCTCGGCAAAAAGCGCCAGCGCTGCCAACTTCAACCCGGCTTTGCTGGCTTCGCAATCTGACGAAGATGATTTTGGAATGATCTTCCCAGCGCTTGGCCTTATAGCAACCGACGCCGACGATTTGATCGACGGCATTGACGGCATCCAAGACAACAATCTTGATGCACTAAGTGATGCCATCACCGCCAGCAACATTCCTGCTATTGAACAAGCCGCTGGGGATTTGGCCGCCGCGCTACGTGATATCAATGGCGATAGCATTCAGCTATCGTTGGGTGGCGGCGCAAGCTTTTCAATACCCAGCAAGAAATTCGGCGTAGCACTGAATATTTCATCCTTCACAACCGTAGCAATCAGCCCTGAAATAAGCACTGCTGATCTTGCCGCGATTGACAGCATTGCCGTCGGTTACACCGGCCAAGCCGACCCAACCGACTCACTCACCTCAACCGTAAACGCAGTGGCGGTAGGCGTGGTAGAAGTTGGACTGACATTTGCCCGTGCGTTTAATAGCGCCGGCGGATGGGCCATGGGTATCACCCCAAAGCTACAACAGGTCATCACATATGATTACCAAGTGAGTTTTGATGCTGACGAAGGAGAAGGGTTTGATTCTGGCGATATTTCAGACTCCGAAGAATCAGAATCATTTTTTAACGTCGATGTTGGTTTCAGTAAACAATTTGGCTCAACCAAAAGCTGGCAGGTTGGATTGGTTGTAAAAAACCTTATCGAACAAGAAGTCACCAGCGCGCTGGGAAAAACGCTGTCGATTGCTCCTCAGGCGCGTATCGGCCTTGCTCATAGCACCAGCTGGAGCACTGTAGCTATCGACCTAGATTTAACCGAAAACGACTCGGCAATTGTAGGCGACAGCACTCAGTACTTAGCGGCTGGCATCGAACTGAACGCGTTTGATACCGCGCAAATCCGCCTTGGGTACCGCCACAACCTTAGCGATGACAATGGCGAAGATCTGGTCACCGCAGGCTTAGGTTTATCTCCACTCGGGATCAGCCTCGAAATCAGCGCAATCGCCAGTGAAAATACCGTCGGCCTGGTATTTCAAACCGGCTTCCGCTTCTAGCACCCATTCAAAAAACGTCCGAAAGGCCATCAATACTGGCCTTTCGGCGCTTTTGGACCCCTCACTGCTAAAGGTACCCCCACCGACCCCTAGCTCTATTCTCACTCGCTGATTTCTGAGCTATGATGGAATACGTTTGCATTCGGGGCACACCCCCTAGTCATAATAATATGTAGGAACTTCGATCACAGCATCGAACCCTCTTGTCGGATACTCCATGACCGAATCAGAAAAAAACCTGATAGAAATACGAGATCTGCGGTTTACCCGCGGTGAACGCACTATTTTTGACGGGATCAACATGAATTTCCAAAAGGGCAAAGTCACTGCAATTATGGGGCCTAGCGGCTGCGGTAAAACCACCCTGCTAAGGCTTATCGGCGCGCAGTTAAAGCCTGATTCCGGAGATATTTGGCTCAACTCGCAAAACGTTCCCACACTCAAACGAAAAGAACTGTTTGAACTGCGCCAGCATATTGGCATGCTGTTTCAAAGCGGCGCACTGTTCAGCGATCTCAACATTTACGACAACGTCGCCTTTCCTATTCAAGTGCATACCGATCTGCCCGCTGACATGATTCACGATCTTGTATTGATGAAACTACATGCAGTGGGATTGCGCGGCGCACGGAACTTAATGCCCACAGAACTATCTGGAGGTATGGCGCGGCGTGCAGCACTGGCTCGTGCAATGGCACTTGACCCTGAATTAATCATGTACGATGAGCCCTTTGCTGGACAAGACCCCATCTCGATGGGCGTACTGGTTCGTTTGATTCGGCTGCTCAACGAAGCGATTGGCATCACCTCGATCATCGTGTCACATGACTTACAAGAAACCGCCAGTATCGCGGACTACATTTATGTGATTGCCGATGGCAAAGTAATTGGCGAAGGAACCCCAGAACAAGTCATGAACGATACCTCTCCGATGATTCAGCAGTTTACACAGGGCGCTGCAGATGGCCCGGTACCTTTTCATTTTCCTGCACCGGATTACCTTAAAGACCTGATGGATGTTCATGATGCTTAATCAGGTGCAGAAGATCGGTGCTGCCACCATCGGTTTTACACAACGCTTTGGTCGTGCAGGCTTATTTCTATTTTATTCGCTTTGGGGCATTCCTAGCCTCAAAGCCGGGATGCCGCTACTGCTGAAGCAGCTGTATTCTGTCGGTGTATTGTCTTTAGTTATCATCGTTGTTTCCGGCACATTTATCGGCATGGTATTGGCCCTTCAGGGTTACACCATTTTGTCTGATTTTGGCACCGAAAACGCCCTAGGGCAGATGGTTGCACTATCACTGGTACGCGAATTAGCTCCGGTCGTAGCGGCTCTACTTTTTGCAGGTCGTGCAGGTTCAGCACTCACCGCAGAAATCGGTTTGATGAAAACCACCGAACAATTGGCCAGCATCGAAATGATCGGCGTTGACCCTCTTAAGCATGTTATTGCTCCGCGATTACTGGCAGGCTTTATTTCAATGCCTATTTTGACCGCCATTTTTTGTGCCGCCGGAATATGGGGCGGCTACTTGGTTGGAGTGCAGTGGCTCGGACTATACGAAGGTGCATTTTGGGCCAACATGCAAAATGCCGTGTCGTTTCAGCACGATGTATTAAACGGCATCTTAAAAGGCTTTGTATTTGGAATAGCGATCACTTGGATCGCCGTTTTTCAGGGTTACGAATCAGAACCCACATCCGAAGGGATTAGTGTTGCCACTACCAAAACCGTGGTCTACTCATCCCTAACTATTTTGGCGTTGGATTTCATTTTGACCGCAATGATGTTTGGAGATTTTTAGAAATGACGAAGAAATGGATTGAAACACTCGTAGGTGGATTGATGCTGGCGGGCGCTCTGGCGCTATCCATGCTGGCGTTTAAAGTCAGTGGCATTCAGGTAGGCAGCAACGATAGCTACTACCACGTGACTGCGGACTTTGAAAACGTCGGCTCGTTACAGACCCGCTCGAAAATCTCTCTTTCAGGTTTGATCATTGGTGAAGTTTCACAGATCGAATATGTACCTGAAGATTTCACCGCTCGTGTCACGCTAAAGATCAAATCAAACTACGACAACCTGCCCATTGACAGCACCGCCGCTATTTTGACTCAGGGCATGCTTGGCGACCAATACATCGGCTTATCGGTGGGTGCAGAAGAGGAATTATTAGAAGATGGTAGTGTCATAGAGGAAACCCAATCGGCACTGGTGTTAGAAGAATTGATCGGTGCGTTTTTATTGAGCATGACCAAGGAATAAGAGACTACAAATGCAAAACCCATTTAAGATTGCTTTCTTCACGCCGTTACTCGTCGTCATAAGCCTTTTACCCGGCCTTGCTCAAGCGGAAACTGTTCACCCGCAGCAAGTTATTCAAAATGTAACCGATCAATTACTTGCGCTGCTCGAACACACCAAACAAGACGCCACAGCAGAGCCCAACAACCCTGCTTTTTTGGCTAAATTGGAAGTTATCCTCGACCCAGCCATCGACTATGAAAAATTCTCGAAAGGTGTGATGGGCAAGTACTACCGTAAATCCAACGACCTACAACACCAACAGTTTATAACCGTGTTCAAAAAGAGCCTATTTGCTGCCTACGGTAATGCATTTATGGCCCTCGACAGCACCAACATCACCATTCAAAACTATAAAAAACCACTGATCAAAAAAGCGACCATTAAAATGGACGTGCATACGTCCGGTGGCAAAATCTTCCCCGTTTCCTACAGCATGCACCTCACCAAAAAGGGCGAATGGAAGGTTAAAAACGTGATTGTGAACGGCATGAACCTGGGCCTTACCTTCAAAAATCAATTTCTTGGTCTTATGAGCAAGCATCGTGATATTGATAAAGCCATCCAAAATTGGTCCTCCGATCTTTCAAGCGGGTCTAGCTAAATGGCCGCCGCTGCTATTTTACAGCCCGCAACAGACACCGGCCCGGTACTCGTATCGGGCTGCATTAACTTTGAAACAGTGCTGAACTACCGCCAAATTGGCGAAAAAATGATTCGGTCAAGTGTTGGGCCAAACCTAACCTTTGATCTTTCAAATGCAGATATTGGCGGCAACATTGGCGTGTCGTTACTGCTGTGCTGGCTACGGTGCGGTAATAATTTGGGCAAACAAGTCACCTTTTCACAGATACCCAAAAACCTCTGCGAGATGATTCGGGTAAGCGGCGTCGAGAAAATATTGTCCTATGAATAAGGCCAGTTGGCACATTCGTCGCGACAACCGCGCCGTTTCAACCCATTAACGCACTGCTTACCAACCACAATAAATTATACCGCTGCACGGCCAACTGCTGGCACGGGCCTATTCACCCCATTTAGACGCCAACTATCGTCTTTAGCCGGCTTTTTCGGTATGATCTTGCGCCAAAATAACCCTATGAAGTCGGCATTACTGACTCCAATCTCAGGAAGTTATCATTATGAACTCTGCTGACGTCGAAAAACTCATTCATTCAGAAATCGAAGGCTCAAAAGCCATTGCCGAAGGCGAAGGTTGCAGCTTCCAACTCACGGTGATTAGCGAACAGTTTGCGGACAAATCTGCCGTCAAAAAGCAGCAGCTTGTGTATGCTTGCCTACAAGACCTGATCTCCAGCGGAGAAATTCACGCCGTGCAGATCAAAGCGTTCACACCGCAACAATGGCAGGATAAAAACCCTGCCTAAGCTCAACACATCCCTGTTTATAAATTATTTCCGGTGCCTGAAGCCTTATGGATAAATTACTGATTAGCGGCGGCATTAGCCTCAACGGCGAAATCCGAATATCTGGCTCGAAGAACTCGGGCCTGCCGATTCTTGCAAGTTCGTTACTGACCGACGAAGTCGTAACCATCGCCAACCTGCCGCACCTGCACGACATCACCACCATGATTGAGTTGCTCAATTGCATGGGCGTTGAGATTCTTATCAACGAGAACATGAGCGTGCAAATCAACGCCGGTGCCATTAAGCAATTTAACGCACCCTACGAGTTGGTAAAAACCATGCGCGCCTCGATTTTGGTACTGGGGCCATTGCTGGCAAAAAATGGTGAAGCTCAAGTCTCATTACCCGGTGGTTGTGCTATTGGTAGCCGACCGGTTGACCTGCACATTCACGGGTTACGTTTGATGGGCGCAGAAATCGACCTCGACAACGGCTACATAAATGCCCGCTGCGATGGCCGACTCAAGGGCGCGCACATCTTAATGGATACCGTAACCGTAACCGGCACCGAAAACATCATGATGGCCGCCACACTTGCAGACGGCGTAACCGTTATCGAAAACGCAGCGCGCGAACCCGAAGTGGTAGATTTGGCTGAATGCTTAATCTCAATGGGTGCACTGATCGAAGGCCACGTCACCGATACCATTCGTATTACCGGCAAAGAAAAACTCCACGGCAGCGAATACAAAGTACTTCCCGATAGAATCGAAACAGGCACATACTTGGCGGCGGCCGCAGCAACCGGCGGTAAAATTAAAGTTAAAGATACCCGTCCCGATATTCTAGAATCTGTGCTCATTAAACTTGAAGAACTTGGCGCCAAAATCACCACCGGGCCCGATTGGATTGAGCTTGATATGAAGGGTAAAAAACCCAAAGCGGTGAATATTCGTACCGCGCCGTACCCTGCTTTTCCGACCGACATGCAAGCGCAGTTCACCGTACTTAATGCAGTGGCCAATGGCACCGGTGCCATCACCGAAACCATCTTTGAAAACCGCTTCATGCATGTGCACGAACTCAAACGCATGGGCGCCAAGATTACACTCGAGAGCAATACCGCCATGGTTGAAGGCGTTGAAAGCCTGATCGGCGCTCAAGTGATGGCCACCGACCTTCGCGCTTCTGCCAGCTTAGTGATTGCCGGTTTGGCCGCACAAGGCGACACACTGATCGAGCGTATTTACCACATCGACCGTGGTTACGAATGTATTGAAGAAAAACTACAGATGTTAGGGGCCCGTATTCGCCGGGTTCCGGCCTGAGTACCCAACCATGATTTGTGACCCTATCGTCATTGCGCTCACCAAAGGGCGCATTTTAAAAGAAACCTTACCTCTGCTGGCCGCTGCGGGTATTGAGCCCCTCGAAGACCTCAGCAAAAGCCGCAAAATGATTTTCGATACTACCCTCGCAAACGTGCGGCTTATCGTGCAACGCGGCGTAGATGTTCCAACCTATGTTGAGTTTGGCGCTGCCGACGTTGGGATTTCTGGCAAAGACATGCTGCTCGAACACGGCAGCGACGACCTGTACGAACCGTTAGACCTAAAAATTGCACCGTGCCGTTTAATGACCGCGGGGCCTGTAAAACGCGCGCCTGCCACCGGCCGTATCAAAGTCGCCAGCAAATTTGTTAACGTTGCAAAGCGTTACTACGCCAGCCAAGGCATACAGGCTGATGTGATCAAACTGTACGGCGGTATGGAGCTTGCGCCAATCATGGGGCTTGCAGACCAGATTGTAGATATCGTCGATACCGGCAATACGCTCAAAGCCAACGGGCTTGAGCCGTATGAACTGATTGCACCCATTTCTTCACGGCTGATCGTCAATAAGGCCTCGATGAAGACCAAACATGCATCCATTCAGCATCTGATTGATCAAATTGCCGAAGCCGTGCAAGCCAGCGCCTAATATTAGGTTTCGCACTTTAGGCTATACATATTCGCCCACGGCTAATACCCAGCTACAACAAACGTAACCAACCTTGAGCAACCTTTAGTAACAATGGCTACTAACAAACCAGCCGTTTCCCGGCTGAACTACCAAGCAAAAGATTTTATTCCTCAATTGGATGCAGCTCTTAGCTGGGAGTCCATCGCCAGCCCTGAGGTTGAAAAAACCGTACATCAAATCATTCAAGATGTGCGGGCCAACGGCGACCAAGCCGTGCTCGCGTACACCAACCGGTTTGACCGCCGCACGCTAAAATCCGCCGCCGAATTTAAAATTGGCGCAGATCAACTCGAAGCTGCTGCGAACCGAATTGACCCCATTCAACTCGAAGCACTGCAGCAAGCCGCCCAACGCATAACGGATTTTCACCAGTACCAAACGCAAGACAGCTGGGATTTCACCGATGCTGGCGGCAGCCGCCTAGGCCAGCTAATACGCCCGTTAAACCGAGTTGCGGTCTACGTGCCCGGCGGCAAAGCAGCCTACCCATCAACCGTTTTGATGAACCTCATCCCTGCCAAAGTGGCTGGCGTACGGGAAATTGTGATGCTAAGCCCATCACCCGATGGCCAATTGAACGATGTTGTGATGGCCGCTGCACACATTGCCGGTGTAGAACAAATGTACAGCATTGGCGGCGCTCAAGCCGTGGCTGCAGCCGCCTACGGCACCGAAACCATTCCAGCCGTCGATAAGCTGGTTGGCCCTGGTAACATTTATGTTGCCGCTGCTAAGCGGATTGTATTTGGCCGAATCGGCATCGATATGATCGCAGGGCCATCAGAAATTCTGATCATTTGTGATGGCAAAACCGACCCAGACTGGATTGCAATGGACCTGTTCTCACAGGCCGAGCACGATGAAAATGCCCAGTCTATTTTAATGACCCCTGACTCAGGGTTTATTGAACAGGTTCAGCGATCGATCGACCGGCTACTGCCCACCATGGAGCGCTACGAGGTGATTGCGGCCTCTTTGGAGAATCGCGGTATCTTTATTGAAGTACCCGATATGGACGCCGCCATAGAAATCAGCAACCATATTGCCCCAGAACACTTGGAGCTATCGGTTGAAGACCCACATTCAATGATCGATAACATCACCAATGCTGGGGCTATTTTCTGCGGCCGCCATACCAGTGAAGCATTGGGCGACTACTGTGCTGGGCCCAACCACGTATTGCCCACCTCTGGTACAGCGCGATTTTCATCACCCTTGGGTGTGTATGATTTCCAAAAGCGCACCTCGTTAATTGAGTGCAGCCCAGAATCCGCAGCCCAGCTTGGCGAAATTGCATCGATACTGGCTCGCGCCGAAGGCTTTGAAGGCCATGCCCGCGCAGCAGAAATGCGCATTCCAACCAAACAGACTCCGCCGATAGGCAACGACAAAAAAGGGTAAGCCGAAGCCTACCCTTTTTGATACCACTGACAACGTTGCAAGGCCCTACTTTGGTACGGCCTTCGAATGCTTACAACGTGTCTGCATTTCCTGCCAAGTATTCAGCAACACCGTCTGGTGTATCTTTCATACCTGATTTTCCTTCCTGCCAGCCGGCTGGGCAAACTTCGCCATGTTCTTCGTGGAACTGAAGCGCATCAACCATGCGGATCATTTCGTCAATGTTACGGCCCAAAGGCAGGTCGTTAACCACTTGGTGACGAACGACACCAGCTTTATCGATAAGGAATGAACCACGGAAGGCAACTGCGCCATCAGGTGTTTCAACGCCATATGCGCGGCATATGTTGTGTGTTACGTCAGCAATCAGTGGGTAGCCTAATGGCCCGATTCCACCTTTGTTGATTGGAGTATTTCTCCACGCGTTGTGAGTGAATTGTGAATCGATAGAAACACCGATAACTTCAACTCCGCGTTTTTTGAAGTCTTCCAGTCTGTGATCAAAAGCGATCAGTTCAGAAGGACAAACAAAGGTGAAGTCCAATGGGTAGAAGAACACAACCGCTTCTTTGCCAGCAATGGTTGCTGCAAGGTTGAATTCATCAACAATTTCGCCGGTGCCTAAAACAGCTGCGGCGGTAAAATCTGGCGCTGGACGGCCTACAAGTACGCTCATAAATATCCTTTAAATATCTTTAATTAATCTGTTACTGGGGAACTGGTCAGAACCCCTCGCGTTGTATCTCAAGATTGCCGTTTCCTCGTAAGCCAACAAGTGTGTAACCGCGAAAACTAATGTCTTTTTGTAACGCGAAATACCACTATAAAAACAAGGTATTATGAACAAACCAAAGAATAGCCGGTTCGATAAAAACGGGTCGCTATTGTAAGATGGCGCGGTACTTTTCAGCAAGCAATACAAACCATTTTGCTGATCAAAATCTGATAAAACCCACAATACCTGTCGAGGGTAGAACATGAGCAGCAGCCCAGTAGTAGAAAACCTGATCCGATTGCTAGATTTGGAACAGATCGAGGTAAACCTGTTCCGTGGGTTTAACCCAGAAAAAAAGCGCCCTCGGGTGTTTGGCGGGCAAGTACTGGGGCAAGCGCTGGTTGCCGCTGGTCGCACGGTTGAGGGCCGCGAAGCCCACTCATTTCATGGCTATTTCTTGCGCCCGGGCAACTCCGATTTACCCATTATTTATGAGGTAGATCGTATCCGCGATGGCAAAAGCTTCACTACCCGACGGGTCGTCGCGATCCAAAACGGTAAAGCCATTTTTAACATGTCTTCCTCATTTCAGGTACAAGAAGAGGGCCTCGAACATCAGTTCGATATGCCCGACGCTGAGCCACCAGAAGGCCTAGACACCGAAGAGATGCAACTAGAAGTGCTGGCTGAAACTGACCCGGACAATTACAAACCCGCTACCTTTTATGACTGGCCTATCGAATTCCGCCATATTGATCAGGGCAAAAGTAACCGCGCAGGTAAACACAGCCCCCACCATATGTGCTGGTTTCGCGCTACCGAAAAGCTGCCCGACCTACCCATATTACACAAATGCATACTGGCCTATGCTTCAGATCGCGGACTACTCGCCACCGCACTATTGCCACACGGTGTCTCGATCGATAACAAAAAATTACAGGCTGCCAGCCTCGACCACGCCATGTGGTTTCATCATGAAATTCGCGCTGACGAATGGCTTTTATATGTGCAAGATAGCCCCAGCAGCTCGAATGCCCGAGGCTTTTGTCGCGGCAGTATCTACAGACGCGACGGCCTGTTGGTCGCATCAGTAACCCAGGAAGGTTTGATCCGCCACTGGGACTAACCCTTTACAGTTCAGATGGAATGGATATGAAAGCAATTCAGATTGACGATCAAAAACTCAGCTGGACTGAAACCACAGCGCCCCAACCCGGCCCCGGCGAGGTGGCCATTCGTATACGCGCAACCGCAATCAACCGCGCGGATTTGGCGCAACGCGCTGGAGTTTACCCACCACCGCCCGGGGCCAGCGAAATACTCGGCCTTGAATGTGCGGGGGAGATTCAGCAATTGGGTGAGGGCGTGACCAACTGGAAAATAGGCGACCCAGTATGCGCACTGCTATCCGGCGGCGGCTACGCAGAAACCGTGGTTTGTCCCGCGGGACATCTGCTTCCAATACCTGCCGGTTTTAGCTTTGAGCAGGCAGCCGCATTGCCCGAAGTATTTGCCACCGCATGGCTAAATATCTTTCAGGAAGCCGCACTACAACCGGGTGAATCGGTACTGCTACACGCCGGAGCCAGTGGCGTGGGCACCGCAGCCATCCAACTATGCCACCATTTTGGCAACCCCTGCTTTGTGACCGTCGGCAGCCAGCAAAAGCTGGATTACTGTATAGAACTAGGGGCCGATGCGGGCTTTGATCGCAACTCTTCTGATCACACCACGGATCACACCTCTGAAAGCAGCTTTGCGAGCGCAGTTAAAACCTGGCGCAACGGCAAGGGCGTAGATGTTATTCTCGATCCCGTTGGCGGTAACTATCTGGCCGGCAACATGAGCTGCATGGCCGTGAATGCCCGCTTAGTACTCATTGGCCTAATGGGCGGTGCCAGCGCAGATATCAGCCTTGGCTTGCTGATGGTGAAACGATTTAGGCTAATCGGCTCTACCCTGCGCAGCCGCACGGATTTACAGAAAACCCAGC
The DNA here is from genome assembly GCA_016763075.1 of Pseudomonadales bacterium. Lineage (GTDB taxonomy): Bacteria > Pseudomonadota > Gammaproteobacteria > Pseudomonadales > JAHRWD01 > JAHRWD01. Next base: position 53,003 of record JAESUM010000068.1, read on the forward strand.
TTATTCAGTCATTACGCGAGCAGGTCTGGCCACTGTTTGATAGCGGTGAGTTAAAACCGATCATTCATAAAACCATGCCCATCACCGAAGCAGAGCAGGGTTTTGCACTGGTCGATTCCAATCAGACCATCGGCAAAGTAGTTTTAACCATCCCTTGATAGAGAATCAACCAATAGGGATATTTGATTCCGGGGTCGGCGGGCTTTCGATACTCGAGTCTATCCGCCAAACCCTGCCTAACGAACAACTGATCTACGTGGCAGACGCCGCCAACGCACCCTACGGCAAACAAAGCGATGCACAGATCGTAGATCATTCATTACGAGTCTGCCGTTTTTTAATTGCCCAAAATGTAAAAGCAATTGTAGTGGCCTGCAACACCGCCACCACCATTGCCATTAGCGCCATCCGCGCCACTACCAACATTCCCGTAATAGGCGTAGAACCAGCCATAAAACCCGCCGTAGAACAAAGCAAAACTGGAGTGGTGGGTGTACTCGCCACCGCCGGCACCCTGCAAAGCACCCAGTTTGAAAAGCTAAGTAACCTTTATGGTAAAAACATAGAAGGTCGCGAAATAGAATTAATAACCCAGCCATGCAACGGACTAGTCGAAAGAGTAGAAGCGGGTGACATCGACGGTCCTATCGTTACCCAATTGCTAGAGCAACATCTGCAACCACTGTTAAAACGAAACGTCGACACATTGGTACTGGGCTGTACCCACTATCCATTTTTAATTGAAACCATTTCGCAAATTACCGGTTCCGCCGTAGCCATAATTCACCCCGGTGAAGCCGTTGCCCGGCAGCTTGAAAAACGTATTGGGCAAGAATCCCAACTGCGCGTTAAAACCGATCAACCTTCAATTCAGTTTTTCTCCAGTGAAGTTACTGAGCGTTATCGGTTTAGGTTTGAAGCTCTTCTTAAGCAATCAATCACACTTCAGTCCATCAACTTGCCGCTTCACCAATCTTAAAAATGAATATATCTTATATGGTATGTGGGGAATATATGAACATAAGCGTGTCACTAAGAGTCTGAAATCCGCCTCCATTGATGTACTAAAAAAGTACGAAAAATGGAAAGATATCGTGGCTATTTCTGGCCCGCAAGGCTTATTAAGAATCAAAGGATTCCGAGACGAATTACTCTCAGGTGAGTGGAAAGATTATCGTTCCTCACGCCTAAACCTACAATATCGCGTCATCTACAAAGTAGAAACCGACAAAATTATGGTTCATGTGGAAAACGTTACTCCCGACGATTATCCGATAAAATAATATGAAAAATTACAAAAAGGCAAAAAGGCAAAAAGGACAGCCGTAGTTTCCGTTGGTGAATCTGTAAAACTTATCAGGGAACTTCAAGCACTCAGCCAAAATGAGTTAGCAAAATTATCAGGCATTCCCCAATCCACTATCTCTGCCATCGAAAACGACAGAATTCAGTTAGGCGTTGAACGGGCCAAAGTGCTGGCCAGGGCATTAAATTGCCACCCTGCGGTACTGGTATTTCCCACCTGGGATATTGAACAGGAATCAGCGGCATAGATAGATCCATATTTTGTGCCTTAAATCACAATACGTGGAAAATCGGTTCCGCTTGTTCACACGGCTAGAGCTAACAAATAACTGAGACTATAGAAGCAATAATTAATTGGACCAATGAAAACTCAAGTTTTTTCGCCCTTATCTTATTTTTAGCCGCTCTATTTTTGGGTTGGGTAAGTGGCGCGTTTAAAGCACTAAGGCGCAAGCCTGACTTAAAAGTAGAAGTCCTACCGGGGTCAACATTTTGTGCTTTGTTTGAAACCCTCGCAACAAGGAATGGGCGACACACGCATAGGACTGCCGTTGCACTTTATCTATCCATAACAAATGTTGGTGGCGCGCCGACTGATATCAAAACTATTCATGTAGGTTATAACTCGAAAAGTCACTTCATTCCATTTCGCTGGTTCTGACTAAAAGAGCTTACAGTTTCAAAATCCGACTTCATTATGAAGCTTGGAGAAGACCGAAAGGTTTACCCGTTCCTTGTTCAGAGAAATCAGCATACTGACAATCAAATTGATACTTATTTACTTGAAGGGAAAAAATGTAAGGGTAGTTTGTTTCGAACAAGAAGAATCTTGGGGCAACTATTTACCCAAGACCCGCGATAATAAAATGAAGATTAAAATCAAAGTGTTGGATATGCACGGCAACCGTTATTTTTATACGTCGGTAATTAATAAGGTAACCATTGATGCCGCTAAAGAAGTTAGTGCGAAGTTTGGTGAGACAAGAGAGTCACTGAGTAAAGCCTAAAGCCCTAACAAATCAATCACCAAATTCAGCAACCCTTTCCTCAAGCACAGCCTTTACCGCTTACTTCTGATTTCCTTTTCCCATTACGTTGCCTTGTATTTCCGACTCCATCAATAATCCTGCTTCTACCGATAAATAATTTGCGGCACTAAATAACCGTTTATTACCCCGAATTGCATCGGGGTTTTTGTGGCTATTTCTTTAGCGGTTTCAAATGTGGCGGCAAGTGGGTTTTCACTTATTCGTGTTATAAATCCATATTCCAATGCTTGTTGCGCGGTAAATATTCTACCTGTGTAGGCCAGTTCACTCACGATATCTTCACGGGCTAAATGGCGCATTAATTGTGTGCCTGCCATATCGGGCACGATACCCCATTTTATTTCCATAATTGAAAAGCGGGGCTCTGGTGCGGCGTAACGTATATCAGCCCGTAGGGCGATTTGAAAACCACTACCATAAGCAACGCCATGCACTGCTGCGATAACCGGCATGGGTAAATTGCGCCACATCCACACGGCATACTGAACGTAGTTGGCTATTCCGTGGGTTCTTGTTACTAGCGGCTCGCTGCGTTGTGGAGGTTTGTTGGCAGCGCTTTCTTGTAGGTTTTCTTCGGAATTATTATCAGCAGCCATGTTAGAAAAACTGCTCATATCTAACCCTGCGCAAAATGCCGGCCAGTGCCAGATAACACCGCTACGCGCACTTCAGGCACATTACGCAGTCGCTCGCCAACTTCGGTTATTGCAGCGAACATTTCACCATCGAGCGCGTTCATTTTTTTGCTACGTACAAAGCGTACATCTACAATACCGTCGGTAATGCTTAGGATGATTCGACCCTCTATGTTGTTCTCCCTTTATTTTGTTTTCAGTTTTTATGTTGATTGGTAATAAAATACCATTACCTAAATTACCAGACATCTAATTATTCATCGGCTCCGTTTGAATATTAAACATTACATAACAGGTGTAATTTGTTATACCTCGGCCTCCAAAAATAGCCTGCATTAATATGCCGGCGAAGCATACATAACATCAACCTTACGGAATAAAAACATGGAACGCATTTTGAATTTAAGAACACTCGCATTAACTGTAATTGTTGCTGTACTGGTAGGTTGTGCAGCCCCTCAAATATCAATGAGTACGCAAGCTCAAAGCAACATTGAGCAAATTGAGGGTGTGCTAACGATCCCTCAAAGCTCTTTAGATGTTACGGTTCAAGCTACCAACCCAGGCAACAGTGGTTTACTTGGTGCACTCATTTTTTCAGCGATAGATTCTTCTCGAAAATCAAGCGCGGAGGAATCTGCTGTTCCAATGCTGGCCACACTTCGCGATTATGATTTCCGCGAAGTCATGTTGAAGGCTTCGACTGATGCATTCAGTAAAATTCAAAACGTTAAAGTAGCACTTCCATTGCAGCTTGATAAAATAGGTAGCGAGTCTTCTTCACGAATCACGCTGGATCAGTCAACCGCTAGCGCTGTGCTTTTTTGCCATATTGGCTACCGGTATGAATCCGATGCGCTTATTGTTACTGCGAATGCGGTAATGTACCCCAAAGCGGCTTCGCTACAGCAGTACCGAAAATCACCCAGTGAATCTAACCCGCTTGCAGACGGCAATGTGATTTACCGCAAAACATTCACGTACACACGACAGAATGTCTCTTCGAATACGATGAAAGACAGCCTAAACCAGGCTGCTATTAGTCTTTCAAAGCAGATCGCGGCGGATATTAACCACGGCCGCTAATACTAGCTTTAGGTGTTGTAAGACCATTGCCGGATACTTCGTGTTGAGCCTTTGTTACACGGCTGTACCAACACGAAGCATCCGCAATTTTAGTTAGTGCCTTTCGTAAAGCTATTCAGCGTTACGCCTGTGGAGCCATTACCGGCTCTAAAATTTCAGACCAGCCAAAATCGGTATCACCAATCACGTAAAAAAATGGGTTTAGCATTGGCTCTTTTTGGTTGTAACGCAGCGGTTTTAGCTCGGTATCTACCAATGTTGCGCCGGCGGCTTCTACCACTGCTTGTGCGGCGGCGGTGTCCCATTCGCAGGTGAGTGCAAGGCGTGGGTAGATATCGGCTTTGCCTGCGGCTACCAGACAGATTTTTAGCGAGCTGCCCATGCTGGTCATTTCTACCGGGCCAATGTGTTGGCGCATACGGGTTAAGCAACGTTTAAGTGCATCGGCTCCGTGACGGCGGCTTCCCACTACGATTAACGGTGTTTCTTCAGTCACTTTGGCAGGTACGCTGCGCGAGCGAATGGCCACTGGCTGACCGTCACCTTCGGTTAAATATGCGCCGCAACCATCGCCTTCGCCAGCTACACCCGTGAACAGTTGTTTTAGAACCGGCACATAAACCACCCCCAAAACCGGCACGCCATTGTCTATTAGCGCGATGTTTACGGTGAACTCGTCGTTACGGTTGATGAACTCTTTGGTGCCGTCGAGTGGGTCTACCAACCAGTATTTTTCCCATTGGCTACGCACGGAGTATGGGATTTCGTCGGATTCTTCTGACAACACGGGGATATCTGGGGTCAGCGCGAGTAAGCCGGCTTCTATTATTTTGTGCGCGCCGAGGTCGGCTTCGGTTAAGGGCGAGTCATCCGATTTGTAGTCGACATCGATATCTTGTTCGCGGTTGTACACTTCAAGAATGCAGTCGCCTGCGCGTTTACTGATTTCAACTACCGGCTGGATTAGTTCGGATAATGTCACAATGAAGCTCCTGGAAAATGGGCGATCCTACTCAAGTGTCTTTTTAGGAATGCCTTTAATGGTTTAAACTGCTGTTTTTCAAACGGATAAGTGTAGCTGTGAAGATAGATTGGAACAATGTGGATACGGTTTTGTTAGACATGGACGGCACCCTGCTGGACCTGCATTTCGATAACCATTTTTGGCTTGAGCATTTGCCGCAACGTTATGCCGACCACAACGGCATCACCCGCGACCAAGCCTTTGAAAAAATGATTGTGCTGTTTCAGAAAACCAAAGGTAGCCTCAATTGGTACTGCTTAGATTACTGGTCCGATGCGCTGAGTATTGATATTGTCGCGCTTAAATTAGAGGTAAAACACTTGGTGCAGATTCGCCCATTTGTTACGGAGTTTCTAGTTTTTTTACAACAAAAAAACTGTAACCGTGTTTTGGCAACCAATGCTCACCGTTCTGGGCTTGAGCTCAAATTAGCGATCACAAACATTGATAATGGGCTAGATGAAATTTACAGCTCCCACGATTTTGGTCACCCCAAAGAATCTCAATTATTTTGGCAAGCGCTGAACGATGTTCAACCCTTTGACCCTGCCCGCACCATGCTAATTGATGATAATCAGTCGGTGTTACAAAGCGCCCGAACTTATGGCATTAAACACTTGCTTAGCATTGCTCAGCCGGATAGCCAAAAACCGCCACAACCAGACGGTGAGTTCGTGGCTGTGGAATGCTTTAATAACTTAATAACTTAATAACTTAATAACTTAATAACTTAATAACTTAATAACTTAATAACTTAATAATATTTTGTCCGTACTCAGGCCTGCGCTGTTTTTTGTACTAAGCCCACTTTAACGTTAAAGCATTTCTTCTGCTAAAAACCGCATGGTCTCAATCGACTGTGTACCAATCATCATGGTGTCGACGTGGCGTTTTTTGCCGGCTTCTTTCCAGGGTTGTAGCTGCTCTCTAATACGTTCGCGTGGGCCAATCAATGCAATGTCGTCAACCAGTTGGTTTGGCACTGCTGCGGCGGCCTCTTCTTTTTTTCCATCCAGATATAAATCCTGAATTTTCACAGCAGCATCTTCATAACCCAAGCGTTTGGCGTAATCATTGTAAAAGTTTTTTTCACGTGCACCCATGCCGCCAATGTACAGGGCCATATGTTGTTTTATGGGTTCACGACAGGCTTCAAGGTCATCGCCTTCTATCACGGTTACTGAGGGTATGATGTCATAATTTTGTAATGTTTTATCCGTGGTTTTGTCAAAACCCTTTTGAATATTCGGTGCAAAAATATCGTATCTTTCTGGGTTCATCCACAATGGGAAAACGCCGTTGGCAACTTCGGCACTGGCTTCAATGCCTGCATTGGTAATAGAAGCCGTGTAGATTTTAATATTTGGATTGCCATGCAAAATACTTTTTAACGGTTTACCCAACCCAACAGATTTTTCGCCTCTATTAGGCAGCTGGTAATGATAGCCATCAAATGTGACCGGGCCTTCGCGTTCTAAAATTTTACGAATAATGGCAATATATTCTTTGGTACGAGTCACTGGCCGTTTGTAACCAACTCCGTGCCAGCCTTCTACAACTTGAGGGCCCGATGCACCAAGGCCCATAATAAAACGGCCACCAGAAAGTGCGTCTAATGTCATGGCTGTCATCGCTGCGTTGGCAGGTGTACGTGCAGGAATTTGCATGATTGAAGTACCCACTTTTATTTTGGTAGTCTGCGCCAAAATCCAAGCTGCTGGGGAAACCGCATCGGAGCCGTAAGCTTCGGCAGTCCAGACTGAATCAAAACCAAGGTTTTCTGCTTCTTTGATTCGTGTCATATCCATACCTATTTCACGGCCGGAATAACCTATCGATAAACCTAATTTCATAATCAACCCTCTCGTTTTATTTTGTAATTATTTTTTAACTTAAGGAGATATAAAAAAGTCTCCGCAATCAAATATATTTCGCGTATCACAGGCATATTTATTTGCACAAAAAATTATTCCTCTAACGAACCGCTAAAGCCATTGCGCCCCAATCAAAACAAATAACAGATAAGAAACAAGGCTTGCCGGATACGCTTTCTCACCTAGGTCTGTGCCCATAAATTGTTGCCGTGATGAATAGATCAAAGAGCCGCCCACCAAAGTTAGCAAAAATGCAGTTGCGCCAACAGATGCTTTGCTAAGCGTTACCGGCACATCATAAAAAGGTAATACGGCTAAACACAATAACGCCGGTAGGAAGTGCAACCAACCAAAATATTCGGTGCATTTATAGATCCATTGTTTGTTCATGGCGCGCTCAGTTGTCATTTAGTTTTGGTATGCATTATTTTATCTATTTTGGCTTTTTTAGTGCTGGGCTTAAATAGAGGTTTCAATCCATTTTCCTTGCTCTAGGCCGCTGAGTTTCCACGGCCCAATTTGATACCGTATTAACCGTAACGTAGGAAACCCAACCGCTGCGGTCATGCGTCGCACTTGGCGGTTTTTTCCTTCGGCTATCTGTAGTTCTAACCAACTTGTGGGTATGTTTTGGCGTTTTCTGATGGGCGGGTTGCGCTCCCACAGGCTTTCTGGTTGCGAGATTATTTTTGCTTTGGCGGGCGCTGTTTTGCCATCTTTTAACATAACGCCGGTTCGCAGGTTATCGAGCGCTTTTGAATCTAACTCGCCTTCTACTTGTGCCCAGTAGGTTTTCCACATTTTATTGCTCGGGTCGGTAATGCGTTTGTTCAGCCGCCCGTCACTGGTGAGTACCATTAGGCCTTCGCTGTCGCGGTCTAGCCTACCGGCTGCGTAAATATCCTTTATTTCAATGAAGTCTGCCAACGTTTTCCGGCCTTCTTGGTCGGTAAATTGGCTGAGCACATTAAATGGCTTATTAAATAGGATAGTTGTGGTCATGGATGGTCGCTAAAGGTAATAAACAAGGGGCTTGCAGGGGTCTTTTTATGGGATTTAGAAAATACCCTCTATACTCAAGTGAACATAACGTGTGTAGATAACGTGCAGTTTATATCACCTGTTCGCATAAAATAAACTCGCTGGTGATTCTAGGCTTACGTATTTACCGTAAATTTACAAAAGGCAGCCACTCATGGCGGACCCCAGAGATACAGACGAAGAACCCAGCAAGGCCGAGCCGCTGTCAGACAGCGCGCGGATTGCCAATCTTGAAAAATCATTAAAACTACAACGAATAATCAGTGGCGCGGTTACGGTCATCGTACTGGCGATGCTAACGTTTTTTTCAGTGGGTTATTTTGCCTTAAATGGCAGGGTTACCGCGAATACGGATAGCGCGACAGAACTACAGGGCGGTGACATTGGCGCTGATCTTGACGAAAAATTTGCAGCCTACACCAAAACACTTCCCACGCCGGATGACCTTTCAGACAAATACGCCGATAAAATCACCGCTTTTAACGAGCGGCTCCAAGGGTTAGATGTATACACCAAAAAAAGCTCAGTAGCCGAATTGAGAGTGCTGATGCTTGACAACGAAAAAGGCAACCAGGCATTTTTGTTTGCGCTCGGTAGCGGCATGTTGAGCCTTTCAAAAATGGTGCGCGGTTCACGCACCTGGTTTCAAGAATACGATGCGCAAATTATTAGCGCTATAAAAACTAGCAAGCTGCGTGAAAAGTCCCTCAAAAGGCTAATCAAAGCTGAAAAGAAACGCCTTGAAAAAACCGCAGGGCGGCGTTAGCCAGGCGGCTCAATACCTCACTCGTCACATCCGCTTCGGCACTTGTTATTTAAAGCGCATGCCGAAGCGCAAGGCATATACCTGCAACACGCACCCTGCATGATCCGCGACCCCTCGCAATAAGCACAAAATAAGCACGCAACAAGCCAATAACAAACCACTTTCTCGCTGCTAACATCTCGTTTCAAATTCTCACCTATTGACTGTTTTACTGTGCAATTTTTATGGCTACAAGGTCTGGCCGTTACTGAGCATAAGTGCTACGATTTTTGAAAATAATAATTAGATTCCCACTGGTAACGTTCTTCTCGTCAAAGGCATTCCACAAACCCGTTTTGAGCAATCAATTTTATGATTAAGCTGGATCAAGTCAGCAAGCAGTTTGGGCCATTTAGAGCCGTAGATAACCTTAGTTTTTCGGTTAGCGCTGGAGAAGTATTGGGGTTTCTAGGCCCCAACGGAGCGGGCAAAACCACCACCATGAAAATAATCACCGGGTTCCTTGCGCCAACCTCTGGCAGCATTGAACTATTCGGCCAATCGTTGCCCAAAGATGGCCTTAAAGCGAAAGAGATGATCGGTTATTTACCCGAAGGCGCACCTGCCTGGGGCGATATGAGCGTATGCGGTTTTTTACGTTTCATTGCAGAACTACGCGGTTACAAAGGTGCGCAACGCGATGAACGAGTCGCTCAAGTTGTTGAGTCTTTAGAGCTTACACAAGTATTCGAGCGCACTATTGAGACGCTCTCAAAGGGTTTTAAACGCCGCGTTGGTTTGGCCCAAGCACTGATACATGACCCGAAAATCCTAATACTCGATGAACCCACCGATGGCCTCGACCCAAACCAAAAATTTAAGGTTAGGGAGCTGATTCGTAACTTATCGAAAGACAAAATTGTGATCATCTCTACCCATATATTGGAAGAGGTGAACGCGCTATGCAGCCGCGTCATTATGATTGCAGACGGTAAATTGGTAAGCGATGCCACTCCCGCCGAACTCGAGGCGCAATCTGATTATCATCAGGCAGTTACCGTTCGCTTTAGCAGCGCCATTGACCCACAACAAAAACTACAACAGCTCAGTAATGTTACCCGCATAGAAGCCGCCGATGGCTGTTTTACGCTTTTAAGCACCCCCGGAAACAGCGTTCTTGAAGACGTTAAACAACTGGCTGAACAAGAAAACTGGGACATTGCAGAGCTGTATATCGAAAAGGGCCGGCTCGACGACGTGTTCCGTAAATTAACTACCTGAACCGCACCTACCCACCGTATCCACAACCACTTTGAATGTTAGAGATTTATCCGTGAACCGACTTCCCATTATTTTTAAACGCGAGCTAGGTAGCTATTTTTCGACGCCTTTGGCTTACGTATTTATTGTTATTTTCCTCATTGTTTCGAGCATATTCACCTTCAATATTGGTGGTTTTTACGAAACAGGCCAAGCTGACCTACAGGTGTTTTTTAACTTTCACCCATGGCTTTACCTGTTTTTTGTACCTGCCATTTCCATGCGCTTATGGGCCGAAGAGCTGCGCGCCGGCACTGTAGAGCTATTGCTAACACTACCCATCAAACTTTCAGAAGCGGTGTTGGGTAAGTTTTTAGCGGCTTGGGTTTTTATTGGCATTGCGCTGCTACTCACCACGCCTTTATGGGTTACCGTCAACTACCTTGGCGACCCGGACAATGGCATTATTTTGGCCAGTTATCTGGGCAGCTGGTTGATGTCGGGGGCTTTTTTGGCCATGGGTTCATGCATGTCTGCAACCACTCACAACCAAGTGATCGCCTTTATTCTTACCATCAGCCTGTGTTTTATATTTATGTTCACCGGCTTTCCTATGATCCTTTCGGTGTTCAACGGTTGGTTGCCGGCAGCACTGGTAGACATGATTGCTTCAATGAGTTTGCTGACTCACTTCAATGCCATTAGCCGTGGGGTGCTCGACTTCCGCGACCTGCTGTTTTTCATCATTATGATGGTGGGCTGGCTGTTTGCTACCGCCATCGTGATTGAAAAAAAGAAGGCGGGGTAATGAGCATGTTTTCAGTGAATACGCTTAAATCTTCTTCGTCGCTATTGTTGGTTGCAGTGGTATCGCTTGTCGCCATCACGCTGAGCCAAAGCCTGTTCAATAATGCACGACTCGACCTTACACAAGACAAGTTGTACAGCTTGTCACAGGGCTCTGCCAATATCATCAATGCCATTGAAACCCCTATCACCCTTACCTTTTATTATTCAGACAAAGCCACCCGCGAAATGCAGCAGGTTCGCGCCTATGCCAAACGCATTACCGAGCTATTGCAAGAATACCAAGCCGCCGCAAACGGTAAAATAATCTTTGAATTAATCGACCCAGAAAGCTTTTCTGAACAAGAAGACCAAGCCGTTTCTGCGGGCATACAAGGCATACCCACCAGCCCCGGGGGGCCTGTTTTGTACTTTGGGCTAACCGGTACAGCGGGGACTACTGATATAACCGACCAAACCAAAACCCAAGTACTGCCGGCTTTTAGCCCAGATCGTGAAGAATTTCTTGAATACGATATCAGCCAGCTGATCTACAAATTGGGCCAAACCGACAAGCCCATCGCTGGGGTGTTATCCACACTTAAAATAGACGGCGCCCGCGACCCACGCACCGGCCAGCCCACCAAACCCTGGGCTGCAGTTGCACAACTTGAACAGTTGTTTCGGGTAAAAAGTATTAACCCAGCCACCGATAACATTGACGATGACATTGCGCTATTGCTGGTCATGCATCCGCGCCAGCTTTCGCCAGCAACCTCATTCGCCATCGACCAATACGTGTTAGGCGGTGGCCATGCCATCATCATGCTCGACCCGGTGGCCGAACAAGATCAAGCCCAAACCGCAGGGGGTGTAAGTAGTTCAGACATGCCCAACCTGCTAAAAGCATGGGGCGTTCAATACGATTCAACCCAAGTACTGGGGGACCTCACCCATGCCATGCGGGTAAACATTAGCCGCGACCGGCCACCCGTACGCCACCCAGCGCTGCTGCTGTTTGACCAAAACACTGGAGCCGATACCGGCGCCAGTAACTTTAACCGCGAAGATATCATCACCCGCCAGCTAGAAAAACTACATGTTTCTAGCGCTGGCGTGCTCTCTGCACTACAAGGCGCAAGCACTACATTTACAACCTTAATACAGTCAAGCCAACAAGCAGGGCTCATTGAAGTTAGCAAGTTTGCCAACCTGGAAGACCCCGACGTACTGTTGGGTGCTTTTGACACCACCGGCCAACAGTACGTGGTTGCGGCGCGTATTTCTGGGCCAGTTAAAACTGCCTTCCCACAGGGTAAACCGGCTGCTGAGTTGGCTGCAGATCCTGCTTCTACAGCAACCACTGATGAAGCCAATAACGATACCCACAACATACCTGCACTGAGCGAATCTATAACCGACATACAGTTAATCATTGTTGCCGATACCGATATTTTTTCAGACCGCCTTTGGGTGCAAGTTGAAGAGTTCTTTGGCCAACAAGTAGCAACGCCCTTTGCCGATAACGGCAATTTTATGATCAACAGCGCAGAAAATTTAATGGGCAACTCAGACCTCATCAGCATTCGTAGCCGAGGCCAGTTTTACCGGCCCTTCCACGTGGTAGAGCAACTACGCCGTAATGCAGAAGACCAGTTCCGGCTAAAAGAACAAGAGCTCATTGCGCGTTTAAGCGAAACCGAAGGACAACTTGCCGCACTTCAGCAGCCACCCCAAGCCGGTCAGCAACAAACCCTAAACGCTGAGCAACAGGCAGCCATAGATAGCTTTGTAGAAAAGAAATTATCGATCCGTAAAGAACTGCGGGAAGTTCGCCATCAGCTAGACCAAGAGATTGAAAGCCTCGGTACTTGGGTGAAACTAATTAACACCCTGCTAGTACCGCTGCTACTAACCGTGCTGATTTTGATTAGAAGCTGGATCCGGCGTTTGCGGGCAAAAAGAGCGCTGGGGAACACGCCATAAAATGGATCGCTATTATCGGCGCGCTAATAATAGCGGTTAGCGGCGGTTGGTATTTGTGAATAAATAGCGCCTTTATAGGGGTGGGTGGATGCCTGCCTCGACAACGGCGGCAAATACAACCACGAAATTCACCAATGCGAACACCTTAAAAAGCCATGAAACACAAACTAAAAAAGGGCCGATAACGGCCCTTTTTTATACCTTTTAATATAGTGAAGCGCTACATCATGGCCCAACCCTTGGCACCCATGGTTACACGCGGCTCGCGGGGCATTCCAAGACCACGTTCGCTGATCACATTTTTCTGGATCTGCGCAGTACCGCCGCCAATAATGCTAGAGAACGAACCGAGGAACATCTTCTGCCAGTCGAGTTCACTTTGGTAGGCATCGCCGCCGTACAACGTACCAAGCTCGCCCATTACATCTACGCCTAAGGAATAGAGTTCGTGGTTGAGGTAGGCGGTGGAGTATTTAACAATTAAGCCGCCGTGGTCTGGGGCTTTGCCATTCAGGTCATCACTTAGCAAGCGCAGTGAGTGCAGTTTAAGCCCCAACAACCTGCCCTGTAGCCGCATCAAACGGTCACGGAAAACCGGCATATCGACTGCGCGAATACCGTCGCAGGTTTCGGCTTTCATCAATTTAATCAATGCATTGAGGTTGGCCTCGGTCTGCGCTGGGTTACCAATCATGCCGCGCTCATGTTTGAGTGTGGCGTTGGCCACCATCCAGCCTTTACCGCGCTCGCCAACTAGTTGGTCGCTACCAATTTTCACATCGGTTAGGAACATTTCATTGAACATGGCATCACCAGTGATGGTAACCAACGGCCGCACTTCAATGCCTTGGGTTGTCATTGGCATCAATAGGTAGCTAATGCCGTGGTGTTTTGGTGCGTCCGGTTCGGTGCGAACCAAGATAAAACACATGTCTGAAAAGTGCGCAGAGCTGGTCCAAATTTTCTGACCATTGATGACGAATTGATCGCCTTCAATCACCGCTTTTGTTTTTAGGCTGGCCAAGTCGCTGCCTGCACCAGGCTCGGAATAACCCTGACACCAAACAACGTCGCCTCGAATGGTTGCGCTAATCCATTTTCGTTTTTGCTCTTCAGTGCCTAGCTCTAATAGTGTTGGCACCAACATCGAGATTCCTTGGCCAGTAAGACCAGTGGAAACATCCGCTGCGATGAACTCTTCCTGAATGATCAGGCCTTTAATAAGGTCTGCTTCGCCTCCGTAGCCGCCGTATTCTTTTGGGATGGTGCGTGCGGTATAGCCGTTTTCTATCAGTATGTGCTGCCAGCGCTTCACGGACGGTGTCGGCGCTGAGGATGTACCGTTTACAGCTTTCATGTTGGGCGCTGTGCCTTTGTGTTCTTCTAAAAAACCTTGTACTTGTTTGCGAAAATCCTGGTGTTCTTGGCTGAAAGTTAAATCCATGATTGAGCTCTCTTTTTCGGGCCATATTAATCAAAGGTGTGGCCGCTATTGTGATAGAGGTGTCGGGTAGTTACGCGACAAGACCCTGCAATTTGGCTGCAGCTTCGCGGGTTGCTTCGGGGCCACCCAATAATTGCCGGTTCAGCTCAATGCGTTTTAGCCAATAGTGCAGACCCATTAAGTCGGTGAAGCCCATACCACCGTGGATTTCGGTTGCGCTACGGGCCACCATTTTGGCCACTTCTTGGGTATTGGCTTTGGCATGACAGGCCATCAAACTGGCCTCTTCGGGTAGTTCATCATAGGCGTATGCGGCGTACCAAATAAGAGAGCGACAGGGTTCTAAGTCGGCAATCATTTCTGCGCACAGGTGTTTGATGGACTGGAATGAGCCGATAGGGCGCTCGAACTGGTTGCGTTCAAGGGCATAGTCGCGGGCGCGGTAAAACAATATTTCAGCAGCACCAAAAGACTCCGCTGCCAAGCCAATGCGCCCAGCATCGATCATTTTTTCGATGGTTTGAGTGGCCGAACCGGCTGCGCCGATTAGTTCGCAATCGACATGATCAAGCAGTACTTCTGCGATGCCACGGGTTTTGTCGCTTACGTTTAAGCGGTTTCGCGTGAGGCCTGCTGCAGTGGCACTCACGCTGACTAAGGTGTCTGAGCCTACCGCCAAAATCAGTTGGTCGGCTTTTAAGCCATCCATCACAAACAGTGCTTTGCCGCTAAGTTTCGTGCCGGTTAAGGTAAGGCCGGCATCGCGTCGTACGCCGGTGGCTTCGGTTAAACCCACACCAAAGGTTACGTCCCCCGCGCTGATTTTATTGAGCCCGTCTTGTTGTTGTGCGTCGCTACCGCTGCCCAGCAATGCTATGGGCGCCAGCACCGCCGTACTGAGATATGGAACCGGCGCAACAGTGCGGCCAATCGCTTCCATGATTACGGTGGCATCAAACATGCCTAAATCGCTGCCGCCAAATTGCTCGGGGATAATGACGCCGGTTGCGCCAAGGTCTATCAACCCTTGCCATATGCTGGCTTGCAGGCCGTTGCCATCTGCAGCAAATTTACGAATGCTATCAAGAGGCGTTTGCCCTTCAAGGAAGCCCCGAATGGCGTCTTGAAGTAGCCCCTGTTCATCGGAAAGTCCGAAGTTCATGCTGATTCTCCTGTTATTGTTAGAATAGGATTTTAGCTTTTCTTTCGTATCACCCATGATAGTAATCCATCACAAGTGCGCGGAAATACCCCTTAGGTACAAAACATGAAATTAATTGAACAGCTCACAATTGCCTCTCAATATTGCGGGCCACCAGATTCTGCCAATGGCGGCTACGTAGCCGGTGTATTGGCAAAACCCCTGCGAGCGGCAAGTAACGCCAGTGGCCGGGGAATTCAGGTTCGGCTAATGGCTCCTCCGCCACTTGAACAGGCACTTGAGCTGTTTGAAACGCACTCGGAACAAGGTGAATTAGGCATGCTACTGCGCTGCGGCGACACGGACTTAGCGGTAGGGTCTTTGGTCGATGGGCTTACTGCACCTCCCACTGCACCCACTATTAAACAAGCCGAGCAGGCGATGGGTAATTTTGATGGCTCAGACCACCCTTTTCCCGGCTGCTTCGTTTGTGGCCCAGCCCGCAACCAATCCGATGCACTGTGCATTTACCCGGGCTCTGTTGGCCCCAGCGACAAACCGATGGTGGCATCCACTTGGCAGGTAGCCGCGGACTATTGTGATGATAATGAGATACTTAAAACGCAAGTGCTGTGCGCTGCGCTAGATTGCCCAAGCTCATTTGGAATTTTAGAAATACCTGGCAACAAAGAGATGGAACCGATGGTATTGGCCAGTTTCACCTTTATGCTAAACGGCGATCTAAAAGCCGGCGAGCAAGCCATCGCTATTGGATGGGCTGAATCACGTAAGGGAAGAAAAGCCTTTGGCGGATCTGCAATCTACAATTCAGCCGGGCAATGTGTGGCTCAAGCGCAAGCATTATGGATTTCGCTAAACCGCGATTTATAAGCTAAATACAAATATTTGGCGATCATTGAACTTATCTGGGGAAAGCGCACTCAGTAATAGTGAAGATTTTAGTTATCTTTTTATTATTTTGAAGCTCTCCCCCTCTGCCCTGGTATGCATCCTCTGATCATACCGGGGCTTTTTTTGCCTGCAACTTGCGCCGGTTTAGCTGGGGTTACGTACGTTGTGCCCGTTACTCGAAGGCGAGAGCGCACACCCCATCGCTAGGCCGTGCGCTGATACCAACTATTAAGCCGGTTAACCAACTCTTTAACGCCAGTACTCTTTGTTGATGAGAACAACTGCACGCTGACCAAATCAGTTTGATCAGCAAAAACTTTTTGTATCTTCATTAGTTGGGTTTTTGCCGCGCCGCTTTTCAGCTTATCCGCTTTGGTTAGCAGCAGGTGCACTGGGATATCTGACTGCAAACACCACTCAATCATGCTTTCATCAAAAGGTTTGAGGGGGTGGCGAATATCCATCACCAATACCAAACCACACAGGCACGTCCGATTAACCAGATAAAGGTCGAGCTGTTTTTGCCAACGATCTTTAACTGATTTCGCCACTTTAGCGTAGCCATAGCCGGGCAAATCGATCAATTTTCGTTCGTCATCAAGCTTAAAAAAGTTGATGAGCTGAGTCCGCCCCGGAGTTTTACTGACCCGCGCAAGCTTGCCGCCAGTTAAGGCATTAATGGAACTAGATTTACCCGCATTCGAGCGGCCAGCAAATGCCACCTCGAAACCTTCGTCTTCTGGACATTGGTCGAAACTAGCGGCGCTGATCAGAAATTCAGCCTGTTGATAAAAGCGGTCGATGGGAGTTCTCCGGCGGTCTATTTTGGATCAGAATATTAACAGAAAATGCATGGCTTCACGTTTTAATGACTATTGTTATATAATGCGTCGCGTTGTGTAGCTTGTGCATGTTCAAAATGCTCGCTACGAACTAGGTTTTGATACTTTGTCATACGTTCTCTGGCCGCACAAAAATTAAAACGGTTGAGAGAATCAGTTGCAGAAATGCAAGGAAACGGTATTTTTATGAAAAAATTGATCTCGATTATCGCTCTTACGGTAGTGGCTTTTTCTGTTCAGGCAGAACGCAGCGGCGAAGAAGTCTTTACTAAATCTTGTACTTTCTGTCACGCTTCCGGCGTTGCAGGCGCTCCAAAGGTAGGTGACAGCGCAGCTTGGGCTACACGCCTTGAAGGCGGTATGGACGCGGCTATTGCCACTGTCAAAAAAGGTAAAGGCGCTATGCCTGCAACCGGTATGTGCGGCGACTGCAGCGATGCAGAGTACAAAAATGCTATCGATTTTATGAGCAAATAAGGCAGGTTTTACCACCTGCTCACTACGATCACCGAAGAAATGATATTGGATAATCTTATGAAAAAACTGACACTGGGTCTTATACTGTTGCTGAGCTTCAGTGCGGTTGCTACCGCTCAAGGCGATGCAGCTGCAGGCGAAGCTAAAGCGGCTGTTTGTGGTGCATGCCACGGTGTCGATGGTAATAGCATGATCAGCTCATTCCCTAAACTAGCTGGCCAAAATGTTCGTTACCTTGTTAAACAGATGCAAGATATCAAAAATGGTGATCGTGCTGCTCCTACCATGACGGGCCTTTTAGCGAACTCGTCTGATCAAGACATGCAAGATATCGCAGCCTACTTTTCCTCACAAACTGTGAAGTTAGGCACTGCAAAAGCAGAACTGGTCGCACTGGGCGAGCAGCTTTACCGCTCTGGCAGCAAGCGCAAAGGCGTATCGGCTTGTTCAGCATGCCATTCTCCAACCGGTTCAGGTAACGCACCTGCGGGCTACCCTTCATTGAAAGGTCAGCACGCCGCTTATACCGCAGCGCAGCTTAAAGCCTTCCGCGCTAGCGAGCGTCACAATGATGCGGACAAAATTATGCGTGATAACGCAGAGCTACTCAGCGACAAAGATATTGAAGCACTAGCTAGTTACATTTCTGGATTACGTTAATCCAGTTGCTAGGCAGCGCCCTAGGCGCACAAAGATATAAACAACAAAGGCGGCTAAAACCCGCCTTTGTTGTTTCTGGGATCTGCTAATATTACTCTATTGACCCAGCTGCCTAATAACGGCTTAACCGCTATAAACACCTAGCCTTTCTGTGAACAGGAACTCCCTTCTCGATAGATTGTCTGTTCAACTTCACGTTTCGATATTAATTAATAGTGCCAACGAGCACGATTTTGGAGCCTTTTGCGTATGCGATCAAATTATAAAAATAATTTACTGAGTTTATTTTCCGGGCTCGTTTTATTAGCAGTCTCAACCGTATCCGCCCAGCCATACATTGCTGGGGTTCACTATGCTGAAGTCCCCACACAGAAAAGCTTTGTGCGCACAGATAAGGTTCAGGTAACTGAATTCTTTTGGTACGGCTGCCCGCATTGCTTCAAGTTTGACCCACTGGTAAACACTTGGCAGGCCACTCTTCCTGAAGATGTAGCGTTTAACCACTCGCCTTCAATGTGGAGCGAGCCGATGAAACTGCACGCGCGTGCATACTACGCAGCCATCACGCTTGGTGTGCTAGACAGCGTACACCCCGCGCTATTTAATGCGATGAACGTCGATGGCCAGCGCTTAACAAGCAAAGCCGAAATCGCCAAAATATTTGAACAACAGGGCGTCAAAGCTGAAGAGTTCAATAATGCATTCGATGCCTTTGGCACCATCTCAAAAGTAAAACAAGCCGACCAACGTGCCCGTAGCCTAAGGGTTTCTGGGGTGCCAGCAATAATCATCAACGGTAAATACCGGGTAAGTGCTGGCATGGTTAAAACCTACGCCGAGATGCTCAAGGTAGTTGATTTTTTGATCGAGAAAGAACGTAACCTGTAAAGACATTCATTCATCGGAGAACCCAGTCGCTTTGAGTACACACTCAACATCTAGTTCTGACAGCAACGATAACGAGCCAACCGATGAGGCTGGCTCAAACGCGGCGGCTGCACGCAAAACACACCTTCGATTAGTGACCTACAACATTCAAGTCGGCATTCAAACCGAAAACTACCATCACTACGTGACCCGTGGTTGGCAGCATTTACTACCCAACAATACACGCAATCAAAACCTAGACCGGATGGCAGATGCGTTAAAGGATTTTGACGTAGCCGCACTACAAGAAACCGATGGCGGCAGTTATCGCAGCGGGTTTGTTAATCAGGTTGAATATCTTGCCGAAAAAGCTGAATTTCCGTACTGGTACCAGCAACGCAACCGCAACCTTGGGCCACTCGGGCAACATGGCAATGGCCTGTTAACCCGCATCAAACCAGAAATTCTTGAAGACCATAAACTGCCCGGCATCATGCCTGGTCGTGGGGCTATCATTGCCCGCTTCGCCTTAGAGCACAGCAGCTTACTGATTATTGTTGCGCATTTGTCCCTTGGGGTAAGGGCGCAGCACCAGCAGCTAGAATATTTACAGGAACTGATCACAGACGCGGATCACGCCATTGTGATGGGAGATCTCAACAGCCACTTAACCTCGCTGCTGACGGATTCGCCCCTCAAAGACTCTGGGCTACGCGGGCCTGAACAGCCTCAAAATACGTTCCCAAGCTGGGCTCCGGTTCGTTCGCTTGACCATATTTTAGTGAGCAGCGAGCTTAAAATAGATTCACTCGGAACGCTCGATATTCCAATTTCAGATCATCTGCCCGTCGCAATGGATTTAATCTTACCCGAGCCGCTAATCAGCTAATTACAAGTCTGCACCGCTCGTGTTTATACCGGCTGTGACGTCACTTCTCTTTTTTATTTTCTTCAAAACTTTACAGGTTTATTAACCCAAGACTACTCTAACAGCCGCGTGGCAGGAACTTGATCCTTCAACCGTATCGCAGTTTCTTGAAACTCTTCCCGACACGCCAAAAACGCTTCAACAATCAATGGGTCAAAATGCGTACCTATTCCTTCGGTAATTATCCCCATCGCTTTTTCATGCCTGAAGGCAGGTTTGTAGACCCTTTGACTGGTGAGAGCATCGTAAACATCTGCTAATGCCAAAATTCTCGCACTCAATGGAATCTGCTTACCGGCAATGCCTTTTGGGTATCCGGAGCCATCCCATTTTTCATGATGGCAATACGCGATCTGCATGCCCATTTTCAAAAAGCTATGGTTGTGGCCATCCAAAACAATTTGCTTAAGTGTATCCCCGCCAATCGCAGCATGGGTTTTCATGATCTCGAATTCTTCATCGGTCAAACGGCCAGGCTTACATAAGATGCTATCGGGTATACCCACTTTTCCAATGTCATGCAGCGGCGACGAGCGGCCTAAATCGTAGACAAATTCATCGGTTATTTCTGATGCGTAAGGTGAATCGGTTTGCAGATACCGAGCCATATAGTCGCAATAATGCTGCAGCCGTTTAAGATGACCGCCGGTTTCCGGATCGCGATACTCCGATAACGTCGCCAACGCCAGGATGATGGCCTCTTGCGCCTCATCACGCTGCGCCATGTGATTTTGGCTTGAGATTGCAGTTGCGGTAGACTCCGCTATCGAACGAGCGCCTTGAATATCTTCGTCGCTATAGGCCTCGTTACCTAAGTGGCCAGTAATATTGAGCACACCTACGGTTGTCCCCGATGACACCATAGGTACGCAGATCAGCGCATTTTGCTGAAAGAAATCGTCACCATCTTGGTACTGCAGCGTTACCTCTTCATCACTTCGTAACACCTGCGCTCGCTTGCTGGCAAATACTTGCGCGGTGATGCCTGTTCCGGTTAAAAGCTTTTGTAATGCGGCTTCTTCGCCAACACCGATACTGGCTCGAACATGTAATGATTGGCAGTTTTTGTCTGGCAGAAAAATGGCCACTTGCTCGCTGTGCAGCAGCTCTGCTGTGGCATGCGCCGCGTATTCACTGATTTCTGCCACTGAGGTCAGGCCATTTAGACCGGTGATAAATTCATTCATTGAGCGAATCGTTTTGGTTCGCTGTTCAACCTTTTGTTCTAGCTGGGTGTTTAAACCTGCCAGTTGCGCATTGGCGTATTCCAGTTGAACCTTTAAGTCACGCTCAGACTTTATCAGCTCGAACTGTTTGAACCCGTCTTCTATCGCCTGTTCCAATACTTCACTCAGGCAAGGCTTGTTTAAGAAACGAAAAATCCGGCCTTCGTGTAGCGCCTTTACTGCAATATCTAGCTCCGCTCGCCCGGTTAGCATCACCATCGAGCTGTCGGGGCGGTATTGCCGCGCTGCACCAAGAAACTCGATGCCATCCATGCCGGGCATATTAAAGTCAGAAATAATCACACCAAAAGGTTTTTCCGATTCTGACTTTAGCAGCTCTAGTGCTTCGGCTCCGCTGGAGGCAGTGCTGACCTGATACTGTTTGCGGTATTGCCTCCGAATTGCATCAACAACATTCGGTTCATCATCCACGCAAAGAATATGAGGCCTATGATCATTCGCTGTCGCCATTACTCAAACGCTCCATAATTGGTTCTGCTAGTTCTCGCCAGTGTTCTATCTCATCCAGCACTCCCACCTCCTCAAGATATTTCATATCCAAGAAGGTTTTGAAGGGCCAACCGGCCGCTTCGTATTCACAAATAATGGCCGCTGCACAATGAACTGCCGTAGTTGCATTCATACCTCGGTAGCCCGAAGCGCTCGGCGTATGATGAAAATAAACCGCCTCTACTACTCGCGCGGGTATATTCCAAAGGCTCAGCAAATACCCTGCGGCCTCATTGTGGCTGACTTCAAATATCTGTCTTTCAAGTGTTTCGGGGGTTTCAATGGTTTCGTCGGTGTCATCGCAGGCACTATCACGGAGACTATCGCCGGGATTTCGCTTAATAGCTTCACAAAGCTGGCCAAATTTTTCGGCGTCGTGATCCACCAAAATTAAATAACCTATTTCGTGCATCAGCCCAGCAATGTAGGCCTGATCAAGCCTATCGCCTTCTTGGCCCGTAGCAAAAGCGATCTCTTTTGCTAGCTCCGCTACCGCCAAAGAATATTTCCAAAAGCTGTCGGTGATCACTTCTGGGGTGGCATCGGAGGCTTCAAAGCACTGGAACAGAGAGCAACGCAGCACTAACAGCTTCAGTTGTTCCATGCCAAACCGAGTAATCGCTTCTTGGATACTTGAGACAAACCGAGTGCCAAAAAACAATGGCGAGTTTGCTAACTGAAGAACTTTGGCACTCATTCCGCCGTCTTTTTCTATCATCAGCGCAATTTGGTCGGCGCTCGCGCTTTGTGAATCAATGGCGTTGGAAACGTTGTGATACACCGAGGGAAGGCTTGGCAATTTGCCAATCTTCCCCATCAGCTCTCGAATCAGGTCGTTATCGACCATTTTTTGCGTGAACAGCAGCTCTTCAATAATTTCGATCAGTTGGTCACCCGCACAAGGTTTGCTAACAAACCGGTGAGCGCATTCCGATGCCTTTGCAAGCTTAGCGAGGTCAGCATGGCCGGTGAGCACAATCCGTGCGGTGGCAGGGGAAACCGCTATCACTTTGCCCAGTAGCTGATCTCCAGACATTCCAGGCATTTGCATGTCGGTAACTAAAACATCTACGGTTTGCTTATTAAAAATATCGAGCGCCGATGCGCCGTTATCTGCGAACAACATGTGCCATTGGTCGCGCTGTTTACGCAGAGATCTTTTTAGCCCGGAAAGAACGTTGATTTCGTCATCTACAAACAAAATGGTTTTCATCAGCCCACCGCCTGAATCGGGCTATCGTGGCTTTCTTCACGCTTTACTCGCTCGGGGATTTTTAGCCTAAACTGAGTCCCTTCGCCAACCCGCGTATCTAAAAATATTCGGCCATTGTGCTTACGTTCAATCGTTTGAAATGCAAGGTTGAGCCCTTGGCCCGTGCCTTTGCCAACTTCTTTGGTGGTAAAAAATGGATCAAATACTTTATGGCGCACCTCTTCTGGTATGCCGCAGCCGTTATCGCTCACGCAAACCTCAATGTAACCTGGCTCCGGCACTGAAGTTGAAATACGAATCAAACCACGCTGACTGCCTTTTTCTTCAATCGCATGGGCGGCATTCACAATCAAATTCAAAAACACCTGATTAAGCTCACCTGCATGGCATTCAACCAGCGGGATTTCAGCCAAGTTAGTTTCGATATCGGCAATGTATTTGTATTCGTTGCGCGCCACTATCAAGGTATTGCTAATAGCCTCGTTGATATCAAGCAGAGATACTTGCCCAGAGCCGGAAGGCGAGAAATTCTTCATGGCTTTAACAATTTCAGAAACCCGGGTGATCCCTTCAAGGGACTGCAGCATGGCCGCCGGGGCATCTTCCAGCATGAACTCAAGGTCACACTCTTGTTCCAGCTTTCGAATAGTGGCCACTTGTTCGCTCAATACGTTTTGCGCCTCCAGCTGTGTCAATAACTGCTGATAGCCATTGCTGAGTGATTCGATATCAACCAAATACTCCGAAATGGTACGCATGTTGTCGTTAACGTATTGAATGGGGGTGTTAATTTCATGGGCGATACCCGCCGCCAGCTGGCCTATCGATTCTAGTTTTTGAGCCTGATTAAGCTGCTCTTCAAGCGTTGCCCGCTCGCTCACATCACGCACAACCAACACTATTTTGGTATCCAGCCCATCACCCACTAAGCTGACGCTGAATTCAATTGAGAAACAGCTGCCATCTTTGCGCAGCCCTTGTTGGTCAAACACTTGATAGGGCTCAACGTCGCCGCTGGCCATTTCGGCGAATTTTTCTACCAGTCCATCCATATATTCCGGAGGACGAATCAGGCCAATGTGCTTGCCGGAAAACTCATCGACGGAATACCCAAACATTTTGTGTGCCGCACGATTACCCGAAACAATAATGCCCAGAGCGTTGGTAATAAAAATTCCATCGGCGGCCGAATCAAGAATTAACTGGGTATTGCGCCGGTCGGTAACGAGCTTTTCGATATGCTCGCTAATTTTGTTGCGATACGCCGCAATGACGCAGGCCATCGCCCATAAAATCAGTGGGGCGGCATCAGGAATCCAGATCAATATGTTGTCTCGATGAACGCGAACCACCGAATCTATATTCAGCGGGTAACCAGAATCAGCAGCCTGAATAACAAAGGCTAAAACAGGGAAAAAAACCCCGAGACAAAAGGCTATAATGGCCTCGCGACTGAGGGCAATCCTGATACAGCTGGTCAACATGATGGAGTCCAGTTAAATTGCGGTTCCGTAGAAGGTCTGCTTGAGCGATAAATTTCAGTATAGGTGCATTTTTTTGCATTGCCCAAAACCTCAAAATCACCCTAAACCCAACAGCAACTATTGATCTGACATGACAACACAGCAACGAAAAATCCTGGTTACAAGTGCCTTGCCCACCGCCAATGGCCCTATTCACTTAGGCCACATGCTGGAGCATATTCAGACCGATATTTGGGTGCGCTTTCAAAAAATGTCTGAGCGTAACTGCACCTATGTTTGTGCCGACGATACCCACGGCACCGCCATCATGTTGAAGGCAGAAGAGCAGGGCATTAGCCCCGAGCAGCTGATCGAACAAGTCAGTGCAGATCATCAGCGTGATTTCAGCGGTTTTTTGATCGAGTTCGATAACTACTACTCGACCCACTCGGAAGAAAACCGTTACTTTTCAGAGCTTAATTACAACCGCTGTGTCGAAGCCGG
Organism: Pseudomonadales bacterium; assembly: GCA_016763075.1. GTDB lineage: Bacteria > Pseudomonadota > Gammaproteobacteria > Pseudomonadales > JAHRWD01 > JAHRWD01. The sequence goes on from JAESUM010000068.1 coordinate 77,981, forward strand.
CCATATCGATGTACGAGAAATCACCCAGCTTTATGACCCCAAAAAACAACTGTTCTTAGCGGATCGATTTATTAAAGGCACCTGCCCACGTTGTAAAGCCGAAGACCAATACGGCGACAACTGCGAAGCCTGCGGTGGCATTTACACGCCCTCAGAACTGATTAACCCAGTTTCTGCTATTTCTGGCGCTACACCGGTAGAAAAACAGTCATCTCACTACTTCTTCAAGCTGCCTGACTTTGAAGAGATGCTAAGAAAGTGGACCCGCAGCGGCACCGTAAACGAAGGTGTTGCCAACAAGCTGCAAGAATGGCTCGACCAAGGCCTACAAGACTGGGATATCAGCCGCGACGCACCCTATTTTGGTTTTAAAATACCCGGTACAGAAGATAAATATTTTTACGTTTGGCTTGATGCCCCCATTGGTTACCTCGCCAGTTTTAAAAACCTTTGTGATCGCACCGATGGACTGGAGTTTGACGACTACTGGAAACCTGGCTCAGAAGCCGAGGTTTATCACTTTATTGGCAAAGATATCGTCAATTTCCACGCCTTGTTTTGGCCCGCGATGCTCAGTTGTTCGGGCTTTCGAACCCCCACGGCAGTAAATGTGCATGGTTTTGTTACGGTCAATGGTCAAAAGATGTCTAAGTCCCGTGGGACTTTCATCATGGCCAAAACCTACCTTGAGCACTTAAACCCAGAATATCTGCGTTACTATTTTGCCGCTAAACTTGGCTCCGGCATCGATGACTTTGACTTAAACCTTGAAGACTTCGCCCAGCGAGTTAACTCAGATGTAGTGGGCAAACTGGTGAATATCGCTAGCCGCTGCGCAGGCTTCATTCGCAAGAAATTCGATAACCAATTGGCTGCGCAATGCGCTGAGCCAGCGCTGCTCGCGCAGTTCACCGAGGCCTCAAGCAGCATCAGCGCACTCTATGAAGCACGCGAATTTGGCAAAGCCGTACGAGAAATCATGGCGCTGGCCGACAACGCCAACCGTTATATCGACGAGAAAAAACCTTGGATTATGGCCAAGGATGAAGCCAAATTGGCTGAGGTTCAGGAAGTTTGCTCAGTCGGCATTAACTTGTTCAAAATACTGATCGGTTATCTCAAGCCCGTATTGCCCCACACCGCAACACAGGCTGAGCAATTTTTGAATATCGAACCGATGACTTGGGATGCCATTTGCCAACCGCTATTAGGTCACCAGATCAATACCTTCAAACCGCTGATGGTACGCGTTGAAACCGACAAAATTGAAGCCATGGTTGCTGCTTCTGTGCAATCTACTCCAGCTCCAGTAAAGCCAAAAGAAAGCGCCGCAAAAGGGCCGCTACAAACAGACCCTATCGCCGATGAAATTGATTTTGATGATTTCATCAAAGTTGACCTACGGGTCGCGAAGATCATCAACGCCGAGCATATCGAAGGGGCAGACCGGCTACTCAAGCTAACGCTGGATCTTGGCGGCGAAACCCGAACGGTATTTGCAGGCATTAAGGCATCGTATCAGCCGGAAGAGCTGATCGGGCGTCACACTGTGATGGCCGCCAACCTCAAGCCTCGTAAAATGAAATTTGGCGTATCCGAAGGCATGGTATTAGCCGCTGGCCCCGGTGGAAAAGAGATTTGGATTGTAGGCCCAGACGAAGGCGCAGTGCCCGGAATGCGCATTAAATAGCACCAGGGAATTAGAAACAGGCCGCTGCATATAACTAATTGAAATTCAGATGTGTAATTTTATTACTTGTTTGGAATAAAAGGCTCTTGGATAATAGCCCGCTGTTCATCCCCTGCGGTGTCCGTTAATAAATTTCGCTGAAATAACAACCTGAACCTGCAACCTTCGGGTTCAAGTATGGCAGAAGACAATGACTGAATTTATGCTGATCTTGGTCAGCGCAATATTGGTAAACAACTTTGTTCTGGTCCAATTTTTGGGGCTATGCCCCTTCATGGGCGTGTCGAACAAACTTGAGTCTGCCATTGGCATGGCTGCGGCCACAACCTTTGTGCTGACGCTGTCGTCGGTTTCTAGCTATTTAATATTCACCTACTTGCTTGAACCGCTTGGGGTCGAATACCTCCGAACTTTGGCCTTTATTTTGGTGATTGCTGTGGTCGTGCAGTTCACTGAAATGGTGGTTAAAAAAACCAGCCCACTGCTGCACCGGGTGCTGGGTATCTTCCTGCCGTTAATCACCACCAACTGCGCGGTTTTGGGCGTAGCGCTACTCAATACCAACAAACAAAATAATTTTATCGAATCGCTTCTTTACGGCTTTGGTGCAGCGGTTGGGTTTTCGTTAGTGCTGATTTTGTTTGCGGCGATGCGTGAGCGCATTGCCATTTCTGATGTCCCTAAACCATTCCAAGGCTCTGCCATCAGCTTGGTCACCGCAGGGTTAATGTCATTAGCTTTTATGGGTTTTACCGGCCTGGTTCAGATATAGCGAACATAAAGGACGCACTCTTCCCAACATGACGATACTTTTGGCTATATTCGCTTTACCTTTTTTGGCGCTCATTTTTGGCGCCATTTTGGGTTACGCATCCATTCAATTTAAAGTTGAAGGCGACCCTATTGTTGACCAAGTCAACGCGTTGTTGCCACAAACCCAATGCGGTCAGTGCAGCCATCCGGGTTGCCGGCCCTACGCAGAAGCCATCGCTGCGGGCGAAGATATCAACAAATGCCCACCTGGCGGCGAAGCCACCATTGAAGAACTAGCCAACCTGCTAGGGCGCGAAATTTTACCGTTAGATGCCGAGCACGGTGAAGAAAAAGCAGTCAAAATGATCGCTTATATCCGCGAGCCAGAATGCATTGGCTGCACCAAGTGTATTCAAGCCTGCCCGGTTGACGCTATTTTAGGCGCTGCAAAACAGATGCACACCGTGATTGTCGACGAATGCACGGGGTGCGATCTTTGCGTAGACCCCTGCCCAGTAGACTGCATTGATATGTTACCGGTCGAAACCACCGCGACAAATTGGGCTTGGGATAAACCCAAAGTAGCCGTCGAGTTAATTGCCAGCGAGCACCAGCCACTGCGCTCGGAGTTGATCTCGTGAGCCGTAAATTATTTTCATTTCCCGGCGGCATTCACCCCCCAGAAAACAAACTGCAATCGCTGAGCATACCGATTCAAGCGGTACCGCTACCCAGTAAACTAATTTTGCCATTACAGCAACACATTGGCGCCCCCGCAAAAACCATCATTAGCGCAGGCGAAAGCGTTAAAAAAGGTCAGTGTTTGGCCGAGGCCCAAGGGTTTGTTAGCGCTGCGGTTCACGCGCCAACCTCCGGAACGGTTGTTGAAATAGCCGACCATGAAATTCCGCATGCATCTGGGCTCACCGGGCTTTGCATTATTTTGCAGCCCGATCAAAAAGACCAATGGATTGAGCGCCAAGGTATTGCTGATATTCGCAATATCGAACCCACCGAGCTTGTGAATATTATCCGCCAGTCGGGTATTGCAGGCATGGGCGGAGCGGGGTTTCCAACCTCGGTTAAGCTCAGCCCGCCGGCTGATGCCAACATTAAAACCCTGATTATTAACGCGGTAGAGTGCGAGCCGTATATCACATCCGACGACGTGCTGATGCGCGAACGTGCTGCTGGGGTGATTCAGGGTGTTTTGATTTTGACCCATATCCTGCAAAACCAGCAGTCCTTGGTTGCGATAGAAGACAATAAGCCAGATGCCATCGCGGCCATGCAAGAAGCGCTTGCACAGCTTAACGAACCGCATAATATCGAAATTGTTGTGATACCCACTCGTTACCCGTCCGGTGGCGAAAAGCAGCTCATTCAAAACCTTACGGGCATTGAAGTGCCTGCGGGTAAACCGCCGCTGCATGTTGGCATCGTGGTACAAAACACCGCAACCACCTACGCTATTCACCGGGCTATTGAACACGGCGAGCCGCTTATTTCGCGCATCGTGACCTTAACCGGTAATGCCCTCAAGCAACCGGGTAATTACGAAGCACTGTTGGGCACACCCATTGAACACCTGCTAGAACAGGCTCAACTTGACCAACATCAGCTTTCACGTTTGATTATGGGCGGCCCCATGATGGGGTTTGCGCTAGAGTCCGCAAATGCGCCAGTGGTCAAAACCACCAACTGCTTACTTGCAGCAAACCGTGAAGAATACCCCGAGCCAGAACCTGCCAACCCCTGCATTCGTTGCGGCGCATGTGCCGAAGTGTGCCCCGCTAGCTTGTTGCCACAACAGCTGTTTTGGTTCTCGATGGGCGGCGAGCTTGATAAAGCCGAACAGTACAATTTGGCAGACTGCATTGAGTGCGGCGCATGCTCTTACGTATGCCCAAGCCATATTCCGTTGGTTCAGTATTACCGTGCAACCAAAGGCGAGCTCGCCAAACGCAACGCAGATCTCAAACAGTCTGACCACGCGCGGGATCGTTTTGAGTTCAGAGAATTACGCTTAGCGCAGGAGAAAGCCGCCAAAGACGCCAAGCGCAAAGCCCGTGCAGATGCCTCCGCCAAAGCCCAAGCGGCCAAAAAAGCCGCCGCTGAATTGGAAGCCAAGAATAACCCCGAAGGTAGCGGCCAAAGTGAAGGCAAAGGTGATTCTGCAGCATCCGATAGCGATATCGTGAAGGCCGCGTTAGCTCGTGTTGAAGCTAAGAAAAAGGCCCAAGCCGAAGCTGCAGCGAGCCAAACAGCCACAAACGAGTCAACCTCCCAACCCGAAACACAGGATCGATCATGAAGCTGGAAAAGGTCACTTCACCCCATTTGCACGGCCGCAGCGATACCGGCCATGTGATGCGATTGGTGATATTAGCGACACTGCCAGGCTTAGTCGCGCTGACTTGGTTTTTTGGTTGGGGTGTATTCATCAACCTCCTTTGGGCGTGGATAGTTGCACTGGGGTTTGAAACCCTGGTGGTGAAAATCCGTAAACGGCCACTGGGTTATTACATTAATGATTACAGCGCACTGGTCACCGCAACACTGTTAGGGCTGGCATTGCCGCCCCTGGCACCTTGGTGGTTAACGGTGGTTGGTGTTGGTTTTGCCATTGTGATTGCCAAACATCTGTACGGCGGTTTGGGCAGCAACCCATTTAACCCCGCTGCCGTTGGCTACGTGGTATTACTGATTTCCTTTCCCGCTGAGATGTCGAGCTGGGTTCCAGCACGTGGCATTGAAGCCGCTGTCACGCCTGGCTTCATCGACAGCCTAAGCAGTATTTTCCCGGTATTTGGCAACCTGTTGGGCCAGCCCAACGTTGATATCATCACCCAAGCTACACCGCTTGACCTGTTCAAACAAAAACAAGGCCTCACTACTGCAGAGATCTGGCAACCCGGCTCTGCTTTTGGCCACTTTGCTGGGGTAGGCTGGGAATGGGTCAATCTGGGTTTTTTGGTTGGCGGTATTTTCTTGCTGCAACGGCGCATTATTTACTGGCACATTCCTGTTTCGATGCTCGGTACACTGCTATTGATGTCGCTTATTTTTTGGGGCGGTTCAGGCTCCGAAAGCAACGGTTCGCCCATGTTTCACCTGTTTAGTGGCGCAACCATGTTGTGTGCCTTTTTTATCGCAACAGACCCGGTAACCGCTGCAACCAGCACCCGTGGCAGGCTGATGTATGGCGCTGGTATTGGGCTCATCATTTACGTGATTCGAGTTTGGGGTAACTACCCCGACGCAGTTGCCTTTGCCGTATTGTTGATGAACTTCTGCGCGCCATTAATAGACCAATACGTGCAACCACGTACCTATGGTCACAGCCAGGGCCAGAACAAAGGTCACAAGCAAAACAAATCCAAAAACAGTACATCAGATCAGTCGGATGATTCATGAGTAACGACCATCTAATCAAACCAATGACCGGCAACGGGTTTCTGCTTGGGTTATTTGCAATCGTAACCACCGGGCTTGTGGTGCTGACATTCACCGTCAGCGAAGACCGCATTATTGAGCAGCAGCGCAAAGCCAAAGAAAAAGCCCTGTTTGAATTAATACCCGAACAAGCCATGGACAACACTCTGCTGGAAGATACCGTGGCCATCAACTCACAGCAGTTACTAGCCGACGGCAGCAGCGACCTTGCCTACATTGCCCGAAAAGATGGCGAAGCCATTGGTGTGATTTTACCGGTAGTCTCTACCCAAGGGTACAACGGTAAAATCAGGTTGATCGTTGGTATTTTAAAAGACCGGAGCTTGGCAGGTGTACGTATTCTTTCGCATAAAGAAACACCCGGACTTGGCGATAAAGTTGACCTTAATAAATCCGATTGGCTACTCGATTTTGACGGAAAATCACTGGGGCAGCCCAAGCTTGCTCAGTGGAGTGTACAAAAAGATGGCGGCCAATTTGACCAGCTAACCGGCGCTACCATTACGCCACGGGCTATTGTTAAATCGGTCAAACAAGCATTGCTCTACTTTGATCAGCACCCACAATTACTGGCGGACAAACCAGTTAAACCTCAGTCCGGTGAGGCAGCAACCTCAGGTAATTCTTTTGAGGCTGGAGATTAATATGGCTACAAGTGCAGATAACAACGAACTCGAAGAGCTTGATTCAACGGCTGATGCGGAGCAAACCGCCGAACAAGAGTCTCTCAATTACAAGCAAATCACCTCCGATGGCCTGTGGAAAAAGAACGCAGCGCTGGCTCAACTATTGGGCCTGTGCCCGTTGCTGGCAGTCAGTGGTTCGGTGGTTAACGCCTTAGGCCTGGGGCTTGCCACCATGCTGGTACTGACCAGCTCAAACTTAGTGGTTTCGCTGATTCGTCACCAAGCCAACGAAACCATTCGGCTGCCGGTTTTTGTAATGATCATTGCCGCGCTTACCACCTGCGTTGAACTATTAATGCAGGCATTTGCCTACGAGCTGTACCAAATACTGGGGATTTTTATTCCGCTAATTGTCACCAACTGTATTATTCTAGGCCGGGCCGATGCCTTCGCTTCTAAAAACCCACCTTTAGTTGCGGCGCTCGATGGCTTCATGATGGGAGCCGGTTTTGCACTGGTGCTGGTTGCGCTAGGCGTTATCCGCGAAATATTAGGTTTAGGCACCTTGTTTGCCAACATGGAGCTATTACTACCATTTGCTTCGAATTGGGAAATCGTCATTATCAGCAATTACAGCGGTTTTTTACTGGCCATTTTACCCCCTGGTGCGTTTATCGGACTAGGCTTACTCATTGCCCTTAAGAATAATATTGATGACAATCAAGCCAAGCGCAAAGCCGCCAAAGATGGCGCGCCGGTTGCTGGCAGCAAGCGTGTAAGGGTTACAGGAAACATCAGCTAACGACTCCACCGAGCCGATCGTTTAACACGTGATGCCATTCCCAAGGAAAGCATCACACACTAATAAAGGACACCGTTATGTCGGTAACTCAGGCTACTACTCATTCTGCCTTCGAACTCATACGCACTCAGAAGATCGCTTCACTTAACACCGAAGTTCAGGAATATCGGCACAAACAAACCGGCGCCATGCATTACCACATGGCCGCAGACAACCCTGAAAACGTGTTTTTGGTCGGGCTGCGTACCGTGCCGTTAGACTCGACCGGCGTTGCGCACATTCTTGAACACACCGCTTTGTGCGGCAGCGAGCGGTTCCCTGTTCGCGATCCTTTCTTCATGATGATTCGGCGTTCACTCAATACCTTTATGAATGCCTTCACCAGCAGTGACTGGACCGCCTACCCCTTTGCCAGCCAAAACCGCAAAGATTACTTTAACCTGCTCGATGTTTATCTCGACGCGGTGTTTTTCTCGAATCTAGACGAGCTCGACTTCAGACAAGAAGGCCACCGACTGGAGTTCGCAGAACCAGAAAACCCCGAATCCGAACTGCTTTATAAAGGTGTCGTGTTCAACGAAATGAAAGGCGCCATGAGCTCGGTAAGCAGCATTTTGTGGCAAACCTTCACCCAGCAGCTGTACCCCAGCAGCACTTACCACTTTAATAGTGGCGGTGACCCGGAAGCCATTCCAGACCTCAGCTACGACGAGCTAAAAGCCTATTACAAAACTCATTATCACCCCACTAACGCCACCTTTATGACCTATGGAGATATCCCGGTCAAAGAGCTGCATGCCTTCTTCGACGACAAAGCACTCAAACGCTTTGAACGCTCTGATAAGCGCATTGAGGTGAAACACGAAAAACGCTTGTTCGCACCCATCAAAGTAGAAAACAGCTACGCGGTTGAAGCCATTGATGAATCTAAAGGCGAAACCCTCGATAAAAAAACCCATATCGTTTTGGGCTGGATGCTGGGCGAAAGCACAGACCTTGAAGACCTTTTCCAAGCGCGTTTGCTATCTTCACTGCTACTCGATAACAGCGCATCACCACTTTTTAACGCACTCGAAACCACTGATCTAGGCACCGCGCCATCGCCACTTTGCGGCGTTGAAGACTCGAACCGCGAGTTGGTCTTTATGTGTGGCGTTGAAGGCAGCGAAGTCGGCAGCAGCGACGACGTTGAAGCGCTGATTATAGGCGTGCTCGAAGACGTCGAGAAAAACGGCGTGCCGCAATCGCAGCTCGATGCGGTACTACACCAATTAGAAATTCAGCAACGCGAAATTGGCGGTGACGGCTACCCATTCGGCCTACAACTGATTCTGCGTTGCCTTGGTGGCGCGGTACATTACGGCGACCCGATAGAACTACTCGACCTAGAGCCAGTACTTGAAAAACTACGCGAGCAGATCAAACAACCGGATTTTGTTCAGTCCTTAGTACGCAAACTGCTGCTAGATAACCCACACCGCGTTCGCCTAACCCTTAAGCCCGACACCGGTTTAGCAGAGCGCCGCAACGCCGACGAAGTACGCAGGTTAGCCAAGATTAAATCTAAACTGACCAAGCAACAAGCTGCCGATATCATTCAACAAACCAAAGACCTTAATGAACGGCAAAACAGCAAAGACGATGAATCGATCCTGCCTAAAGTAGGGCTTGAAGATGTACCGGCGGAAATAAAAGTACCTAATGCCGCTACCGCGCTTCATAAAGATGCCGAAATTCCTTTCACCTATTACGGCCAGGGCACCAACGGCCTGGTGTACCAGCAAGTGATTTTGGAGCTACCAGCCCTAGATGCGCAGCAACTACAACTGCTGCCGTACTACACCAGCTTTATCACCGAACTGGGTTTTGGCGACCTAAGCTACCGCGATGCCCAAGCACGCCAGTCTGAAGTGAGCGGTGGCATTCATGTGTTTTCTAGCATTCGCGGTGCAGTTGACGACCCTACCCAAATTTCGGGCAACCTGGTGTTCTCCGGCAAAGCATTGCAACACAACCACGTAAGCTTCAGCGAGCTTATGAAACAAATGATGGAAACCGCTCGATTCGACGAGCTCGACTATATTCGTGAGCTAATGTCGCAATCCTGCGCGCACCGCGAACAAAGCATTACCGGTAGTGGCCACAGCTTAGCCATGACCGTCGCCGCCAGCGGCATGGGCCCGCTTCCTGCACTGAACCACAGTAACGGCGGTTTATTGGGCATTCAGTTCCTAAAAAACCTCAACAAAACCTTGGATGACAAACAGGCATTGCAGGATTTTGCCAATTCGCTAAAGGCTATTCACGAAAAAGTGATGTCGGCTAATCGTCAATATTTATTGATTGGTGAACCCGACAAACAGCAACAACTGGAGCAACAACTGCTCGAAGGCTGGGCTGCGCGACCCGCAAGCACTCAACCGGGCATCGATTTACCGAGCAGTGATCACCGCGTTAAAGAAGCATGGATCTGCAACAGCCAAGTCAATTTTTGCGCTAAAGCCTATAAAACCGTACCCTCTACCCACCCCGATGCTGCAGCATTAATGGTGCTGGGTAACTTCCTTCGTAACGGTTATTTACACCGTGCGATTCGCGAGCAA
>JAESUM010000069.1 GCA_016763075.1 Pseudomonadales bacterium
AGTTCAGTTTTTCTGATGTCATGTCATTTTTTTGACTTTAATCCTTACTATTTACAATAGCAGCAATAAACGAACCAACAACGTACGCTACGGTTAACCGAGGTCTATAAAACACACAAAATACACTCACAGCCCAAGTACGTTGGGTTTAACGAGAAGCGCTAGGAGCTAACAATACATATAAGTTCGACAGGTAATCTATTATCGAATTACCATGTCAGACTGGGATTAAAGATTTTTTCGGAATATAGAAGCTGGGGACATGCGAGTAGTTCTAACCACGTAATATTAATTATTTCGAACGCATAACTGTATAATATTCGCTCATGGCAGTTGAATAGAATACCCTCATAGGGATACCCTTTATGTCAGATTTTGAAATCATTTCATCGACCTTCGAATATCTTGCACATAAGAATATCGATATTAGCGAAGCAACCTTCAAATTATTTTTTGAGGCCTGCCCTGAAGCTGAAGATCTGATGGGCCATACCGACCATCTGATGCGAGGTCGTATGTTGGAGGCCTTAACTATGATGATGGTCATGCCGGAGGGGGCATCAAAAACCGACTTGGTTCTGTTTGAAGTGAACACTCATGCGACATATGACGTCGAAGCATTCATGTACCTGCGGTTGCTCGAGGCTTTTTATCACGCTATAAAACATGCTATGCAGAGTGACTGGACGCCACCGCAAGAAGGTGCGTGGCAACGCGAAATAAAGCGCTTAATAGATATAATTTCAGTGGGCTCTCAGACTATATAGTGTAGCGCTATATAGTTAGCCCTATATATAAAGCAGAGAGGTTGGTTGTTTAGCGCAGAAGCTTGTGATTCGAATATTCGATCAAGTTATATAAGAAGCACCGCAGTGTACGAATATATTTCCAGCGGTCGAGCCAAGGCGCGTCCTAATTATTCAGCCGTTTCAAAGCCGTTTAGCATCTCTACTAGGTTATCGATGAACATCAGTGGATTATCCAAAAAGAGGTGATGAAACGCCCCTGGTATCCCTACGAATGGCGTATCGCTCGGCAAAATATATGCAATATATTCGCGTAGTTCATCTTTAAAGGTATTACTTTGTTCGCCGTAGATAATACCTACTTTGCATTGAAGTCCGATCAGGTCGTCGGTCAAATCTTCGCTTTTAAACTTACCCAATAACTTAGGGTCTGCCTTCCAAACTACACCGCCTTCAACCGGCTTACTCGACATGGAGGCAATATAATTGACGATGTATTCGTTGACCACCGGTTGCGGCGGGATAATTCTAAATCTGCGGATTGCAGTTTCTTGGTCAGGGTAAACCTGTACCGGTAAGGCACCGATAGTACGGCGGCCGGGTTGATGCCCCGGCAGCTTCACCACACTGGAATCTGCCAACACAATGCCGGCTATTTGATCTCCAAACAGTGCGGCGGTTTTTACCGTAATCCCGCCACCAAAACTATGGCCGAGGATATAAAACGGTTTCCCAAAGCCTGCGTCTTTTGCGATCGCAAGTACTTCTTTTGCATAGAGTTCGCGGCTGTAGGCATCCCTATGGCCACTGTCACCGGCTCCGCTAAAATCCATAGCAGCGATGCAATAGCCCTTTTTCGCAACCAGCGGCGCGATAAAGTCCCACCAATGGCTGTGAGCGCTAAAGCCGTGAATAAACACAACACATGGTTTGCTCGGATCACCCCATAATTGGTAGTGAATCCGGCAGTTTTCAACTTCAACTGTGCGATCTTGCCAGGGAATTGCGATGGCATCTTCGAACCATTGTGGCCTGCTTTGAGTTGAAACCATGGGGCGCGTCTCTTTATTCTTCTATTTTACTAGTTAGCGTTTTTTCTTTTTAACGTGCTTCATCATGCGGCGTTTTTTACTCACTTGGCGCGTTGTGAGTTTATTTCGTCGGCCTGCAAAGGGGTTCTCCCCTGACCGGAATTCAATACGAATAGGTGTGCCTTTGAGTTCAAGCTTCTTACGAAAGAAGTTTTGCAGGTAGCGGGTGTAATCCGCCGGAATTTTGTCCGTTTGATTGCCGTGAATAATGATACGTGGCGGGTTCTCGCCGCCGGGATGCGCGTACCGTAATTTAATACGGCGTCCATTCACCATGGGAGGCGCATGCTCATGCACTGCTTGCTCAAGCAGTGCGTTTAGCTTATTGGTTTGCAGTTTGCTCATTGCCGACTCGTACGTTCGGTCAATAATGGGGTATAGCTTGCCTACGCCAGAGCCATGAAGCGCTGATACAAAGGTAATTTCAGCAAAGTCGACAAAAAACAGGCGACGGTCGATTTGGCGTCTAACTTCGCTTTTTTGGTACTCGTCGAGGCCATCCCACTTATTGATGACAATAACCAATGAGCGGCCGGCTTCGAGTACGAAATCAAGTAAGTGTAAATCTTGATCGACGACGCCCTCTTGGGCATCCATCAGCATTAATACCAAGTTGGCATCACGGATCGATTGCAGCGTTTTAACAACAGAGAATTTTTCAATGATGCCCTTAACACTGCCCCGCCGGCGAACACCTGCGGTATCAATTAGGGTATAGGGTTTACCGTCGTGCTCATATTTAATATGAATACTGTCACGGGTAGTACCGGGCTGGTCGTAAACCACGACCCGCTCTTCGCCCAATAACCGGTTTACCAGTGTGGATTTTCCGACATTAGGTCTACCCACCACGCCGATACGAATACTGCCGTCGTCTTCAATGACTTCGGGTTCAAACACCGGCAATATCTCTACGATGTGCTCGACGACATCCATAATGCCATGGTTATGGGAGGCAATGGTTGGGATGGCAGCGCCAAGGCCTAATCCGTAAAAATCTGAAATAGCTTGGTCGGAATCCTGACCATCTACCTTGTTGCCAACCAACATGGTTTGCTTGCTATTTTGACGCAAAAATTGCGCGACCATTTGATCAGCTGCGCCTACGCCTGCTCGGCAATCTACAACAAATACGACCAAATCAGCTTCTTCAATGGCAAGCCTAGTTTGCCCAGCCATCATGGTATCGATGCCTTCTTCAGCACCGCTGATACCACCAGTATCGATTAAAATAAAGTGATGGTCATCGCCACGTACTTCGCCATATTGGCGATCCCGAGTAAGCCCGGGGATGTCTGCCACGAGAGCATCGCGGGTACGGGTCATGCGGTTAAACAGTGTTGATTTACCAACGTTGGGTTGGCCTACTAGAGCTACAACAGGCAGCATAATTATTCCTGTGTTAACGCGATAAGCTGACCGCTGTCGCTTATCACATAAATTACGTCATCGGACACCACGATGGGTGAACCTACAGAGCCAGATACTGGGCGTTCGCGCCCAATTATACGACCAGTAGCTTGGGATACGATATGAATATAACCTTCAAGGTCCGCCACCAACAAGTTGTCTTTCCAGACAGTAGGTGCCGTTAATCTACGGTGATGCAACGCGGTTTGTACCCACAGGCTAGCACCTGACGCAGGCTCCAGCGCGTGTATTTCCGAGCGATCATCGGTTACAAATAATTGGGTTCCACCCCATGCCAAATCCTTAAGGCTTGAAACTGGCTTACTCCATATTTTTTTCGACGTGTAGAGCCTGAACGCGCTCACGTGACCTTGGTATGACGCTGCGTAAATTACGTCATTACGTAGCAGCGGTGTGCTGTCTATATCGATAACTCGTTCTAATTCTGTTTTCCCTTTTGGTAGGCTGACGGGTTTTTCCCAGATCAAGCCACCTTTTTCGTTATCGATCACCGCGATTTTTCCGGTGCTAAACCCTGCTATCGACACCTCACCCAAATTAATGGGCGACGCCGTACCTCTTACAGTCAACGAAGGTAAGGTGATTTCATAAACCCAGCGACGTGCGCCGTCACTCAATTCAAGACCATAAAACCGACCACCCGTAGTTTGAACAACCATGAGGTCATCACGGATCTGAGGCAACGACAAAATCTCTTCGGTCAGCGTGACACTCCATAACACGCTGCCATCCGATTGCGCCAACAACAGCACTTCGCCTTTATCGGTGCCAACCGCCAGCTTTCGATCGGCGGCGCTTACGCCAGCGGTAATGTTTTTGCCAAGCTCTACTACCCAGTTCCGCTCGCCGGTTGTTTTGTTAAGGCTATACAGGTCACCCTCAGCATCCACCACAAACAGTTGTCCACCATCGATGGTGGGCTGCAACCGAGTTGCATCGTGCTCGCGCAAGTCGCCTAAATTAAAATCCCAAAGTTCTTTTAATTCGACGGAATGCTCAAGGTCTTGAAGCTCAGCGGGTTCCAGTTCTTTAATTTCACTTGAACTGCACCCCGCCAATACGAGTAGAATCGTCAATAAGGGTAATAAAAGTCTGTTCATTTTTTTGCTTTCTGTACCGGGTAAAACCGCTTCTAAAAAACTGGCGTTAGCGAGCATCAAGGCTGATTATTAATTGTAAATATTGGTTTAAGCGCTTAAAGGTTACTCATTTTAATACGCAGTATTTCGGTTGATCCTGGGCGATCCTCGTTATCCATAGCAACCTGATAACTTTCACGTGCTTTTTCAAGTTCGCCGCGAGCAAAATAGATATCACCCTCGAGTTCCTGCGCCAATGCGACAAATTGTTTGGAAACAATATTCGCCAAAATTGCTGTCGCTTCATCAAACTTTTCTTGTGCAACTTGCACCTTTGCTAAACGCAGCTGCAGTAAATCCAGTAATGGAGCATCTTCGTCAGTTAATAGTCCGCTTTCGCTATGCTCAATTGCCCAATCTAACTCGGCTTCGGCTGCGCTGAAATCACCTTTTTCTGCGTCTCGCTTAGCTTTTAGTAAGGCTGCGTAACGCGCATACGCGCTGCTTCCATATTCGTCTTTAAGCTGTTCAGTCAGATGGTTGGCGGTAGCTAAATCTTCGGCGCTAACCTGCCCATTACCCGTCTGACTAATAGTTTGTTGTAAAACGAATAGGTTTTGATACAGCGAAGACGCGATCGATGCATTCTCCACTTGCTGGTCTTGCCAACCACGCCAGCCAACTACAATAGCAATCGCTACAACAACGGTCATCACAGTGCTGGTACCGTTGGTTTTCCACCAGCTTTTTATCGCTTCGACCTGCTCTTCTTCTGTACGGTATGTATCCACAATTTACTCCTGTTCGAAACGCTTAACGCTTCTGGCTATGTAGCTCGTTTTTTATAATTTAAATTGTTGCCGCATAAAGTCGACTAATTCAATTTTAGTTAGACGTTGCTGAGGCTGCTGATTTTTTAATGCTTTTACAGATACCTGACCGGTTTCTAATTCTTCTGAACCGAGAATCAGGGCAAATTCGGCCTGGCTATCAACCGCTCTTTTTAGCTGCCTTTAAAAATTACCGCCACCGCAGTGGGTGATCACTCGTAGTGATGGAAAAGCCTCGCGCAGTGTTTCCGCTATCTTGAAACCTTTAGTTTGCGCGCCTTCTACCTCTACCGGCATCATGAGGTAAATATCAGCATCGTTAGAGACTGAATCAGGGATAACTTCGCAGGTTTCAAGCAGCAGAACTAAACGCTCTACGCCCATCGCGAAACCTACCGCTGGCGTGCTTCGGCCACCCAACTGTTCAACCAAGCCATCGTAACGGCCGCCGGCACAAACGGTGCCTTGGGCACCCAATTGATCCGTAACCCATTCAAAAACAGTCTTGCCGTAGTAATCTAATCCGCGTACTAACCGAGGGTTAATCTCATACGCAATACCTGCGTTATCAAGCAAGTTTTTAAGCTGTTCAAAGTGCTCACGCGATTCATCGTCCAAATAGTCGATAAGCTTAGGCGCATCATTAAGCAGCTCTTGGGTTTGGCTGCTTTTACTGTCGAGTATTCTAAGTGGGTTAGCGTCCAATCGGCGTTGACTGTCTTCATCTAACCGGTCTTTATGTTGTGTAAGATACTCAACCAACGCTGCTTTAAAACGATTTCGACTTTCGATATCGCCAAGCGTGTTTAATTGCAACGTAACGGCTTTATCTAGCCCTAAATTGCGCCACAAACGAGCGGTCATGAGCAGTAGTTCGGCGTCAATATCCGGGCCATCAAGGCCAAACACTTCAACTCCAACTTGGTGGAATTGCCGATACCGGCCTTTTTGAGGGCGCTCGTACCGGAACATGGGTCCGGCATACCAAAGCCGCTGAACCTGATTGTAAAACAAACCATGCTGCGATCCAGCTCGCACACAACCAGCCGTACCTTCGGGGCGTAAAGTTAACGATTCGTCATTTCTATCGCCAAAGGTATACATCTCTTTTTCGACGATATCGGTGACTTCACCTATCGAGCGTTTGAAAAGGTCAGTATATTCAACAATCGGCATACGAATTTCTTGGTAGCCATAGCCGTTCACTACAGCGCGTATTTCTGCCTCTAAATATTGCCAAACTACCGACTGCTGCGGCAGAAGGTCATTCATACCACGAATGGCCTTAATCGTTTTCAATCAACTATCCTCAATGTTCGGAGTATGTCCACGGGTTTTTATAGGGTGTCGGCTAAGATTTAGCGATGATATTCGCTTCAAGCACTTGTTTTTGGGCAACTCGCTTACGGATTTCACGTTCCAGTTCATCAACCAAATTTTCATTGGTTACCTTATGATCTGGCTTACCATCAACAAATAACATATTGCTGGGGCTTGCGCCGGTTAAGCCAATTTCTGCTTCGCGTGCCTCACCTGGGCCGTTCACGATGCAACCAATTACGGCAACATCAACCGGCGTCAGGATATCTTCAAGCCGGCTTTCAAGCTCGTTGATGGTCGAAATTACATCAAAATTTTGTCTTGAGCAGCTTGGGCAAGCAATTAGGTTAATACCTTTATGGCGAAGTTTAAGGCTTTTTAGAATATCAAAACCTACTTTCACTTCTTCTACTGGGTCCGCTGCCAGTGACACGCGGATGGTGTCGCCAATGCCGTCCATCAGTAACATCCCAAGGCCTACGGAAGACTTAACCGTACCGGCCCGGAGACCACCTGCTTCAGTGATACCCAAATGCAGAGGTTGATCAATTTGCGATGCAATTTGGCGGTACGCTGCGACGGTCATAAATACATCAGAGGCTTTAAGGCTTAGCTTGAAGTTTTGAAAGTCCATTCGATCAAGAATATCGATGTGCCGAAACGCAGATTCTACCAATGCTGCCGGGGTTGGCTCACCGTATTTACGCTGAAGTTCTTTTTCAAGAGAGCCTGCGTTCACGCCAATTCGAATGGGAATACCATTGTGTTTGGCCGCTTCAATCACTTCTTTAATTTTGTGTTCTTTGCCGATATTACCTGGGTTAATGCGTAAGCAATCTACGCCGTAACCAGCCACTTTTAGTGCAATTTTATAATCAAAATGGATATCCGCAACCAAAGGTGTTTCAACCTGTTCGCGAATCTTTTTAAAGGCTTCAGCAGCATCCATGGTTGGCACCGAAATCCGTACGATATCGATACCTGCTTTCTCGAGGCTGCGTACTTGGGCAACGGTTGCCTCTACATCACAGGTTTCAGTATTGGTCATGCTTTGTACTGAAATTGGCGCGTCGCCACCGATTAATACTTTACCAACGGCAATTTGACGCGATACTCGTCGTTTTATTGGGTTCTCTGCGTGAATAGTCATTAGCGAGCAACCTTTTGCGAGGTATTGCTCAATGAGTTTAGGTACATCTGATACTCATTGCTTTCTGGGAATTCACTACGCAGTTTGCGTACATTTCGCATTTGCTCAACGCCCTTATTTTGCGCGCGTGCTGTGCGTATTTTCAGCCATAAGATTTGAGCGCTGTTCGGAATTTTATTCAGTGTTGCCAAGTCTCGATACTGCCTAAGATAGTCCTCAACCGCTGAAAAATCCTGTTTTCTGTATTGAATTTCGGCCAATTCGATAAGGGAACGAAACAGGTTGGCATTTAACACCAAAGCTTTCTTAAAATGAGTTTCCGCCAGCCTAAAATCACCCAATTTTATTGCGCAAAACCCGAGGTTTTCATACGCATAGAAGCGTCTTGGATATAGCGGATCTTCCGCCACGATGATGAAGGCATCATAAGCATCTTGGTAGCGTTTTTTCTGATACAAAAAGGCTCCGTAATTGTTACGTGTTGGCTGGAAGCTTGGATCAAGCTTCAGTGCTTTTTTATAATTTTGTTCAGCTAGTTTTGCATCGCCTAGTTTTTGCATCATATAAGCCATAGCCCCGTATATCAGCGGTGACTCTGGATCGATCTCTTTTGCTAACCGTAGGGGTCTTTTTGCAGCCTCTGTCTGGTTATTGGACATATAGCTGAGTGCAAGATTCACATACGTTTGCACGGCCTGTTCGTCGGATGTTTCTACACTGTACAAACGCTCTTCCGTGGTGACACAACCACCGAGTAGCGCCAGCACCATCACAAGCGTAAGCTTTTTGGCTGTTGTTCGTAGATACATCATGAGGGCCGCTCACTGCTATGAACTGGGCTATTTGGAGCTTCATGCTTCAATGGTAAAACGTTTATTTTATTAGCTTCAAGACGCCGTTGGTGACGAGCGCTTCGCCCGGTACGGTCATTAAATTTCCCAACCAACTGCCCACACGCGGCATCAATATCTTCGCCACGGGTGGTTCGAACCATAATTCGGCAGCCCTTTTTATATAAAATGCGCTGGAACGTTTCGAGGTTTTCATCAGTAACTGTTTTGTATCCACTACCAGGGAATGGATTAAACGGAATCAGGTTGATTTTACATTCCAGATCTTTCAATAACTCTGCAAGTTGGCATGCATGTTCGGGCTTATCGTTAATTCCATCCATCAGGGTATATTCGATGGTGATGGCGCGGTGCTCGCCCAGTCCTGCCAAATAATGCTGGCAGGCTTCCATCAATTGTTCGATAGGGTATTTGCGGTTAATCGGTACAAGTTCGTTACGCAGTTCGTCGGTGGGTGCGTGCAGCGATACGGCCAATGAGACATCCGATACTTCGGCTAACTTATACAGTGCTGGCACCACTCCAGCTGTGCTTACGGTCACTCGACGTTTAGAGATCCCATACCCTAAGTCATCCATAATCAACGAAACAGCATCGACTACATTATCAAAATTAAGTAGTGGTTCACCCATGCCCATAAAAACAACATTCGAGACCGCGCGCTGGCGTTCAGGCTCTGTTTCTTTAAGAGAACGGATCGCCATTCGTACCTGGCCAACAATTTCGGCGGTACTTAAATTAGCAGAAAACCCCTGCTTACCGGTTGAGCAAAACGAGCAATCTAGCGCGCAACCGACTTGAGATGAAATACATAAGGTGCCGCGCTTACCCTGTGGAATAAACACAGTTTCAACGCAGCTACCGTTTTCTACCTTTACTAGCCATTTCCGGGTGCCGTCTTTCGAGATTTTCTCGAGGGTGACCTCTGGCTCACGTACTTCAGCACACTCATTCAATTTTGCGCGTAGCACTTTGCTGAGATTGGTCATCTCGTCAAAATTTTGTACGCCTTCGTGATGAATCCATTTCATCACCTGTTGGACGCGAAAAGGCTTCTCTCCAAGCTCTTTGAAAAACTCACCGAGTTTGTCTTGAGACATACCAAGCAAGTTGATACGCGACTTCGACGGTTGCGCCGAAGTCGTTGTATCCATGTCGGTTGTTGGAGTGTTTGAGGTGCTGCTAGACATTAAAGGGTTCCGACTTAACGTGGGCAGATTTCGTCGTCGCTGAAGAAATAACTGATTTCACGCGCCGCAGAGGTTTCAGAATCTGAACCATGAACCGCATTAGCGTCGATTGATTCTGCAAAATCAGCACGAATAGTGCCGGCATCTGCTTCTTTAGGGTTGGTTGCGCCCATTAGGTCACGGTTCAATGCGATTGCATTTTCGCCTTCAAGTACTTGGACCATGACAGGGCCAGAAGTCATGAAGCCAACCAAATCTTTGTAGAACGGGCGCTCTTTGTGCTCGGCGTAGAAACCACCGGCTTTTGCATCGTCAAGGTGAAGCATTTTTGAAGCGACGATTTTGAGGCCGGCCTTCTCAAAACGACTGTAAATCTCACCGATTACGTTCTTCGCTACTGCATCGGGTTTTACGATTGAAAAGGTACGCTGTATAGCCATTCGTTAGTGCTCCTAAAAGGATAAGTATTCGAAAATAATAACCGAGGAATTATACGCAGATTTCATCTACATGAATATTTCAAAAACATGTTTTTAGCGTAAATCTAATGATTATTGCCGGTAGAACACCCAAACAGCACCATGAAACTGCAATACCTACAGATTAGTCGAGCTCTTCGATCCATGCGGCTTGAATAGCCTCAAGAATTTTTTCGTTACATCGATCACGTTCATCATCAAACTCTTCCAGATCCAAGACCCATTGCCACAGATCGGTAAACCGAACGGTCAGTGGGTCTATTTCTGGTTTAAGCTCTGAAAGCTCAATGGCGATGTCGTGAATATCAGCCCATTTCATTGGTCATGCTCCGCTTAGTGGGATTCAGAAACGATGTTAATAGTGTATTTGGGTATCTCTACTACCAAATCTTCACTACCGACTTCTATCTGACAAGAAAGACGAGATTCAGGCTCTAGCCCCCACGCCTTATCGAGCATATCTTCCTCTAGCTCGTCGGCTTCACCGAGCGAATCAAAGCCTTCACGCACTACAATATGACAAGTGGTACAAGCACATGACATTTCGCAGGCATGCTCGATATCAATCCCTTGGGCCATCGCAACTTCGATTAAGTTGTCGCCAGGGTTGACGTCAATCACAACGCCATCAGGGCAATGCGTTTCATGGGGTAAAAATACTACTTTAGGCATCAGTTATTCTCGATTTCACCAAGTTCGCGCCCGGCCAAAGCATCACGGATAGAGTGATCCATTCGTTTTTGCGCAAAGCCAGCACTTTGATGATTTAAAAACTCCATTGCACTGGTAATTTGCTTAGCATCTTGAGCCTTCAAGGCTTGCTTAAGCGCATCCACTGCATCGGCTATTTTTTGTAATTCAGTAGCATCTAGCAATGCCTCAGCATCAGCCTTTAGTGCTACTTCCAATGTTTCTAACAATCCCGCTGCTTCTACCTCTACTTCCCGAAGAGAGCGAGCGACTTTGTCAGCTTCAGCATGGGCAAATGAATCTTGCAGCATACCGGTTATTTCATTCTCGCTAAGCCCATACGATGGCTTAACTTCTACCGAGCTCTCTACAGATGTACTGGTTTCACGCGCGGACACGCTTAACAGACCATCTGCATCGACTTTAAAACTAACTTGTATTTTGGCTGCGCCCGCCGTCATGGGTGGAATACCACGTAGTTCAAACCGTGCCAACGAGCGACAATCATTTACCAGTTCACGCTCGCCTTGCAACACATGAATGGCCATGGCTGTTTGGCCATCTTTGTAGGTCGTAAACTCTTGTGCGCGACTAATAGGAATAGTGGTGTTACGCGGCACAATTTTTTCAACCATACCACCCATTATCTCGATACCTAAGGACAAAGGGTTAACATCTAGCAACAGCATTTCGTCGCCAGAGCGATTACCAATTAAGGTGTCTGCTTGAATGGCAGCGCCTAGCGCGACCACTCGATCAGGATCAATGCCTTGTTTTGGCGCTTGGCCAAAAAACTGCTCTACGGCTTCGCGAACAGCCAGCATTCTAGTAGACCCACCTACTAGTACAACGTCTTGAATTTGCTCAGTACTCATTCCAGCATCGCGCACTGCTTTTCGGGTTGCGCGCAGAGTTTGCTTAACCAGCGGCGCCGTCAATTGATCAAACTGTTGTCGCGTGAGTGTTCCACTCCATTTCAAAGATTCGATATCTAAATCAATATTCACCTCTGTTTGACTACTCAACTGCTCTTTGCTGCTTCGGCACAACTGCAATAAGACGTTGGTTTGTTGGGCAGATAACGGTGCCTCGTATGCGCTTTGCTCTAATATCCACTGACTCAATGCTTGATCAAAATCATCACCACCCAGGGCTGAATCACCACCGGTGGAAAGCACTTGAAACACACCTTTTTCTAGGCTTAATATCGAAATATCAAAGGTGCCACCGCCAAGGTCATATACGGCAATAACGCCTTCGGCTGCTTGATCTAAGCCATAGGCTACTGCAGCTGCGGTTGGCTCATTGAGTAATCGAAGCAGTGGAATCCCCGCTACTTTAGCCGCATCTTTTGTGGCTTGGCGCTGGGCATCGTCAAAGTAAGCTGGAACGGTTATTACCGCACCTTCTACTTTCTCGCCTAAGCTATTTTCCGCCAGTGTATTTAGTTGCTTGAGTATTTGAGCCGAAATTTCAACCGGGCTTTTGTCGCCAGAGTTGGTACGAATAAGTGGCGAGCCACCTTTACTGCTGCTCAATTCAAATGGTGTAGAGTACTGCTGGATTTCAGCTATATTCTTGCCCAATAACCGTTTCACGGATGCGATGGTGTTGAGTGGGTCCGACGTCAATTTTTGTTGCGCCTCAACACCCACTTCAAATGTACCGTCTGAACCAACGTGTACAACCGACGGCAACAAATGGCTACCCGTGTGGTTAGCTAATGTTTTAGGGGTTCCATCGACAACCACAGCAACTAACGAATGCGTAGTGCCAAGGTCGATACCTACCGCTGTGCGGTAAAGGTGTTCAACCGATTGCCCAGGTTCTGATATTTGTAGTAAAGCCATTAAAAATACTGTTTGAAATCAGCGTTAACCAATACCAATACGTTCCTAATCAAATAATTGTTCTTCGAGGTGGTCGAGTTCAATTGCCAATTTATCGTAAAATTTAAGCTTTTGAACGCATAGTACCGCTTGATTCAATTCTGCTTCGCAGCCTTTCTCCCAATGCCCAATGAACTCTTGCTTAATTTTACCGCTAGAGCCTTCGACTTCTTCGCGAAGTTGATCAAGTTGATCTTCCGGAGAATCACTACCTTCAACATCCATCATGCTTTCCCGAAGCTCCATTTGGCTTATCAGAAATTCAGGCTCTTGAATGGTGGTATCTTTGGGTACTACGGTACCTGCTTGAAATAGCAGATATTCAGCACGAGAAGTATCCGCTTTAAGCGTTTGGTAAGCTTCGTTGACTAACGCAGTATTTTGTACTGAAATAAGTTTTTGGTGGTCATCTGCTTGAGTAAAGCGATCAGGGTGTAGCGCTTTTTGTAACGTTCGGTACTGGGATAGTAACTTAGACTGATCCAGCCCAAACTCAGGGGCCAGCCCAAAAAGCTCAAAGTAGTTATCGGGAAGGTTCACTATTTCACCTGAATTGAAAAGATCGGATCAACCGAATGCTTGCGAGTTTCCGAGCAAACCAACACTGGCACGGCCGGCCTTACGTAACACTTAATTTGTACAAGCAGCCGACCGACTAAGAAAAAGCGCTATACGGTAAAGCTTTCGCCGCAACCGCACTCATCTTTAACGTTTGGGTTGTTAAACTGAAACCCTTCGTTGAGCCCTTCTTTCACAAAATCTAGCTGAGTTCCGTCAAGATAAACCAAACTTTTTGGATCAATGACGACTTTCACACCAAACTCTTCAAAAACACGATCTTCTTGCTCTGAACCATCGACAAACTCAAGTACGTAAGCGTGGCCAGAGCAACCAGAGGTACGCACCCCAACACGAATACCAAACCCGCTACCGCGTTTTTGGAGTTGGCTGCCGATATGACGCGCGGCGGATTCAGTCACTGAGATTTGCATGGCTAAATACTACTCATCGTTAAAAACATAAAACACGAATACACTGAAAAACGATTAGCTTTCGTTTTTAGAGCGCAGATCATTAATGGCCGCTTTAATGGCATCTTCTGCTAACACTGAACAGTGAACTTTAACCGGAGGCAAAGCCAACTCTTCTGCGATTTCAGTATTTTTGATCTGTGCAGCTTCTTCTAAAGACCGACCTTTAACCCATTCAGTTAAGAGCGAGCTTGATGCGATTGCTGACCCACAACCGTAGGTTTTAAACTTCGCATCTTCGATAATACCGTTGTCATTTACTTTGATTTGCAGACGCATTACATCACCACATGCCGGCGCACCAACCATACCCGTGCCGACGTTTTTATCTTCAACGTCCATTTTTCCGACATTTCTAGGGTTTTCGTAATGATCGATTACTTTATCACTGTATGCCATGGTATTTTCTCCGACCTATTTGAGGCCTAATGTTAAACCGTAGTTTGGTAGTAAGTACCCATACACTGGTGCTCAGTGTACCTGTTCGCTTTGTCCGTATTACAATCTGCTTGCTGCTTGTATTCTTCCGGTTTTAGTCGTCAGCTCAAACCTTTAGTGCGATGCCCACTCGACTTTATCGAGATCAACACCGTCTTTAAACATATCCCATAATGGCGATAGCTCTCGTAATTTAGTCACTGCTTCACGAACTTGCCCGATCGCAAAATCAATTTCCTCTTCGGTGGTAAAACGTCCCATCGTAAAGCGAATTGAGCTGTGCGCCATTTCGTCATTAAGCCCTAATGCACGTAATACATAAGAGGGCTCAAGACTTGCAGAAGTACAGGCCGAGCCTGATGAAACGGCTAAATCTTTCAAAGACATCATTAAAGATTCGCCTTCGACAAAATTAAAACTAACGTTCATATTGCCCGGTACGCGTTGATCAGCATCACCGTTGAGGTATACCTCTTCGATATCGGCAATACCTGCCCAAAACTGATCTCTAAGAGAGGCGAGTTTGGCGTTATCGGCTTGCATTTCTTCGCCAGCGATACGGAAGGCTTCTCCCATACCAGCGATTTGATGCGTCGCCAATGTACCTGAACGCATACCACGTTCGTGCCCGCCGCCATGCATCTGAGCTTCAATTCTGACGCGTGGCTTACGGCGCACAAAAAGCGCACCTACACCCTTTGGCCCATATATTTTATGAGCAGAGAAAGACATCAAATCCACTTTCATATTCTCAAGGTCGATTTCAACCTTTCCGGCGCTTTGCGCTGCATCAACATGGAACAAGATTTTTTTCGCACGAGTGATTTCACCAATTGCAGTGATATCGTTGATAGTGCCCACTTCATTGTTAACGTGCATGATAGACACCAGCACGGTGTCTTCACGAATCGCGCCAGCAACAGATTCCGGTGAAATCAGGCCGTTTTCTTGCGGGTCAAGATACGTTAGTTCGTACCCTTCTGCCTCAAGCTGCCGACAACTGTCTAACACGGCTTTATGCTCAATTTTTGAGGTAATGATGTGCTTGCCACGTTTTTTATAAAAGTGAGCAACACCTTTTATAGCCAAATTATCTGATTCGGTAGCACCAGAGGTCCAAACGATTTCTCGAGGATCGCAATTCACGAGATCAGCAACATGCCGACGAGCCGATTCGATAAGCTGATCCGCCTGCCAACCAAAACGGTGCGAGCGTGACGCAGGGTTACCAAACTGGCCATCCAACGTCAGGCATTCACCCATCAGTTTTGCGACCCGAGGGTCAACTGGCGTGGTGGCTGAATAGTCAAAATAAATAGGTAACTGCATGTTTTCTACTCCAGTTAAAAGCCCGCTAGGTCAGCGGCTATAACGACTGTAATTGGGGCGTCGAGCCGGTAATATCGTCGAAACGAAGTGTTTCGATTTCACCAGACCCGCTTGTCATTTCCGTTTGTCGGCGCGCTACTTCTTGAACTTCGCGCTGACTGATTAAGTCAGCGAGGAATATACCCGCCAAAAAACCATGTATTTGGTCACTTAAATCACACCATAAGTGGTGGGTTAGGCAGTTATG
>JAESUM010000070.1 GCA_016763075.1 Pseudomonadales bacterium
AAGGCTAATCAGTAAAGGTAACGGCTTATCGGGTACAAGCCGTTACTTCTTAATCAAGCCTGCACGCTAGGTTAACGTTTCTAAAAACTTTTTTGTGAAAGGAGTCATGTCTTCAAAGCGGCCTTCGCGCACTTTAACGACCCAGTCTGGGTCAGACAACAATGCCCGCCCAACGCCCACTAGCTCATAGTCGCCGCGCTCAACTTGCTCCAGTAACGGATCAATATTGGTTGCTTCTGCGCCCAGCCCTGCGAATGATTTTATAAACTCATCGTCAAGCCCCACACAGCCAACGGTAATGGTTGGTTTGCCACTGAGCTTTTGAGTCCAACCGGCTAAGTTCATTGGCGAGCCGTCAAACTCCGGCAACCAGTAGCGGCGCGTACTTGCGTGAAAAATATCAACGCCTGCCTCAACCAGCGGTGCTAAAAACTCCTCAAGCTGCTCTGATGTGCCGGCTAACTTGGCGTCGTAATCTTGTAGTTTCCACTGCGAAAAACGGAAGATGATCGGAAAATTCTCGCCTACTTTTGCTCGGATTGCTTTTACAATTTCTACCGCAAAGCGAGTTCGTTTTACTAACGAGCCGCCGTAGTCATCATCACGTTGATTGGTGCCTTCCCAGAAAAACTGGTCGACTAAATAGCCGTGAGCACCATGAATTTCTATCGCATCAAAACCAATCTGTTTGGCTTTCTCGGCGGCGGTTGCAAATTTGGCGATCACTTCTTCAATTTGCGTAACGCTCATCGGCTCGTTGACTTGCTTGCCTGGCATCGCCAAACCCGATGGTCCCACCGATGGAACATCCGGCTTTGGGCCTGTACCTTGGCGCCGCGCCATACCCATGTGCCATAGCTGGGGTGCAATTTTCCCGCCTGCTGCATGCACTTCTTCGACGACCTTCTTCCATCCTGCTATCGCTTGCTCGCTCACAAACTCTGGAACACTTGCGTCGTTGGTAGAGGCATCGTAATCGACCGTAGTGCCTTCGGTAATAATAAGCCCGACGTCTGCTTCTGCTCTTTTACGGTAGTACGCGGCAACATCTTCGCCGGGGATGCCTTCAGGAGAAAAGCTACGTGTCATAGGTGCCATTACAATTCGGTTTGGCAGTTGTAGTTTTTCACTCACAAACGGTTTGAATAATAGATCACTGCTTTCTGGCATTTTAGATTCTCTTTGTACTTACGGTTACTGGAAACAAAAAAGCCCCCAACAATTAACTTGTTGAGGGCTTTTCTTAAAACAGCTCAGTGTTCAACTACTTAGCCGAAGCTATTGAGTCGAAATCACTTAATCAAACATGATGATTTCACGGGCCAATTTTCCGGACTCGAGGGTTTTCATCGCTGTGTTTACATCTTCAAGTTTAATGTGGCTAGAGATCAACTCATCAAGATGCAGTTTGCCCTGCATATAGAATTCAACAAAACGAGGCATATCCACTGGGAAACGGTTAGAACCCATGATTGAACCTTGAATTGAACGCTCAGCCAGTAAATCAGCACCGTGAATTTCAATATTAGTGCCTACCGGAATCATTCCGATAATGGTAGCAACACCACCACTGCGCAACATTTTGAATGCTTGCTCAGCGGTTACTTTCATGCCAATCGCTTCGAAAGAGTAATGCACGCCACCATTGGTCATATCAACCACGGCTTCAACCGGATCAACTTCACCCGCATTCACAACATCCGTTGCGCCAAAAACTTTCGCTAGTTCTAATTTTGAAGGGTGCATATCAACAGCGATAATACGCCCAGCACCAGCAATAGCAGCGCCGTTAATTGCTGATAGTCCAACACCGCCACAACCGATGATCACAACCGTTGAACCCGGCTCAACTTTTGCGGTGTTAATGACTGCGCCAACACCGGTTGTTACGCCACAACCGATCAGTGCCGCACGATCAAGAGGCATATCGTCACGTACTTTCACCAAAGCGTGTTCGTGTATCAACATTTGCTCAGCGAAAGATGAAAGGTTTAAAAACTGAAACATAGGGTTGCCAGCAGAAGTCAGACGGAACTCTTCGTCTGCTTTACGCTGAACTTCATCGCTGTCGCAACGAGCCATGTGACCGGTGAGGCAATGTTCACAATGGCCGCAAAACGCTGACAAACAAGTAATCACGTGATCGCCTGGCTTAACGCGGGTTACATCAGAACCCACCATCTCAACAATACCGGCAGACTCATGGCCCATTACAGCGGGTAACGGGTACGGGTATGAACCATTAGCAAAATGCACGTCACTGTGGCAAACGCCAGCAGCCACGGTACGTACTAATACTTCACGCGCCTTCGGTTTGGAGATTTGAACGTCTTCAATTTGAAGTGGTTTTCCAACTTCTCTTAAAACTGCCGCTTTCATTGTCTTACCTCTTTATATTATTTTATAAATTTTGGGGGGGATGCCGTTGAAAACAATCATATTCTGTAAGTTTGAACAACACGCTATCACTCAAACGTGGAGACGAATAGGAACATATTGAGGTGGAAATATCAAAAATTATCTGCAGCCTGAACAGGCTGTAAAGTGAGCAACGCCGTGTGCTCTACCGCATTGTGACTATTCGAAAATCTTAACGACGGAATCACTTACCAATGGTTTGGGCTGGTCAAAGTAAAAACCTTGTCCGTAATCAATGCCCATGGCTTTTACTTTTTCGTACACTTCTCGTGATTCAACATGCTCGGCCACGGTTTTGAGTCCCATTTTATGCGCCATGTTGTTGATCGATTCGACCATCAAGCAATCGATTTGATCGGTGATAACATCTTTGATGATGTTTCCGTCAATTTTCAGATAGTCCACTGGTAGGTTTTTGAGGTGGATCATGGATGATAATCCGCTTCCAAAACCGTCGATACCAAACCGACAACCCAAATCTTTAACGTAATTAATAAAGTAGTTAGCGTGAGAAAGATGAGTGATTGCTGCAGACTCACTGATCTCGAAACAAATTTGAGCGGGGTTTATATCAAGACGTTTCAACTCAGCGGTTATAAAGCTGTGGAAGTCTTCATCGCTCATAGAACCGGCCGAAATATTAACCGCGAATATGCCGCGGCCTCTTGAATACGAGACAATAAACTCAAGGGTCTTTGAAAAAACCCAGTGGTCGATGCGGGTCATTAAGTTATAACGTTCGGCAGCGGGCAAAAAGCTGGAAGGCGAAATGAGCTCGCCAGTGTTGCTAATCATACGCAGCGCTAGTTCGTTGTATACGGTTTCATTATGGCCTTGAACCAACGGATGAAGCGGCTGGTAGTACAGCAGGAAGCGGTCTTCTTCGAAGGCGCTGTTGATCTCGCCAATCCAATGCACTTCTTGTTGGTGTTGCGCTTGTTCGTGGTCATCCATTTTGTAGATGTGGATGCGGTTACGACCTTTGTTTTTAGAGGTATAACAGGCTAAATCTGCCATTGAGAGGACATCGGTCACGCTGTGTACTCGCTGATCTATGGTCACAAGGCCTATGCTGACACCGGTTTCAAAGATTTTTTCATTCCAAGAAAAACGGAAATCACGAATAGATTCTCGTATGTTTTCGGCAATGTGCACAGCTTGGTCAAGGGGGCAACTCGATAACAACAAGCCAAATTCATCGCCGCCCACACGGGCTAGAACGTCGTTACTGCGAATCTGTTTTTTCAGCAAAAAACTCAGTTGTCTCAGCAAGCTATCGCCGGCTACGTGCCCGCAGGTATCGTTTACTATTTTGAAACGATCCAAGTCCATATACAGGAAGGTCGAGCTGTTTTTACCCGACATATTGTGGATACAATCTGCCAAACGTTTTTGCAATTCGTTACGGTTGAAGAGTCCAGTTAGCGGATCATGCCGCGCTTGCCACTGGATTTTTCGGTCAACCTCGCGGCTTTCAGAGACATCTCTAAAAACCACAACGGTGCCAAATATTTCTCCGCTCGAACTGACCAAAGGCGACACGGTCATTTCTACAAAAAACTCATTGCTGTTCCGGTTAACCAGTAAGTTATCCCCGAGCAGGCGAATAACGGTATTTTCCTTTAACGATTTGGTAACTGGATTGCTCTGTACGAAACGACTGGATTCTTCGACGATATGAAACAGCTCAGAAATATTACGGCCAATATCAGACTCGTTTGCACAGTCTGTCAGCATTTCTGCAACCGGGTTCATAAATGTCACATAGCCAGATTCATCGGTAGTAATCACCGCATCAGCAATAGACTTTAAGGTGACTTGTGCGAGTTCTTTTTCTTTAAATAGCCGCTCAGAAGCATATTTTTGTTCTGAAACGTCGCGGGTGATGCCTTCAACACCAATGATTCCATGCACTTCATCAACAATGGTTTGCGCACTGGTTTCAACATCAATGTAACTGCCATCTTTGTGAACAAGCTGAGTGCTGTATTTAGATATCCGACCGTTGTTTTCAAGTAGCTCAGCCAAGAATTGCTCGCGTTCATTGGGGTTTGCATATAGGTCAGAGAGCGACACCGAACCTACCAACTCATTTGGCTTGTACCCCAAAAGCTGCTCTGCAGAAGAAGATACGTGCTTAAACAACCCAGAAGCATCTACCTGATAATAGGTATCTTGGAGGTTTTCAAGAATGCGTTGATGCTCAATTTCCGAGTGTTTTATCTCGTCGGCATACAACTTTAAGTTTTTGTAGTTACTCGCTATCGTCATCAACATTTTGTTGATGCTTTTTTGTAGGAACTCAAATTCGTCAGGCACTACGGTAAATCGGCTCGATTTAAGCTCAAGCAATTTAAGCTCGTCGCTTAGGGTGTTAGTGTCCATAAATCGTGCGATTGCGATCAGGTGACGATGGAGCAATACGTAAAAAAGAGAGTATCCGACGAAGTAAAATATGCAGGCTAATATCAGCCCTGTACCGATATCCATCGTCCAATGTTGTTTGGCATAACTCCAAAAATCTGGCTGAGTGGCAAGCTCACTTACCGCTACCACGTTACCCGCTATGTGGTAGCCGGTGTACAGAACCCCGACGACACACGAAAGCGCCACAACAACAAAAGTCGATGCGATCAGAACATAGGTTTTTGCTGTTTTCTGGTATGAAGACACGCCAGTATTAATACGTCAAACTCCCAATAAACACCTAGTGACTAGGCCAGAACGGCTAATAACTATCGAATTTTTTTATATATTTAAACGTTGCTGCCTCTTAATACCCAAGGCTCACAGGCTTAAAAATCAGCCCTCGGATAAGTGTAGACCAAAACCAGAAATGCGCTGCCCTATATACGCAACCATTGGTTTCGAGCAAAACTCCTTCCTCGCTAGGCTCTAACCCAAACATTCTTAGGCTCCAACAAGCTAGATTCCAACAAAATAGTACAGCAACTTCGCGCATCCCAATATTCGAATAAATACTGTTAGAAGCCTCCCTTATAAATTAGGCACATTAAAGATGATTCTTTTTGAAGAAGTAGAAGCACAAGCTGCACTGCATCAGGGCTGCGTAGCGCAATTACGCGAAAAACTAACCTCGCCCAAAAGTGCCTCCCAACTTCGTGAGATGACTGATGATCGATACCTTTCGGCCTTGACCAAAATAATTTTCCAGCTTGGGTTCCGGTGGAGCATTATCGAAAACAAATGGCAAAGCTTTGAAGCGGCCTTCGGCGAATTCAACCTAGACCATTGCCAAATGCTCAGTGAAGAACAACTAGAAAGCCAGATGATGTCTGGCACGATTATCAAGAACTGGGCGAAAGTGAGATCTATCCCATCAAACGCGGTATAGCTATCTGAAATTAACCAACAGCATGGCTCAGTCGGTAATTTCGTTGCGCAAATCACCCCAGAAAATTACTCCGAGCAGGTTCTATCAATCCAAAGACAAGGCGTCCGGGTTCGCGCTAAAACTGCGCAATACTGGTTGCGGCGGTCAGGTGTTGATTCCTTCTTATTAACCAGTGATGTGGATAAAGCCTTGCAACAACATGGAGTACTCGACAAAACACCCACTTCTCGAAAGGATTGGCTCAAACTCCAAGACCAAATCAATCAGTGGCGCACCGAAGGCGATCACCCATTAACCCACCTAAGGCAGATGCTGGCGCTTTCACGCGGGCGCTCTATCTGACCAGTGGAGTTTTTCTGTCTCGGACCATTCCAACGCTATAGCTTCGAAGCTATTTCCGCCAAATTGCGCCTTAGCGAGCTGGGTTTAACCCATGGCCTATTCTGTTTGCTAGCTTCCTCATGCATGGTTCGTGCATGCGCCAAGGTTTTACGTTTACCCGCGAAACAATAATCAAAGCGCCAGTACTTTTGCCCCTTAACGGTAACGTAAAGATATAACCTTTTCTCATCAGTCAATTTATAAGCTTTTTTTAGCTCAGCTTGTTTGACCTGAATTAACGTTAACACTGCACACACCGCCTCAAATGGGAGTGGTGACAGTATGTCAGTGCACAGCAATGGATATCTACGGGCAAAAAAACCCAACCCCTTATGATTAAAGGGGCCATTGCCCTGAAACCGTGACCACTCATTTGCTCTTTGGGTATGCCTAGTCGCCTCATTGCGGATAACACCGCGTTATTGCTCATGGGGCGTTTAGGGCTTCGCGCGCTGGGAAATGCATATTGCCGATGGCCGGTTAGCTGTAGCAGGCTCTCAAGCGCTTTCATGGCCTGTTTGCATAGTGGAATAATGTGATCCTGCTTGGTTTTCATCTTTTGGCCGAGTATATGCCATTCTTGCTTCTCAAATTTGATTTCACTCCACTCCATAGCTCGTAGTTCACCAGGGCGGCAAAATAACAGTGGTGCCAGTTTGAGGGCTGTGGCCACTTCGGGAGTACCCTGGTAATCATCCAAAGCTAGTAGCAGTAACCCCACCTCTTTTGGCTCGGTGATGGCGGCCATGTGACCTTTGCTGGGTGTTTTGAGCGCGCCTTTCAGGTCAGTGCTAGGATCGCGCCCTGCCTTCCCTGTGGCTACGGCATAGCGGAACACTTGCCCTAATACCTGTTTCACTCTGTGGGCTGTCTCAATAGCGCCACGGCTCTCTACTCTACGCAAACAAGCCAGCAGATCGGGGGTGGTGACTTCACCAATCACTCGATGGCCTATATGGGGGAATAGCTCTTTAGTGAGCATACGATCAACCCGTTCAATGTGGCTGGCTGACCAGCGGGGTTTCTCTTTCTCGAACCACTCCAACGCGATGGCCTTAAAACTGTTTTCTTTGGATTGAGCCATAGAGAGCTTTGCAGCGCGCCGAACGTCGGAGGGGTCTATATCGTTCTTAATCTGTTTGCGGGCTTCGGCGTGTTGGGTTCTTGCTTCGGGGAACACCCCCAGCGCCAATGTTTTACGTTTACCGGCAAAGCGATAGTTGAAGCGCCAATATTTTTGACCCTTGGGGGTGATGTAGAGATATAGCCCTTTTTCATCGGTCAGCTTGTAGGGTTTATTTTTGGGTGCTGCTTGTTTGACCGTAATCGCCGTTAGCACTGTATTTATAGTCTCAAGTTAGGTGCAGATAACTGTTTGGCGGTATTTTTTATTGAACAACGATTAGTACCGCCACTTATACCGCCACATTTGGCGGTATGTCAGCGTACAGTAATGGACAGTAATGGACATCTATGGACATCTATGGACAAAGAACAAGCCGAACCCCTTATTATCAAAGGGATCGGGGTTCTTTAGAGGATGGTATTGGACAAGCATATGGTGGAGGCGGGGGGAGTTGAACCCCCGTCCGCCAATTCGCGACCTTCGGATCTACATGTTTAGGCTGTCTTTAATTTAACCTTAAGCGTCCCGACAGTCAGGGCTACCTAAAGCGATTCCGGTAAAGTTTTAACAGTGATAACTACCAAAAAGAGCATCACTGCGGTCTTGTGAGAGTCGACTCCTGGGTCCAGATGCACAAGCACAGATCTGGTCAGGAGCTAGCAAGCCTAAGCTGCTAGAGCGTAGCTATCGTCGTTGGCAACTAAAAAAAGTTACAGCGATTGTTTTACGAGAGTCACTACCCTCTCGACATGCACCGCAGGGTTTGAGATCGACGTCGAAGCCGTTTCGCCCCCAAATTCATCAAGTAACTATTCATACCCCTAAAGATACTACCGCTGAAGCATTCAGCATCACAGTTACCTGATATCCGCGAGTCTACGCGAACATGTTTCACGATGCTACCACTCAATTGCCACGCCGATGATGCACTATGCCAAGCGTATTCTATGGCTGCGCGTTCGCTACCAATCAGTTGTAAATGATCGCTCTATTTAATTTTGTGGTTTTCTAATTTATAGCTACACTTGGCTAAAAACGATTAAACCGATTAAACCGATTAAACCGATATTAACGCACGGCGATGGGAGGCATGATGACAACGAAGACTTATCTAACCCCTAAAGAAGCAGCAGATGTACTTGGCGTTTCTCCAATCACGATTAGGCAATGGGCTCAAAAAGGCGATTTACCTTCCACGACTACTCACGGTGGTCATAGGCGGTTTAGGAAAGATGACGTAATGAAATTTGCGAGCCGTATCTCTTCACAAATCAGCAACATTAAAGCAACTTTGCGCATTTTGATTGTCGATGATGACCGAGAGTTCTCGAATTATTTATTCGATATGCTGAGCAGTTTATCCCCGTCCATAGTGCCCAAAAAAGCCGCTGATGGCTTTGCCGCAGGTAAAGAATTATTTTTATTTGAACCGCACATTGTCTTGCTAGACATACGCATGCCAACCCTCAGCGGCATTCAAATATGCAAGTCCACCAAGCTTGATCCAAGCACGCAGTACACGCGTATTATTGCGATGACAGGGTACAGTGAACCGTCTGAAACCGATGCCATTATTGAAGCCGGAGCTGAATGCTGCCTGACCAAACCCATCCATAAGAAACAGATACTCGAAGCTATTAATACATCGAAGTATCCTAAAATTTTCACTGACTCCACCGACTAATCTAAGCGCTGAGGCCAGCTCAACGCTACTCTTTAGCTACGGTGTATTTTAACGATCCCGCGCGATTCTTTGCTTCTCTCGGCTCCAATCACGCTCTTTCTCGGTAGCGCGTTTGTCATATTCCTTTTTGCCCTTGGCTAGCGCAATTTCACATTTTATGTGATTACCTTTCCAATACAGCGCCAGTGCAACGCACGTGAAGCCCTTTTGGTTCACTGCAGCAAACAACCGCGCCAGTTCACGTTTATTTAGCAGTAACTTTCGCATGCGAGAAGCATCCGCCACCATATGGCTCGATGCCGAAAGCAGCGGACTGATACGCGCACCCAGTAAAAATGCTTCGCCATTTTTAAAAAACACAAAACTGTCAGTCAGCTGTACAGCACCTTCACGCAGGCTTTTTACTTCCCAACCTTCAAGCACAACACCGGCTTCAAAACGCTGCTCGATTTTATAGTCATGCCGCGCCTTTTTATTTTGCGCAATGGAGTTACTTCCGGGCTTATTTTTCTTTTTGCTCATCTGCGCATTATAAGAGAGTGTGACCAACAAACGCACCTCTATCGGCAGGTTAATTTCGAGAAGCTTGAGCCAAGGCGATAAATACCCGAAAATACCCGCTCTCCAGCAATCGGACCTTTGTTCATGAGCACAGAAAATACCGCACGCCCTTCATCGTCTATTCACGGCATATGGACAAAACGCTGGACTTTTATACTCGCAGCTTCTGGTTCTGCCATTGGCCTTGGCAACATTTGGAAGTTCCCATACATCACCGGCGAGAACGGCGGCAGTGCTTTTGTGCTCATTTACCTTGCCTGTATTTTCGCGATTGGCATTCCAATCATGATTGCTGAAACCATGCTTGGGCGGCGCGGCCGAAAAAGCCCAATAGAAACCATGCGCGATATGATTGCAGCCTCCAATGCATCTGGGTTTTGGCTCATCATTGGCTTGATGGGCACCCTCGCAGGCATTTTGATTTTATCGTATTACAGTGTCATTGCAGGTTGGGCGCTAGGCTACATTCCCAAGTTAGCTAGCGGCGAGTTTGCAGGTGTCACTGGCGCTAGCGCCAACGCCATCTTCAGCGGTGAGCAAGGCTTTTTGAGCGATTATAAAACCCTTATTTTTTGGCACAGCGTGTTTACCATTGTCACGGTATATATTGTTGGCAAGGGCATAAAAACCGGCCTCGAACGGGCGGTTAGGTTTTTAATGCCTGCGTTGGTTTTACTGCTGTTAATCTTGCTGGTGTACTCAGCCATTGAGGGTGATTTTGCAAAAGGCGCTCAGTTTTTGTTCGCCTTTGATGCTAGCAAGCTAAATTGGAACAGCGCGCTGGTGGCCCTTGGGCATGCATTTTTCACCCTTAGTCTTGGCATGGGTTCAATCATGGCTTACGGCGCATATATGCCGCAGCAAGACTCCATAGCTAAAACCATCACTTTGGTTGCTGTGCTCGATACCGCCATCGCTTTAATTGCTGGTCTGGTTATTTTCCCGCTGGTATTTGCCCACGGTATTGAGCCAGGTGCCGGGCCCGGGCTTATGTTTATAAGCTTGCCGCTAGCCTTTGGAAACATCAGCGGTGGTGCCATTTTTGGTACGTTATTTTTTATATTGGTATCGATGGCCGCATGGACATCGGCCATTGCGCTACTCGAGCCAGCCGTATGTTGGTTGATCGAGCGTTTTAAAATGGGTCGCCAAAAAGCAGCCTTACTACTGGGCGGCATCGCCTGGGTGCTTGGCCTTGGAAGTGTTTTCTCGTTTAACATATGGCAAGAATACAAACTAATGGATACGTTTACGGTATTTGATGGGTTGGATTTCTTAACCTCAAATATTATGCTGCCATTGGGCGGGCTATTCATTGCGCTATTTGTTGGCTGGGTAATGAAGCCCGAAGTGGTTGACGCAGAGATCGACATGCAAAATTCTTCGCTTCGAACTGCGTGGTGGTTTGTATTGAGGTATATTGCCCCTGCTGCCGTAGCACTGGTCTTCGTATTGGGCGTGTATAACAAATTTGCGTCTTAGCTTGGTACGGCTGTTATTACGCAGCCACTTATTGCCACTGGCTAACCAATGAATGAGCGGTTACACCCCGGGTTAACCGCTGCGTACTGCCTTTAAACCGTTTTTGTTGAAACCTATCGAATGCCTAAAATCAGCCGCAATATTCTGCTGCCGTACTCCGCTGAACAAATTTATGACCTTGTTTACGATATCGAAAGATACCCCGAGTACATGAATGGCTGCAGTTCAGCCAAAGTTATTTCCGAACAACCCACCGAGGTCGTGGCCGAGCTACAGCTCGGCAAAGCTGGCGTAAACGTCACATTTGTAACACGCAATGAGGTTTGTCGGCCTAAATATATCCGCATGACACTGGTCTCCGGCCCTTTTAAAAACCTCAAAGGCGGATGGGAGATCAAGGCATTAGATGTAAGCGCCTGCAAAATAGAGTTTGAGATCAGCTTCGCGCTGGCAAGCCGGCTAGCTGAAATAGCGATGAAGCGAATGCTATCAGGCACCATTGATGATCTAATCAACTCCCTCAACGCTCAAGCTAGGAAACTCTATGGGAATTCATGACAATGACGCGAACAACCTGGCTCATATTAATATCGAAGTGGCCTACGCAACGCCGGACAAACAGCTTATTTTAACCCTCAGCGTGCCCGCCGATTGCAGCGTTTATGATGCTGCTGTGGCATCAGGTATGGATAAGAAATTCCCCGAAATAGATATCGAGTCCTGCAAAATGGGGATTTTCAGTAAGATGGTGTCAAAACCGAAGCTTCAAACGCTCAACCCCAATGACCGAATAGAGCTCTACAGACCTTTACTGATCGACCCGAAGGAGACTCGCAAAAAACGCGCCGCGAAGGCAAAAGAAGATAAAGCCAAGGCATAAATGCATCGTAGCGATTTAATGTCGCTGCTGCCTGAAACCGCTGAGTAAAACCTTAAGGTAAACGCGCTGATTAAACACTACGGCCCATCAGCACCCACTGGTTTCATTTTTATTCGGCAGGAATATCCGCATCAAAATGGTGCAACAACTGATCTTCAAAAAACACGCTTAACCGCTTGCTCTGCACCGGCTCGTTAGGTTTGTCCATGGAATAGACGTAGTCCCAACGCTGCGTATGAAAGCTATCAATAATAAGCGGTGTGCCTAAAATAAAACGCACCTGCTTATCGGTCATACCGGGTTTAAGTTGATCCACCATCTCTTGAGTAATTTGATTACCCTGCTGGATATCAATCCGGTAGACACCAGGAATAGAGCACCCAGCTAACAAACTGATCGCCAACATAAGCGAACATAGCCGGTTTATGGCACCACGGGTATTTGGTTTCGAAGACAACAAAGGATCATTCTCGGTAAAGTGATTTCAATAATATAACGGTACTTCTTAGTATTTAATATTGCGTACAACGGCCGGTATTTTAGGACAACACACTGAAAGCAACGGTTCGATAACGGCCGTATTCAGAAATCATCTCTCGTGCAACCAACTGCACTTATGATAACCTCTGCGCGTAGCTCAAAAAGCATTTAGCTATCTGTTTGGTATCGCAAAAGCGGCCAAACTGCCTACTTTCAAACCCTCGGCCTATGTCGATGTTCGATACCAGCGAAGGATAATAATGTCAAACCAGAGCATTCGCAACGCCGGTCTGAAGGTAACCTTACCTCGGCTTAAAGTTCTTCAATTGCTTGAAGAAGATTCAAGCAAACGCCACA
This sequence comes from Pseudomonadales bacterium, assembly GCA_016763075.1. Classification (GTDB taxonomy): domain Bacteria; phylum Pseudomonadota; class Gammaproteobacteria; order Pseudomonadales; family JAHRWD01; genus JAHRWD01. The sequence continues at coordinate 12,725 of JAESUM010000070.1, forward strand.
TGAGCGCAGAAGACCTCTACAAAGCCCTATTAGGGGCCGGCGAAGAGATTGGCCTAGCAACGGTTTACCGCGTACTCACCCAGTTTGAAAGTGCTGGTTTGGTTATTCGGCACCATTTTGATAGCGGTCATTCGGTTTTCGAACTTAACAATGACGACCATCATGACCACATCGTGTGCATCAAATGTGGCAAAATCGAAGAGTTTACCGATCCCGTCATTGAGCAACGACAAGAAGAAATTGCTGCGCGCGCAGGCTATGAGCTCACCGACCACAGCTTCTACCTTTACGGTATTTGTGGAGACTGCGGCGACAAGAAATAGCTTTCATGCCGCTAGCTTGAACTGACCTTATTTCTCAGCGACCAATTTATCGATGACGCTCATCACGTCGTCACTCGCTGACTCCATCTCTTAATATAACGACAATATATTACCTTTCGCATGTTCGTTGCAAAGCCAATCACCACGTAGCTCTTCCATCAATTGATGCGCTGCCGCATGCACTTTATCCTGTGGGTTCTGCAATGATAAATAAGATGGTTTTTCACTAAAGTGGCGCTTGCCTATTCCATCGAAATACCATTTACCAAGACGGCAAGAGTGACTATCAACCTGCACATCCGCCGCTTCTGGAATATCCAGACCTGAAGAAAACAATTTATATGCTTTTTGTTTGTAGATCATATGATCAACTTTAATGAGCGATCTAAAACAAGTATTGCCTGCTTTATTCACACTGCTCAGCGCAACATCAGATTGTTTGGAAAATTCAACAAAATCCTCCTTCGCGGCACCAACACTGTGCCGCATCTGCTCCGCCATTTTCGCCATATTTTTAGAGCCCTCGTGCATCTTTCGAGTCTCACTTTGAAACCCTTCCACCATTGAGCTGATAACATCGGTAGCTTCTTTAGTATCCAACGCCAAGTGTTTAACATGGTTGGAGGTACCGGCTAGGTAATAGCAAGTTACGACCAATCGTTGAAACCATTATTGTGATTTGTAGCGCTGCATAACCCCGAATGCTAGAGGCTAAGCACGTATGCGCCGTAGCTGTCATGGCCGGCCTCCTTAATTGCTCGCCCTAAGATCGACCTTGAAACATTGGTTGCGTTTGCTGCGCCGACACGCCGCTCTTCTGCGACCATTTATTCGTATATCGGTGTGATTGCTGTAACCGTTTCAAGTGAGGCTACTCGTCGTATAGAGCAGTAACTAACCACTTTGCCACGGGTATCGGCCCTCGAGACGACATAGGCATCTCCCTGTAATACCCACTCTACGGCAGTGGGCTCAGTCTTATTATTCAATCTTACAACTCCAAACAGTACAGCAATACAACTTCGCCTCATGCCAAAAAGGCTCGGGTTAAAAAATAGTCGATATTTACAAATCTGCCATAAAAAACAGCCTATTGGTTCCTTTCTAAATCATTGAATAAACAACGGCGCATTCAACGGCTGTAATCTAATAAAAATGATGCCAAAATGGCGCGGCGATTCCGAATATTCATCCACGGATACCTACCCTTTTAGCTTATTGGAGACAGAACACCATGACCATTGCGTTTAACGAAGAGCACGTTGCTTTCAGAGAAGCCTTTAGCAAGTTTTTGGACACAGAGGCGGTCCCATACCACGCTCAGTGGGAAAAAGATGGCCAGGTGGCACGTGAAATATGGAATAAGGCAGGACAAGCCGGTTTCCTTTGCTACACACTGCCGGAACAATACGGTGGTTCAGGCGTTAACTTTCTTTATACCCTGATCGCTGTTGAAGAACTATCCCGCCGCGGGCTATCTGGCCTGGGCTTTGGTGTGCATTCCGATATTGTTGCCCCCTATATTCTTAAGCACAGCATCAATGAAGAGCAGCGCATGAAGTACCTGCCGCAACTAGCTAATGGCGATATGGTTGGCGCTATTGCGATGACTGAGCCAGGTGCTGGTTCTGACCTCCAAAGCATCAAAACTACTGCCATCCTCGACGGCGACCACTATATCGTGAACGGTTCCAAGACCTTTATCACCAATGGTCAGCATTGCGACCTGTTGATTCTGGTTTGTAAAACCGACCCAACCCTCGGTGCAAAAGGTATCAGCCTGTTATTGGTGGAAGCCAACTCCCCTGGTTTTGAAAAGGGCCAAAACCTTGAAAAAATAGGCATGAAGGCGCAGGACACTTCAGAGCTATTCTTCCAAGATGTGCGTGTGCCTAAAGAGAACTTAATTGGCGAAGAAGGCAAAGGCTTCAGTTACTTGATGCAAGAGCTGGCTCAGGAGCGCCTCACCATCGGTATGGGAGCTATTTCTGGCGCAGAAGTCGCGCTGAAACGAACCCTTGAATATACCCGTGAGCGCAAAGTGTTCGGCACCGCTATCGCAGAACTTCAGTACAACCGTTTTAAATTGGCTGAAATGGACACCGAAATCAGCGTCGGCCGCGCATTCTTAGAGCACTGCGTTAACTTGCACCTTGAGAAGAAGTTAGACCCTGTAACCGCAGCGAAACTCAAGCTTTGGTCTACAGAGCTACAAGGCCGAGTGATCGACCAATGCTTACAAATGCACGGTGGTTTCGGCTACATGTGGGAATTCCCAATCGCGCGTCAGTACGCCGATGCACGGGTATCGCGCATTTATGGTGGCTCCAACGAAATCATGAAAGAGATCATCGCTCGAAAAATGTAATTTCGTACTTATAAAAAAGCGATACAAAAACTGATAAAAAAGGAGTGGTCTTTGATCACTCCTTTTTTTTGCCTGCCAATAATCGTTTAAAACTCATTCGGCCTGCTGGTTTATGCCCCTACCTACTCTGTTGCACCCACCGATCAAGGATTGAAAAATCACGCTTCATAATGCATGATTCGACCCATAATAATTTGCACACTACTTATTTTTCCCGCGAAGGAATCTCTTTTTTCAGATCTTCGACGGCGCTACACCCATAACAAAAAACACTGATTAATACAGCCAATAGCGACAACCAGCACTTATTCGCGCAGGTTTTACTCTCTACGAAAGGAATTATCGCCATGTCTATCGCCCAAAAACCCATTAATAACTACGATGCCATTGTCGTCGGCGCAGGCTTTGCAGGCATGTATATGCTGCACAAACTTCGCGGGCTTGGTTTATCAGTGAAGGTGTATGAAACCGGTAGCGGTGTTGGCGGAACGTGGTTTTGGAACCGTTACCCTGGCGCCCGTTGCGATATCGATAGCCTCGAATATTCCTATCAGTTTTCAGATGAATTGCAGCAAGAGTGGCACTGGCCGGAGCGCTATTCCGCCCAGCCCGATATTCTTGAATACGCCAACCATGTAGCCGAACGCTTCGACCTGCGTAAAGATATTCAATTCAATACTCAAGTTGAAAGCTCGGTTTATGATGAAGACAGCAAAAGCTGGAACATCACCACCAGTGATGGCAAAACCCAGTCGGCGCAGTTCTGCATTATGGCTACCGGTTGCCTTTCATCGACCAACACACCTGATTTCAAAGGCATTGAATCCTTTAAAGGCCAGACTTACCACACCGGCCAATGGCCCCATGAGCCGGTTGATTTCAGCGGCAAACGAGTTGGCATTATCGGCACCGGTTCTTCTGCTATTCAGGCAATCCCTGAAATTGCCAAACAAGCTGAACACCTGTACGTATTTCAGCGCACACCCAATTACACCGTGCCGTCCAACAATGGCCCAATGGACAAAGAAACTGAACAAACCATCAAAGCCGACTACCCAGCATTTCGCGAGCGTAACAGCAAAATGCCTGCAGGCCTTGGTGCTGACTCCGGCCGAAAAACCAACATGGGCGTATCGGCCCTAGATGTTAGCCACGAAGAACGTGAAGCCGAATACGAGTCACGCTGGGATACCGCAGGGCTGAGTATCGGCGGTTCTTTTGGCGACTTAATGCTTAATCAAGAATCTAACGACACCATCGCTGAATTTGCTCGCGGAAAAATCCGTGGCATCGTAAATGACCCCGCCACCGCTGAAGCGCTATGCCCAGAACAAACCTTTGCCTGCAAACGGCTTTGTGTGGATACCGGTTACTACCAAACCTTCAACCGGCCAAACGTGACCTTGGTAGATATCAGCCAAGGCGCTATCGATGAGATCACCCCCGCTGGGCTACAAGCCAACGGCGATGCTTTCGAGCTAGATTGCATCATTTTTGCAACCGGCTTTGACGCCATGACAGGTTCATTGCTTAAAGCAGGTATTCGCGGCGAAGGTGGCCAAACCCTAACGGATAAATGGTCTGCTGGGCCACGTACTTATCTTGGCCTTGGCACATCGGGCTTCCCCAATCTGTTTACCATCACAGGTCCCGGTAGCCCATCGGTACTGACCAATATGATCCCCTCCATTGAGCAGCATGTGAACTGGATCGCCGATTGTATCCAGTATCTGAAAGAATCAAATCTACAAACCATCAATGCGACCGACGAGGCGGAAGACGCCTGGGTAGAACATGTCAACGTACTGGCAAGCCACACCCTCTACCCGTCTTGTAACTCCTGGTACCTGGGTGCCAACGTACCGGGTAAACCTCGGGTATTTATGCCCCATATTGGCTTTCCATCCTACGTTGAAAAATGCAACGAAGTCGCTGCAAACGGTTATCAAGGTTTTGCACTGGCATAGCCGGCAACACCCAATACAACACAACTGACTGAACCACACTTGATAAAAACAAGAGGAACACAGCATGGCTAGATTAGAGAATAAAGTTGCACTCGTAAGTGGCGGCGCATCTGGATTGGGTCGCGCCCAATGTCTGACAATGGCTCGTGAAGGCGCATCTGTAGTGGTCACAGATATCAACGAAGAAGGCGCTCAAGCCGTCGCAAAAGAGATCAACGGTAACGGCGGAAAGGCTATCTTTTTTCACCAAGATGTCACCAGCGAAGCACGCTGGGAAGAAGTTGTCGCGGCTACATCCTCCGAGTTCGGTAGTCTCAGCATCCTCGTCAACAATGCAGGTATCGCTGCTGGCGGCAACGCAGAAGACGGCACACTGGAAGACTGGCAGCACCTGATGAGCATCAACCTTGATGCTGTATTTTTGGGTACCAAACACGGCATCCGCAGCATGAAGCAAACCGGCGGTGGTTCGATCATCAACATCTCATCCATTATGGGCCTGATCGGCGCAGCCGGAAGCGCGGCATACAACGCCAGTAAAGGTGGCGTAAAACTACTCACCAAATCTGCTGCACTACATTGCGCCAATGCAGGTTACGGCATTCGCGTAAACTCTGTTCACCCTGGTTTCATCAATACCCCCATGATTCAGCAAATTTTTGCTGGCCCAGATGGCGATGCCGCCCGAGCACACCTCGTAGGCCTACACCCTATTGGTCGTTTAGGTGAGCCGCAAGATATTGCCAACGGAATTTTGTACCTGGCCTCCGATGAATCATCATTTGTAACCGGTTCTGAACTTGTGATCGATGGCGGTTATACCGCGCAATAAACGATCAGAAAGAATTATAAGAACAATGATTTTCAATAAAACAGGGGAGTTTTATCATGCTTAAAGTCGCACCTATACTCGCGTTTACAGACAATTACATTTGGTTAATCAGCAACCCCGATAACAACGAAGCCTGGGTAGTAGACCCAGGTGATGCTCAGCCAGTACTCGATAAACTAACCAGCACCGGGCAAGAACTGGCAGGCATTCTAATCACCCACCACCACCCAGACCATACCGGTGGAATCATCAAACTGCTCGAACACAAAAAAGTACCTGTATACGGCCCAACCAATGAAAGTATCAAAGGACTTACCGATAGTTTCAGAGATGGCGACCAAATTGAGGCTGCTGGACATACCTTGAGAGTCATCGAAATTCCAGGCCACACGCTGGATCATATTGCATTCGTTTACGACGATGCCGACCACCCTGCGGTTTTTTGCGGTGATACTTTGTTTGCTGCGGGCTGCGGGCGAATTTTTGAAGGCACACCCGAGCAGATGCTCAATTCGTTAAACAAACTGGCCAGCCTGCCAAGCGAGACTTTAGTGTACTGCGGGCATGAATACACGCTCGCGAACCTTCACTTTGCTCGCGAAGTAAGCCCAGACAACCAAGCCATTAAAGACCGTCTGAGCAAAACCGTGACCAAACGCCGGCACACGCGGCCTACCATTCCTACCCCGCTGTTTATCGAAGCCAATACCAATCCGTTCCTGCAGTGCGAAGAAGAGTCGGTTAAAAGCTCTGTAGAAGCGCAAAGCGGCCAGACACTGGCCTCTGCCGTAGAAGTGTTCGCGGCATTACGAGAATGGAAAAACAATTACGTTGAACCATAAGCCTCGATAAAAGGGCGTTGCAACACGTTGTACCGCCCTTCAAAGCGAATTAGCGGCTACTTATTTATAACTAACCACTACTAAAAAGCCCCGCAATAGCGGGGCTTTTTAGTTTAATCACACGAGCCATCTATTTATTTTTTCTTCAGCGCCGCCGCCAAAGCGTTTGCCATAGCACCTGCTGGTTGCTGTGATTTACCGGGTTGTGATGCACCGCCACTACGGGGTTTTCCACCACCACGGCGCTGATCCGACGGCCCACGGCCCTTGCCTTTCTCACCTCGATCGCCTTTATTGCTTTGGCCATCAGCATCCTGTGGTTTATCCGACAATCGCATGCTAAGGCCAATACGCTTGCGCTGCACATCAACCTCCATCACCTTCACCTTCACAATATCACCGGCTTTCACCACGGTTCGTGGGTCTTTAACGAACTGCTCCGACAACGCAGAAATATGCACCAAGCCATCTTGGTGAACCCCAACATCTACAAACGCACCAAAGTTAGTGACATTGGTGATCACACCTTCAAGAATCATTTCTGGTTTAAGGTCACTGAGTTTTTCAACGCCCTCTTGAAAGCTAGCGGTTTTAAACTCTGGCCGCGGATCACGGCCTGGCTTTTCTAGCTCGGCAATAATATCGCGTACCGTGGGTTCACCGGCAGAGTCACTGACATAATCACGGGGTTTTAACTTTCGCAAAAACCCTTGATCACCAAGCACTTCATTAATCGACTTATCATTGCTTGCCGCAATAGCCTCAACTACCGCGTAGGATTCCGGGTGCACACTGGAGTTATCTAACGGGTTATTCCCGCGTACACGCAAAAACCCTGCCGCTTGCTCATAAGCCTTCGCTCCAAGTCGAGGCACCTTCAACAGCTCTTTACGGTTTTTAAACAAGCCATTGTGTTCGCGGTATTCAATAACATTATTCGCGACGGTTTTATTCATACCGGAAACCCGCGACAACAGCGCCGCAGAGGCTGTATTGAGCTCTACGCCTACTGCGTTCACACAGTCTTCCACCACGTTATCCAAGCTGCCAGCAAGCTGAGCTTGGTTTACATCGTGCTGATACTGCCCAACGCCAATCGCTTTTGGATCAACCTTCACCAGTTCTGCCAATGGGTCTTGCAAGCGCCGAGCAATCGAGATTGCACCGCGCACGGTAACGTCTAAATCTGGGAATTCTTGCGTAGCCAAGGCGGATGCGGAATATACCGATGCACCGGCTTCGCTCACCACTAACTTGGTCAATTTTAATTCCGGGTTATTTTTGATCAGCTCCAGTGCTAGCTGGTCTGTCTCGCGCGAGGCAGTACCATTACCAATTGCGATCAAATCGACTTTATGTTTTTTACACATGTTCGCAAGCTCAGCCAGCGACTTATCCCATTGCCCTTGGGGCTTATGCGGAAAGATAGCGACATGATCGAGCACTTTACCGGTCTGATCGATCACAACAGTTTTTACGCCGGTTCGGTACGCCGGGTCTAAACCCAAGGTGACTCGCGGCCCTGCCGGAGCAGCCAGCAACAAATCGTGCAAGTTCGATGCAAATACCGCTATAGCTTCAAGCTCCGCTGATTGGCGCAGCTGCACCATCAAGTCGACTTCAATGCTAGATGACAGCTTGATCCGCCAGCACCAACGCACCACTTCTTTGAGCCATTTATCTGCTGGGCGCTGATTATCGGTAATGCCAAAGCACAGCGCTATTTGCGCTTCACAGGGGTGGCTCAGTGTTTCGTCATATTCTTGTTCGATATTCGAATTTAGGAACCCTTCCTTACGGCCGCGTAAAATAGCGAGCATCCGATGCGATGGGATTTTCTTAATCGCTTCGTTGAAGTCAAAGTAGTCGCGGAATTTCTCACCTTCGTTCTCTTTGCCTTCGATCACTTTGACCCGAATTTCACCCTTTTGCCACATATGCTCACGAATAGTGGCTAGCAGCTCGGCATGCTCCGCGAACTGCTCCATCAAAATATATTTGGCCCCTTGTAACACCGCATCGGCGTCTTCAAAACCAGCTTCTGCATTGAAATATTTTTGCGCTTCAGTAGTGGGTTCAAGCTCTGGATTTTCCAGCAAGCTTGTTGCCAACGGCTCAAGGCCTGCTTCTATCGCGATCTGGCCTTTGGTTCGGCGTTTTGGTTTATAGGGTAAATAAAGGTCTTCGAGTGCGGTTTTTGTTTTCGCAGCTTCAATGGCTTTTTTTAACTCGGGGGTGAGCTTACCCTGCTCTTCAATACTTTTTAACACCACTTCGCGGCGCTCTTTAAACTCTCTTAGGTAGCTCAAACGAGTCTGCAAATCGCGCAAGCTTTCGTCGCTCATTTCGCCGGTTTGCTCTTTTCGGTAACGGGCGATAAACGGCACGGTAGCGCCATCATCTAGTAACGCGATAGCTGAATTAACATGCAGTAATGTAAGGCCGAGTTCATCGGCCAATTGTTGGCTTATATTCAAAGAGAGTTCCGATAGCTTTTTGTGAGGAAGATTAGGTGCATTTTTTATTAAGGCAGCGAGTAAACAACCAGCTGCCAAAGGCACTTTTTAGAGCGGTGATTTTACAGTAGTGCAGAGGTTTTACCACGGGGTCGCTTAAATTCTATAGGGCGAACCCCGCAGCCAAACATGCCTATTATTTCAGTTGATCACGAAGGCCTTCAGCGCCCATTTCTAGCGCTGTCATTCCTGCTTCAACACCACCAGCAAACGAGATAAACCCATGAATCATGTCTGAAAAACAATAATGCGGAATTTTAATCCCGTGCTTTTGCAGCCGCTCAGCATAGGCAAAGCCCTCATCACGCAGCGGGTCAAACCCTGCGGTAATCACAATGCCATCGGGCATGCTCGAAAGGTCTGGTGCCCGTAGCGGCGAGCATAATGGCTCTTTGGCGTGTTCTGGGTCTGACAGGTAATGGTCAAAAAACCATTCCATGGCTTCTTTAGTTAAAAAATAACCTTCAGCAAATTCGGTGTATGAGCCGGTATCACAGGCGGCATCGGTTACCGGGTAATACAACAACTGGTAACTAGGCTGCTGGATCTTGGCTTCCTGAGCTTTAAGCACCGTAGTGATGGCTAGGTTTCCGCCGGCGCTATCTCCTCCTACGGCAATTCTATCTGGCGCTAAACCAAGCTCCGCGGCGTGATCTAACGCCCATTGGTATGCAAAAAAAGAATCTTCTACCGCACCGGGGTATTTGGTTTCTGGCGCTAAACGGTATTCAACGGAGATGACTAAGTAACCAGATTCAGCCGCTAAAGTCTGACAAACGGTGTCGTGGCCATCGATATTACCCAGCACAAAACCACCACCGTGGTAATAAATAAGCGCTGCTTGGCTGGTAAATTCTTTTGGTTCGTAAATGCGCACCGGTAAATTACCGCCGGGGCCAGGTAGTAGCTTGTCACTAATATTAGCTAGTTCACGCTTTGCCGAAGCTAAGGGGTTTTCGTCGGGTCGCGAGCTACGCAGTGCGGCGGGGTCATCCCCCATTAAAGGTTCTGCCATATCGGCAATCGCTTTTGCGGTAGGGTGAACGCCATCCGGTGCGGTCATTGCTTTATCAGTAATCATATTGAGTTCCGTCCATGTTTTTATTATTAGAATGCGCCCTTAACTTGCCATGCTAGGGCCACGTTAAGGGTCCATCGATCGGTGTTTCAGCGATCACGCACGAGGCGTTTATTTGGCTACTGGCTTTCTAAGTGCACCAGGTTTAGCTGCACTCATATCCAATAATGCATCTTTATTGGCCAAGATGGTTTCCATACTGGCGTCTAAACCTAGCTCAATCCCTTCGTTTACAAACACGGCTGCTTGTGTGAATTTACCACCAGAACCCTGAATGATTTTCCCGGTAGGCGCATCATCAGCACACATCAACAATACCGCTGGTGTTACCAAACCTGGTGCGCGAAGCGGATCAGGCGTATCTACATTTTCAGTACGGCCCGGAATAGTCGCGGTCATTCGTGTCGCTGCCGCGGGGCATAGGCAATTCACTTTAATGTTATGAGAAGCACCTTCAAGTGCCAGTACATTCATCATTCCCACCATGCCCATTTTGGCAGCGGCGTAGTTGGCTTGGCCAAAGTTACCAAACACGCCAGAACCAGAGCTGGTGAATACGATTCGACCGTAGTTCTTTTCATACATAATTGGCCATGCCGCATGGGTTACATAGGCAGTTCCGGTTAAATGCACTTGCATCACAAGGTCAAAATCATCCAGAGTCATCTTTTTAAACGATCGATCACGTACGATACCGGCATTATTGACGACGATATCAATCGTTCCAAACTCATCCACGGCATCTTGAACCATGCTTGCTGCACCGGCGCGGTCAGCCACTGAAGCTTTGTTGGCTATCGCAATGCCACCCGCTGCGCGGATTTCTGCAACCACTTCGTCTGCTGCATCGCTTGCGCCGCCGCCTGCAACTGAACCACCCAGGTCATTCACCACAACCTTTGCGCCGCGCTCAGCAAACTCAAGGGCATGGGCTTTACCCAATCCTGCGCCCGCGCCAGTAACCAGTACTACCTTGTCTTTAAATTCGTTACTCATTTTCATCTCCAAAGTTTCAGTTATTATTTGATTCTGCTTAACCCCGCAATTGTATCGCGGCAGGTTACCTATTTCATAGAACCATCACATTGTTTCAGCGCTTGGTTATCGTTGGTACAATCAGCCAACATTATTAGAAGTTGTTATTTCATGGATTCAATAAATCACCAGGTTATCGCTACGTTATCTCAGTGGCTTGATCAAGAACTCGACTGCTGGCTGTGCACCATTGTTACCACCTGGGGTAGCTCGCCTCGGCCGGTTGGCTCATTACTGGCGTGTAATTCCAAAGGCGAAGTCAGTGGTTCTTTGTCTGGCGGCTGCGTTGAAGAAGATCTCATCGAAAAGTTATTGCGCGGTGAACACGCAGCCCAAGCGCCGCAGCGCATTCGTTACGGCGTTCGCAAAGCTGAATCCGACCGTCTTGGACTACCCTGCGGTGGGCGGCTAGAAGTGGTGCCGAGCCGGTTGTCGCTAATGAGCAAAACCGTGGTTGTTTCGCCGGCATATTAGAAGCCTTAACAACCCGCAACTGCATTCAGCGCACGCTGAACCTCGAAACCGGTGCCCATAGCCTTACTACAGTAAATGACTACCAACCACTGAGTATCGACGAACTCACCCTGCATCAATATTTTGGACCGCGTTATCGGCTACTGCTGATTGGCGCAGGGCAAATTGCAGGTTACCTTTGCGACATGGCGCAATCAGTAGATTTCCAAGTACTGATTAGCGACCCACGACCAGAGATGATTGAACAATGGCCGGTTAAAGGCGCAACGATGATTCAAGGCATGCCCGACGACGTAGTGCGAGAACACGCAACCGACGGCTACTGCGCCATCATCACACTTGCCCACGACCCGCGCATCGACGATATGGCACTAATGGAAGCACTCACCGGCCCGGCCTTTCATATCGGTGCGATTGGCTCCCAACGTACTTCGCAGGCTCGGGTTAACCGGCTCAAACAACTTGATTTAAGCGACCAGCAAATCGCCCGTTTAAAAGCACCCGTTGGTTTGTCGATTGGCAGTAAATCACCCCCGGAGATAGCCATTTCTATCATTGCTGAACTGGTTCAAGTAAGAAAACAATTACAGCTTGATAACCAACGCCGATGAGCCGCGATAGCCAAACCACAAACAACCAAACTACTAGAAACCAAACCATTTACACCCAAAGCACCAGCACCGCAATTTTGGTCATGGCCGCAGGCAAAAGCAGCCGCTTCGGCGCAGATAAACGCCAAGCATTGATTGATGGTAAAACCATGCTGCAAACCACTTTGGATAATGCATCACCTTGGAAAGAGTCTATCCGCGTAGTTCTTACGCCAAAAGATAAAGACCTACAAAGCACCTTGGCCGCGCAACACATCAAAACATACGTCGCCCCAAATGCGCAGCACGGTATGGGCCATAGTTTGGCGGATGCCATTCAACAATTAGCCAAAAACGAACCCAATATTAGCCACTGCCTAGTGCTGTTAGCAGACATGCCATTTTTGAAAACCGGTACACTGCAAACACTACTCGATGCACTAGAAACGAATGATTTAATCGTGCCGGTGCACCAAGGACAAAGAGGTAATCCGGTTGGTTTTGGGAGGCGCTACTTTCCAGCGCTAATGGAATTAAGCGGAGATAAAGGCGGAAAGGTAGTTCTACAAAGCAATGAGCAATCTGTTTTAGAAATCACTGTAGATGATGCGGGGGTTCTGAAAGATATCGATCAACCTGAACAGATCAGCGGCCTAACCGTTTAGCCACCACCAATCTTTGGGATAAAATAGATTTCGCTGCCATCTTCAATGGGCTCTATCAAGGTATCCTGATAAATCACACCATTAATGGTCACAGCCATCTCTTTTTCAATTTTTGCGCCCAGACCTGGGAAGCGGATATCCAACTGTTCAAGCAACTCACGAATGTTAGTGGCTTGAACCTTAAGAGATTCTAACCCACCACAAAATTGCTGAAGATCAAAAGAAAGGTCAACCTGTAACATGGAACTGTACAGGTTGACCTTTTTTGATTTTGTTACGTTCTAGCATTCGTTATTTGGCGTCAATTTCCGCTAACAAACGAGGTGGCGAAATAGGCAGATGACAAATGCGCACACCTGCGGCATTGTTCACAGCTTCCGCAACTGCAGCCAAAGGCGGCACAATTGGGGTTTCACCTACACCACGTACACCGTAAGGGTGCGAAGGGTTAGGCACCTCGACGATAACGGTATCAATCATTGGTAGATCGTTGGCCACTGGCATACGGTAATCAAGAAAGCCAAAGTTCTGCAGTACGCCTTTGTCGTTATAGACATACTCTTCATTTAACGCCCAGCCAATGCCTTGAACCGCTCCACCTTGGTACTGCCCTTCAACATAAGACGGGTGAATGGCTTTACCCGCATCTTGAATAGCCGTGTAACGAATCACATCGGTTTTTCCAGTTTCGGGGTCAACTTCAACGTCGCAAATATGTACGCCAAAGCCGGCGCCCGCGCCTTGTGCGGTAAGCGAAGCACTGGCAGTTAATGGCCCGCCGGTTTTAGCGGCACTGGTGGCAATTTGAGCCATTGTCAGTGGTTGCTTATCAGCAGCGGCAGGAGCAATAGCTGCGCCGTCTTCCCAGGTAACGTCGTCGATATCAATGCCCCAGGTTTTAGCCGCGCGCTTTCGCATGTTCGCCACTAAGTTTTTGGAGGCTTTAACCACGGCCATTCCGGTTGCAAACGTTGTTCGGCTACCGCCTGTTACATCGCAGTACCCAGCTTCTTCGGTATTGGAAACCAGCGGTGTAATCAGGTCATAGGATATGTCCAATTCTTCAGCTACAAACAATGCCATGGATGCTCGTGAGCCGCCAATGTCTGCACTGCCGGTAATTACGGTCACGCTGCCACTTTCGTTTACGTTAATCGTGGCGCTAGACTGCATACCAATGTTGAACCAAAAACCAGTGCCAACACCGCGGCCTTGGTTTTTTCCTAGCGGCGCGCTGTAATGCGGGTGCGCTTTAGCGGCTTCAAGGGTTTCAACAAAACCGATTACTGGAAACTTAGGGCCATAAGCTGCAACGGAACCTTCTTTTACAGCATTTTTAAGCCTGAATTCAATAGGGTCTAAGTTGAGCTTAGTAGCCATTTCATTCATCAATGATTCCATTGCGAATGCTGCCATTGGCGCGCCTGGCGCACGGTACGCAGCAACCTTTGGCTTGTTCAGAACGACATCAAAGCCACGAATCAGGAAGTTTGGAATCTCATAGCTGGCAAATACGCACATGCAGCCCGGCGCCATGGGTGAGCCTTTAAAGGCACCCGCACCATACTTCAGGCTGCCTTGCGCAGCGATCAATTTTCCGTCGTTGGTAGCCCCGAGTTTAATCTTAATAACCGATGCAGAAGTGGGGCCAGTGGCTCGCAATACTTCTTCTCGGTCCATTACCATTTTGACTGGGCGGCCGGTTTTTTCTGACAATTTAACCGCAATAGGCTCTAGGTAAACGGTTGTTTTTGCACCAAAGCCACCACCAATTTCGCTTGGTGTTACTTTGATTTTGCCCACGTCCATGCCCAATACTTTGGCGGTCATGGCACGCACAACAAATGTGCCCTGGGTGCAGCACCAAATATCAGCATGCCCAGAGGCGCTCATTGAAGCCGTTACCGCATGCGGCTCAATGTAACCTTGGTGAACCGTTGGCGTGGTAAATTCGCGCTCAATAATGATATCGGCTTCGGCGAAACCTTTATCAATATCGCCACGTGGCAGCTTCATTTTGGCTGCAACGTTGGATGGCTTGTCTTTAGAGCCACCGGGGGTGAACTGGTCTTCGTGAAGAATAGGTGCGTCATCCGCCATTGCATCTTCAATTTCTAGTACTACTGGCAGCTCTTCATATTCAACTTTAATAAGCTTCAGCGCAGCTAAAGCCAATTTTGCTGATGTGGCTGCAACGGCTGCAACCGCATGACCGTGGTACAACACTTTTCCCGAGGCCAGTATATTGTGCGAAAGATCTCTAAAATCAACCGCAGACTCACCGGCTTCGCCCATTTCTGAAGCCAAATCAGGCATATCAGCTGAGGTCATAACCGCCAATACACCAGAGGCAGATTCTGCCGCGCTGGTATCAATGGACAGTATTTTGGCGTGTGCAAATGGGCTGCGTAAAATTTTAGCGTGCAGCATGCCAGGCAGGTTTTTATCTGCTCCAAACGCGGCTCGGCCGGTTACTTTATCCGCACCGTCTGGTCGAATAGGCCGGGTTCCAATCCATTTATAATCCTTGTTTGTACTCATTATGCAGCTCCTCGCATTTCAGCGGCGGCATCGAGTACCGCACGGATAATTTTGTCGTAACCTGTGCAGCGGCATAAATTGCCAGCCAGATAGTAACGCGCTTCTTCTTCCGTTGGATCAGGGTTTTTTTCTAGCAATGCTTTCGTTGCTACAATAAAACCTGGCGTGCAAATACCGCACTGTAGTGCTGCATTTTCCAAGAACTTTTGCTGAATAGGATGAAGCTCTGTGCCGTTGGCAACACCTTCGATGGTCTCGATCTGTTTGCCTTCTGCTTCGACACCCAATACTAGGCAAGAGCAGACAAGGCGCCCATCAAGGCTTACTGAGCATGCACCGCAGTCACCGGTGGCGCAGCCTTCTTTGGTGCCTGTTAGCTCTAACGTATCTCGCAATACGTCGAGCAAGCTTTGGTCAACTTCACACAAATATTCAACCGCATCGCCGTTGATGGTAGTCGTTACGTGGGTTTTACTCATTGCAATCTCTCCCCGGCTCGTGCTGCTGCAATTTTAATGACCCGACGAGTTAATACGCCAGCAATTCTGTGACGAAACTCAGTGGTGCCGCGTTTGTCTGAAATAGGGCTTCCTAAACCAGAGGCCATTTCAGCGGCCGCAGCTAAGGTGTCATCATCTAATTTTGTACCCACCAACAACGCTGCAATATCAGTAGCGATCACAACCGTTGGCGCAATGGCGCCCAAGGCTACTTTTGCCGCTGTGCAGGTTCCGCTGGCATCAACAGTGATATTGGCTGCAACACCAACCACCGCAATGTCCATTTCGTTACGTGGAATAAAACGCAGGTAAGCATCAGACTGGCCTGGCTTAGGTGCGGGGAATATAAATTCTTGAAGCAATTCATCGTCGGCTAAAGAGGTACGCCCTGGAGCGGTGCATACTTCTTCAACAGGAATTGTGCGCGTGCCGTTTGGCCCGAAGATGACACATTGGCCACTAGAGACAATCATCGCTGGCGCGCCGTCGCCGGCAGGGGATGCGTTACAAAGGTTGCCGCCAGGAGTCGCGCGGCCCTGCACTTGAGTCGAGCCAATTAGCTCCATGCCTTCTACTACACCAGGCAGTTGCTGATGTAACTCAGCGTTTTCATCCATCACCGCTGAGGGTACAGCAGCACCCAAACGAATTTGGTCAGCGCCCATTTCTAGCTGGGTAAGTTCTGGGATTTTCTTGATATCAATGAGCATTTCTGGAGTTTTAACCCCGGCGCGCATTTGTATCAGTAAGTCGGTTCCACCGGCCAGTATTCGGCTAGGGGTTGTCCGCGCTTCTTTTAATAGCGGAACTGCATCCTCAAGTGATTGAGGGGCATGGTATTGAACGGATTCCATTGTGCCTCCTAATTGCATGGACTGACCAGCCTCATTCGCGAGCACTCGTGATCGATTGAATAAGACTGATTTTGTGCGTTCCTAACGCAGCTACTGGCTACTGTGTAAGTAACGGCGCAACTGGAACGCTTAAATTCGACTCTTTATTATTGGTTTTTTACGGTAGAGCTTCGCGCCTAACTTTTATATTTAGTTATTCTGCCAGACGCTTAACTAATTTCTCTAACGTATACTAAAACAGTAACGTTACGCAAGTTGCTATGCCGCCAAATTAATTCGCTTACGCTGACTTGCGCACAACTACAGCGTTTTAATCACTTGTATTTTTTCTTCTAAATTTTTCAGCGCCGATTGACTATCGTCGAGCTTAGCTTGCTCCTTTGCAACCACTTCCGCCGGTGCTTTGGCAACAAAATTTTGATTGCCCAACTTACCAGCAATTCGTTTTACCTCTTGCTGCAGCTTATTGATCTCTTTATCTAACCGCGCAATTTCTGCATCGGTATCAATTAGGCCTGCCATCGGCACCAACAGCTCCAGCGCGCCGACCAATTGGGTTGCGCTCACCGGCGCTTCTTCATTGTCTTTAAGCCACTGAATTTTTTCAAGTTTGGCCAATGATGTCAGCAATAATTTATTTTCATCAAGACGGCGCTGGTCGTTAGCATCGCCATTTTTGAAAAAAATCGGTAATGCTTTAGCTGGAGAAATATCCATTTCGCCACGAATATTTCGAATGGCGGTGATGACAGCTTTAAGCCAATCAATATCTTCTTCGGCGTTTTGATCTACTTTGCCGGCATTAAAAACAGGGTATGGCTGCAGCATAATACTGTCGCCTTCAATCCCTGCGTGGGGTGCGACGCGCTGCCAAATTTCTTCTGTAATGTATGGGATCAACGGGTGGGCGATGCGTAGTATTGATTCCAACACGGTAATTAAGGTATGACGCGTACCGGCTAATTGTTGCGGGGTTGAATCTTCAGACCACAAAACAGGTTTGGAGAGCTCCAAATACCAATCGCAATATTCATTCCATACGAATTCGTAAATAGCCTGCGACGCAAGATCAAACCGATAGGTCGCAATCGACTCGGTTACTTTTTTCTCAGTGTCTTGCAAGCGCGATACAATCCAACGCTCTGGCAGACCCAGTTCAACTTCACTCGCACCATTCTTGCCTAAACCACAATCATGTTCTTCGGTGTTCATCAGCACGTAGCGCGCTGCATTCCACAATTTGTTGCAGAAATTACGGTAGCCTTCGGTGCGCTCAAGGCTAAAGTTAATATCTCTGCCGGTGGTTGCCAGCGAACAAAAAGTAAAACGGATCGCATCGGTTCCGTAGGCAGGTATACCCTCAGAAAATTCTTTACGGGTTGCTTTCGCCACACGTTTAGCCATTTTTGGCTGCATCATGTTTGCGGTGCGTTTTTCGACCAGCGCATCGAGCTCAATGCCGTCGATCAAATCGATGGGGTCGAGTACATTACCTTTTGATTTCGACATTTTTTGGCCTTCGCCATCGCGAACCAGACCATGCACGTACACTTTTTTGAAAGGCACTTCACCGGTGAATTTGAGTGTCATCATGATCATCCTGGCCACCCAGAAGAAAATGATATCGAAGCCAGTTACCAGTACGTCGGTGGGATGAAACTTTTTTAAGTCTTCGGTTTTTTCGGGCCAACCGAGGGTTGAAAAAGTCCAGAGTGCAGATGAAAACCAAGTATCTAATACGTCGTCGTCTTGGCGTAGGTTTAGCTCCTCTGCGAGCTGGTGTTTTTCTCGTACTTCTTGTTCGCTGCGGCCCACGTAGACTTTACCTTCGTCGTCGTACCAAGCTGGAATTCGGTGCCCCCACCAAAGCTGCCGACTAATGCACCAATCTTGCAAATCTCGCATCCAAGAGAAATAAGTGTTTTCCCAGTTTTTGGGTACAAATTCGATATCGCCATCTTCAACGGCTTTAATAGCTGGGCCGGCTAAAGACTCCACCGCTACATACCAATGGTCGGTCATGTAGGGCTCAACGACTTGGCCACTTCTATCGCCACGCGGGACTTTCAATTTATGGTCTTCGGTTTTATCTAACAGGCCCAGTTCTTCCAAGTCTGCCAATACTTGTTTGCGCGCATCGAAGCGGTCCAAGCCACGGTATTTTTCCGGAGCAGCATCGTTAATAGCGGCACTGTCTGTAAAAATATTGATGATTTCAAGGTCGTGACGCTTGCCGATATCGTAATCATTAAAATCATGCGCTGGGGTGATTTTGACGCAACCACTGCCAAACTCAGGGTCAACGTAATCGTCTGCAACTATGGGTATTAGACGGCCGGTTAAAGGCAGCTTAATCTGCTTGCCAACAATACTGGCATAACGTTCGTCATCCGGGTGTACGGCTACAGCGGTATCGCCAAGCATGGTTTCCGGCCGCGTAGTTGCCACAATTACATGGCCAGAGCCGTCAGCTAACGGATATCGAAAATGCCATAACGAACCATTTTCTTCTTCAGAAATAACCTCAAGATCAGACAACGCGGTGTGCAATGCCGGATCCCAGTTTACAAGGCGTTTACCACGATAAATTAAGCCTTCTTCGAATAGGCTGACGAACACTTCACGCACTGCATTTGAAAGGCCATCGTCAAGCGTAAAACGCTCGCGGCCCCAATCAACCGATGCGCCCATCCGGCGAATTTGTTGGGTGATATGGCCGTGGGATTTATCTTTCCATTCCCAGGTTTTCTCTAAAAACTTTTCTCGCCCAAGATCGTGGCGTGTAACGCCTTCAGCATTGAGCTGGCGCTCGACGACCATTTGAGTCGCAATGCCTGCGTGATCCGTGCCCATTTGCCACAGCGTATCGGAACCCGACATTCTGTTGTACCGAATCAGCACATCCATAATGGTGTATTGAAACGCATGCCCCATGTGCAGGCTGCCGGTAACATTGGCCGGTGGAATCATGATGCAATAAGGCTGCCCTTCGCCATCGGGTGCAAAGTAACCGCGTTGCTCCCACGTTTGGTACCAGTGGCTTTCAATCTCTTCGGGCTGATAGGTCTTATTCATTAACGCTGTAGCTTCCTGAATCTGTTCGTGAATTGTGTATTGATAACCGCCAAATAATGGCTGAGTTAATGGGCTTGCGGCGAGGAGCGAAACTGCTCTCGCAATTTGCTACGCAAGCGTTGTTCCATAATGGGCAAGTATTCTGCCACCAGTTGATCAACCAGCTCGTCGAACTGGCTGTCTTGCTCAAATTTCTCGGGGTAAAGTGTTGGAATCAGTGAGATATCAACTCTTCGCAGGCCACCAGGCTTAAGCGCCTTGCGGTAAATTTGCGATACTGGGTCTTTATCTGCCTCGGCGCTTTTTTGCTGCTTGCTTTGCGCTTGTTGAGCGTCACTGAAAAGCTCTACTGCATCAATCAGCACGGGTATCCCGTACTCATCAACGACGGGGCCACTGGTTGGGTTTGAGCTATTATCGGCTGCAGAACTCAGAGAGTTATGGAGTGACTCCAACTCATCGATCAGCTTGCCTTTGATTTCATTATCTCGGTCTTGGCTCATTCAAACTCTCAACTAATCGGATGATAACCGGGGGTACAGCCTAAGGTTCGGTAATGCCGAAAATGGTTTCGCATCTGCTCTCGTTCTTCGGGGTTATCCGGCACTATTTCGGCAATGCGCTGATACGCCCGGCCCTGCTCTGGCTCCGGCGTCGATGAGCGCAAGTTCAACAGCATATCCGCAGGCTTTGCCAAACGCGGCAAATCAGAGATTAATACGCTTGGCACCGCGCCGGATGTTGGAGCGCCTAAGTCATGAGGTATGAACGTATCGCTTTGATACTCCCACAACAATGCATCCAACTGCCGCGCCTGCTCTGGCGTATCTAGCTCGACACGAACGGTCAGCCCTGAATTAAAGGCTTTGTTGATCAAACGGCAAGCAAACTGATGCGTACTCAGGTTTTTTGCGATGAGATAAAAGTCGACCCGTTTCATTGTGTTATTGGTATTTTAATCCGCTTGTTGCAGCAAGTAGTCCACCAGCAAGCCGACAGGTCTGCCGGTTGAGCCTTTTTTCACGCCGCCGCTAATCCACGCGCTACCGGCGATATCAAGGTGTGCCCAGCGGTATTCTTTGGCAAAGCGCGAAAGAAAACAGGCCGCGGTAATACTGCCCGCTGCGCGTCCGCCAACGTTTGCGATATCTGCAAAAGGCGTATCGAGTGAATCCTGATAATCATCCCACAAAGGCATGCGCCAAACACGGTCGCCGCTAGCTTCACCGGATGCCGTTAGTTGCTCTGCCAGATCATCATCATTTGCAAACATGCCGGTGGCTGGGCCGCCCAATGCAACCACGCAGGCTCCGGTGAGCGTTGCAATATCAATAACTGACTGCGGCTTAAAACGCTCAACGTAGGTTAATAAGTCACAAAGAACCAAGCGGCCTTCGGCATCGGTATTGAGCACCTCAATGGTCTTGCCCGACATGCTGGTAACCACATCGCCAGGTTTGGTTGCTGTACTGCTGGGCATATTTTCAACCGCGCCAACGATTCCAACCACGTTCATTTTTGGGGCCAGCTCAACCAGTGAAGCCATCGCACCAAACACACTGGCGGCGCCGCACATGTCGAACTTCATTTCATCCATTCCACCACCGGCTTTAATGCTGATACCGCCGGAGTCAAAGGTCACGCCTTTGCCCACTAGCGCATGTGGCTTTTGTGCTTTTGGTGCGCCTTTGTATTCAAAGATAATCATTTTAGCGGGCTCTGCAGAACCTGCACTGACCGACAAAAACGAACCCATTTTTAACAGCCTCATCTCTTTTTCGTCGACAATTTTTACCGTAAGTTTTGGGCTTTTGCGCGCAAGCTCACGTGCGCTTTTTGCTAAAAAGTTGGGCGTACAAATATTGCCGGGCAAATTGCCTAGTTCCCGCGCAAAAGCCACCCCTTTGCCAATGGCTTGAGCTTGAGCGACTGCCGCGGTTGCCGCGTTCAACTGTTTGCGCGCCTCCGCCACAAAAGTGATTTGCCGCAACGCAGGGCCAGCGGGTTGTTGTTTGGTGGTGTCGTATTGGTAATCAACATATTCACTGTTCAAAACCATTTGCTTGCAAAGCCAGTCGGTTGAGCGGCCATCCACCGCCACACCAGCCAACGAAATGGTTGCGCTTTTGGCGGCACTGCCGCGCAGCCCAGCCAATACTGCAGTATGAAAACTGCGGAATTCTTTTTCGCTTAGTTGATCTTTTTTGCCGGTTGAAACCAACATTAAACGTTTAGCCTGCAGGCCAGGTACTAATCGCAATACCAACGTGCTACCGGCCTTTTCTTTTAGGTCTCCGGTAGCCAATACCTCTTCAATCATCTTTTGGCTGCTTGCCTCTAATCCATCCAAACCATTGAGGGTTTTACCGGATGAAACCGCAACGACTAACCAATCTGTTTTTACTTTTAGTAAGGCGCCGGTCGAAACAATATATTTCATAGAGACTCTCTTATTGTGGGCTTATGGAGATGATTTTTGAGTTTCTTGCGTAACCAAGCAGGTTACCAAAGGCGCAGCTTTTTTATGTGTATTGAGGAATTGCTGTGCAATCTTGAAATTGTACCTTATTATTTGCCACGTTTGGCTGCCAGCGCCGCTATAAAACGGATATTTGATCCATTTCTCGGCAAGTTCAGCTCAATTTTAAAACCAATACTAAAACCTAAATGACTACTTTAATGACTACTTGAATGACCGCTTTGGTTTGTACGTTATTTAAGCCTCGTGATTCACAGCCATTTTCAAAATATGTTTAGTCGATATTCTGCCGCTGACAGCGGCGCAAAGAGCAGCCAGTACAGCACATTGATTTTATCCCGCTACATATTAAAACAACTCTGCGCGACCACCCTTGGGGTGGCTGCGGTATTGCTGCTGATCATTATGAGCAGCCGCTTCAGCATCTATTTGGCCGACGCCGCGGCGGGCAAACTTGCGGCGGATATTTTATTCCCAGTGATGGCGTATCGCTTCCCTGGTTTTTTGGAACTGATTCTACCGCTGTCATTTTTTATCGCGTTATTGATGGTATACGGACGTCTTTACACCGATAACGAAATGGCGGTATTAAACGCCTGCGGCATCAGCCCACATAAATTATTTGGCCTAGCCTTTAGCGGCGCTTGTGTCGTCGCACTGATTGTAGGGCTCATCACACTGTTCATTAGCCCATGGGGTGCGCAGCACGTAGAGCAGTTGTTTCAACAGCAATCTGAGCAATCGATAGACACCCTCACCCCCGGGCAATTCCATCAGCAAAAAGGCCGTGGACTGGTGATTTACCTTGAACCAGCCAACGAGCAGGGCAAAGGTTTTGGGAAGATATTCATTTCACAACATGAGCGAATTGAGCCCACACAAGCAGTGCCGCGCTCAACCGTAATTACCGCTCAAAGCGGCAACTTTTTTACCGATACCCTCACCAACACGCGCTACCTCACCATGCACAATGGTTACCAATTGCAGGGCACGCTAGGACAACTTGATTACCGCGTGACTCAATTTGAAAAGCTCAGCCACAAGTTCAGCGAAGCGAGCCCCGAGTTCATCAGTAGTAAACGCGATGCGTTATCGACCCGCTATCTATTTGAATCGCGAGACCTTAAAGACACCGCCTTGCTTCACTGGCGTTTATCGCTACTGCTGATTGCGCCAATCATCTGCTTGATTGCATTCCCGCTGAGCAAAATAAACCCTAGGCAGGGCCGTTTTGCGCGAATACTGCCCGCCATTGTTTTGTACCTTTCCTATTTGGTTTTACTTTCATCGGCCCGTAGCGCGGTAGAAAAAGGCGAACTGCCGCCATACCCAGGCATATGGTCAGTGCATATCTTATTTATCATGATTGGCTTGTCGCTCTATTTTGGCCCGGCTATCAAGCGGCAACTGACCTCTGGCCGTCGTTCATCACCACTACCTTTGAACTGATCACAGCATGTTTTCTATCATTGACCGTTATTTGTTTAAGCAGCTGATTGGCGCGATGTTTCTTGTCCTCCTGGTGATTGGCGGCCTCGACTTCGTATTTGCGTTTCTGGCCGAATTAGAAGATGTCTCGGATCATTACGCGCTACCGCAAATTGGCCTCTACATGCTGGGGATTCTCCCAAGACGGATCTACGAGTTGCTACCTTTTTGTTGTTTGATCGGCTGCCTTATTGGCCTTGGCGGATTGGCCAGCAGCCATGAGCTCACGGCCATTCGATCCGCCGGTGCATCCATGGTGCGCCTCGTCAAAATGGTATTGCAGCCTACGTTAGTGCTGATCATCGGCGGTTTTGTATTAGGAGAATACATCGCACCGGTGATGGAAAAAAATGCCCAAAGTCAGCGCGCTATCGCTAAGGGAAAAATGAGCAGCGGCGCAAGTCGATACGGTTTTTGGCAACATGAAAAAGAGCAATTTTTGCACGTGCTAGCGGTTCAACCCAACGGCGAACTAAACACCATTACGCGCTACCAGCTTGATGAGTCGCGGCAAGTGCAGTCTATTTCTATCGCACAAAGTGCTCGATACGAAGATGAGCAATGGACGCTGTACGACATCGCAACCACCACGTTTAGCGAAGACCAAGTGCGTTACAGCGAAACCGCAAGCCAACCCTGGAGCACTGAGCTTACGCCAGACACCGTTAGTTTGGTGATTATGGACCCAGACCGGCTGTCTATTTCTGCGCTGTATCGGTACACCCAATACTTAGCTCAGCAAGGCGTGAATACCGCTGAATACGATTTAGCCTTCTGGAAAAAGACCCTACAACCGGTCTCGATTATTGCGTTAATCGTGCTGGGTATTTCCTTCGTGTTTGGGCCGTTACGAGAGGTCAATATTGGCCTGCGCATATTGTCTGGTGTGATCATTGGGCTGATCTTTATGATCGCTCAAAATCTACTTGGCCCAGCTAGCGGAGTATTTGGGTTTCCGCCGCTTATTGCAGTTTTGATCCCCCCGGTCATTGCCCTTGCTATTGGCCTGCGAGTATTGAGCAAAGTCCGCTAACGGCAACGCTTATAGTGGGGAGCCTTATAGCGCGGCATAAAAGGTTTGTATAAATAGTTTGAGCACGGCACATTTGAACGGAACATAACGCTGCCCAATAGATAAGCTGCAAAGGACTATTGTGGAGATTTAGCCCGGTAATTAAAGGCAGCCCGTTACTTCTTCTTTTTCTGTTTAGGAATCCATCTCACACGGGTACCAGACAATCGGTCATGCCAAGCGCACTGATCACGGTCGAATAATATCCAAAGGTACCCCAAACCTACGCACGCCGCAGATAGCAGCGCCCCTAACAAGCGCTTGATGGCTTGAGCAACGGTGATCGGGCCACCGTGCTGATTTTCAATATGAAGATGCCACACTTGCATGCCCAGTGTTCGGCTGGAGCGCACCCAAAACAGGGTGAAAAACCCCACAACAATCACCCCCAAAAAAGCTTGGTACAACCAACCCGCAACACCACTGCTGGGCACTGCCTGCACACCATCACTCGCCACCAGCGAGCTTAGCAACATGACCGATAACGTTCCAAACATTAGGAGTGCGGCAACCAACAAGCTGTCGTACAACATAGCGGCTAAACGCCGGAACAAGCCCGCATTTAACGATGCCGTTGGAGTAGATGAATCGGATTCGGGGGAGTTAGTTGAACTCATAACAGCCAGTTGCCTGAAAAAGCGCACAGGGTAGCAGATAGGCCGCGGCCGTGACACCCGCAGGCAGGCAAGCAGGTACGCATACGCAGCTACGCACAACCATTGCGCGCCAACAATGAGCCGCTAACCGTTCATGACCTCTTTCTGATTGATTCGCCGCTCTTGCGCTAATTCTACAAATTGCTCTGCTGGTAACGGCTTAGAAAACAGATATCCCTGCATGTTTTGGCAATTCATAGAGGCTAAAGATTCTGCCTGAGCAAGCGTCTCGATACCCTCTGCAATGACCCGCAAATCCAAATGCCGCGACAGATCAACGATAGAAGCGACGATACGCCGGTCGGCTTCATTTTCAACCATGTCATTGATAAAGGATCGATCGATTTTCAGCTCATCAAGAGGGAAATTCTTCAGGTAACTAAGTGATGAATAACCCGTACCAAAATCATCAATAGCCAGCTGAATCCCCATTTTCTTGAGTTTATTCATCACGTTGATTGCACGTTTATCATCATCCATCATCGCGGCTTCTGTGATTTCTAATAGCAGCTGACTAGCCGGCACACCGGTACGGGCCAAAATCGCTTCGATCGATGGAATGATATCTACACAACAAAACTGCTTGCTCGATAAGTTGATCGCTAAATGCGGTAACCGCATGCCTTGCTCGTTCCATATTGCCAATTGCTCGCAAGCCATTTCAATCACTTGCTCGCCCAGCGGTACAATCAGCCCAGTCTCTTCCGCAACCCCAATGAACTCACCAGGAAAGCGAATACCGTTTAGCCCGGTATCCCAACGCACTAACGCTTCAGCACCAATCACTTCACCGCTACTGAAACAAATTTGTGGCTGGAAGTGCAAAATAAATTGGCGATGCTGTATGGCATGCCGCAAGTCTGACTCTAATTTGAGCCGTTGCAGCATCTGTTTATCCATGTCGCGGGTAAAAAATTGATAGCAATTTCGGCCATTGCTTTTAGCGCGATACATCGCGGTATCGGCGTTTCTCAACAGTTCTTCTACGGTACCGCCGTTATCCGGATACATCGCGATCCCGATACTTGGCGTGGTAACCAGTTCGTGTCCAGCGATGGCCAGTGGGTCTGCTAACTGGTCAATAATTTTTTGTGCTACTTTTGCAGCAACTCTCGGCGCGCTGACGTCTTCTAGCAAAATCGCGAATTCGTCACCGCCTAAGCGTGCGACCAAATCTTCTGGGCGCGTGCCAGAGGTTAAGCGCTGCGCAACCTCAACCAATAGTTCGTCACCGACCGAATGACCCAGCGAGTCGTTGACGTTTTTAAAGCGATCCAGGTCAATAAACAATACCGCGTGTTGCTTACCTTTGCGCTTACCGGCAGCGATACCCTGTGCAAGCCTTTCGTTGAACATTGAGCGGTTCGGTAAGCCAGTCAAGGCATCATATTTAGCCATTTTCAGCAGCTTATCTTCATAGGATTTACGCTGAGTGATGTCTCGTACTACAACAACCCGAACATTGCGTTCGTGGTCACCCAGATCAGAGTGCGCATTTATTTCAACGTGAATACGCGCGCCATCTTCATGTTGCATTTGCACTTCAACCGACCCGGTAGCCCCGGATGATACCCAGTCTTCAATCACACCCATGTCATCTGCAACGATGAGCTGCACGCCATCGGTGCCTACCACTTGGTTTGAAGACTCTCCGAGCATATTGGCCATTGAGTGGTTAATTTCTTTTATTCGGCCATCTTCTATGATGATCACGCCCTCGAAGGCCGCTTCGCTCAAATCCTTCCAGCGTTTTTCGCTTTTCTTGAGGGCGTATTCTTTTTCCGTTCGTTGTTCAATTTCAAGGCCGAGTGTTTTATTTAAGCCATTGAGGCGCTCACCTAAGGCAAAAGAAAACAACAATAGCTGAGATAGTATTCCTATTTTCAGTCCATACTCGAAATAGTTAAGGCTGATGATGCCGAGTAAATCTAACGTTTGCGCTGCCACAATACCGGCCAACCAAACCCATGCTGCCAAAAAATATATCGCTGGTTTAAAACCAGATTTAAGGCGCTTAATGCTGACCGCCATCAATAGAACGGCAGCGGGTAACAAGAGTACGTGTATTGGGCCCATAAAGGCGTCCGCACCAAACACTGCTGCCAGCGGGATCACACACAGAGCTCCGACGCTGGTGACTTTACATAGCTGGTCTAGCCACGGTTCATGCACACGCAGGTCAAAGAAATTTCTCATCAACTGGGCAAATGCACTTATTTGCAGCCCAATCAACGCTACCACTAAAAACCGTCCACTGAGCCATGAAACACCGTATAGACCATCCACGGTTAAGTTGTACGCTACCGTGCTAATAACAAACAATACGTAGCTTAAATAACTGGTTTCTCGGGTCGATAAAAACAGAAAGAAATTGAACACGCCAAGACCAAAACAGATGCCATAGAACAACCCCAAGGTCATGTATTCGGTCACAATTTGATTACGATATTGCGCCGGCGAGCTTAGCGTCAACGCCACGCGAACCGGGCTTGGGGTCTGAACCGCCAGATAGTAAGTGTTTATCTGGCCTTGTGTGGGCTCCAGTGCGAATGCCACGTTTCGACCAAGATCGATTGATCGTTGCCGTATAAGCTGCGGCACACCAGATGTTTGCGCTTGGTATATTTGAGCACTTGAAAGCAGCGGATTCCCGACGTCTAGCAACAGCGGGTATTCGCGTCTTTGTGGGGTATCGAGTACAAACCGAAACCAATAGGTCGACGAACTTAGCCCAAAGGACAAGCGTTCGCTATCGGGCCTAAAAAATTCGCCCTGTTTATATTTCTCGTCAACTTCAGCAGCGCTAAGCGATGCACTCGGGTCTTCGTACACTTCGACGAGGGGTGACAAGTCAGCTTTAAAATCAACAGTATCAACCACCAACAGTGGTAATGCTGTTTGTATATTAATCAAACTGTATAACAAAAAAGCGAGCAACCGGTTCCCCTATGTTTTGCGTCTAAATTTATAATGGTTCGGCAACGCTATATTGCGATTGCCCGCATGAGAACCCACAGCTATGTGTGTTTCGCACTGTAAATATAGTCTTCAATCGATATTTGGCCAGCGTCGAGGTCTTTCAGGCAAAGATAAAATATTCGCTACAACTTGAAGGAATAGTCTAAAACGAGGACTATAAGTGCGCCATAAACCGTTTTTGCGCACCACGTTAGTCTGCGCTTTCACCCTTGAGGGTGAAATATGAGTGGCTGATACTGCAAAAACACACGGCACTCCAATCGGATCGCCGTACCCCATAATAACAAGGAGAGCAATATGTCAGAACTCAGATTTGATGGGAAAGTAGCCATTGTCACCGGAGCCGGTGGTGGTTTGGGCCGTGCCCACGCGCTACTACTCGCCTCTCGAGGCGCAAAAGTCGTGGTCAATGACCTTGGCGGCAGCGTAGACGGACAAGGTTCATCGTTAAGCCCAGCAGAGCAAGTGGTCGCCGAAATCAAAGCGGCCGGCGGCGAAGCCGTTGCAGATACCAACACCGTAGCCACTCAGGCCGGTGGCATCGCCATGGTTAAAACTGCCGTGGATAACTTCGGCGGCATTCATATCATCATTAATAACGCCGGGATTCTTCGCGATAAATCCTTCCGTAATATGACCCCAGAGCTTTTTGATCCGGTCATTGACGTGCATTTAAAAGGCTGTGTTTGGCCTACTCATGCAGCGTGGGAAATCATGCGTGAGCAAAACTACGGGCGTATTGTAAATACATCGTCTTCTTCTGGCTTGTACGGTAACTTTGGCCAAACGAACTATTCATCTGCCAAAATGGGTATTGTCGGGCTCACCAATACGCTGGCCATTGAAGGCGCGAAATACAACATCAAAGTAAACACCCTAGCGCCGGGTGCTAAAACTCGTATGACCATTGACCTGCTAGGTGACCGCGCCGATGGCATGGACCCTGCTTTGGTATCACCGATTGTGGCGTACCTATGCCACGACAGCAGCGAAATCAGCGGTGAAATCTATGCCGCAGCTTCTGGTCATGTTGCACGGGTGTTTGTTGCTGAAACTCAAGGCGTAACCGATGCCGCGCAAATGAGCCCCGAGTATATCCGCGATAATCTCGAGAGCATTCGTAACGAAGAAGGGTACTCAGTACCCGGTTCTGCAAAGGTTAAATAAACCGTAATACGCAGCTCCACCGCTGGTGTTTTTGAGCATCTAAATACACCAGCGGTTTCATTTGCCCGTATAATCGCGCTACTGACCTCACCCGCTTTATTCTCCACTCCCCTTTTACTTGTTTGGCCATTCGATGTCGTTTTCACTTAAATACGCCACACCCGATTCTTGGACAAAAACCGTACTTCAAGACTTTGACCAGTTCCTGCTTGACCACGCCTCCTGCGAAAAAAAGGCCTCTGGCATGGCAGTCAACCTGCTTTCGCATTACCCGGATCGCACGGATTTAGTGAAAGCCATGACAGACCTAGCAATAGAAGAGCTGAACCATTTCAGGCAAGTCACTAAACTGATTCACCAACGCGGCCTTGCCCTTGGCACCGACAGTAAAGACCCTTATATCAATCAGTTTAGAAAATCGATCCGCCGTGGCACCGATGAATACATGCTCGACCAGCTACTGATCGCTAGTATTGTTGAAGCCCGTGGCGCAGAGCGTTTTGGGCTGATAGGCGAGGCGCTAGAAGAAGGCCCGCTTAAAGAATTTTATGAGGCTATTCATCACTCAGAAAAGCGCCATCAGGAGCTTTTTATAACCCTTGCGAAACGCTACTTACCCGCTGCAGAGGTTGACAAACGCTTGCAACAATTGCTTGAAGTTGAAGCGCAGATCGTCGCTTCTTTGCCCGCCCGCGCCGCGCTGCATTAAAGATAAGCCGCCGTTTTGCCACTGCAAAAATACCTCACGCATTACGCCGAACCTGAAAGCCAGAAGTTCAGCACCTTTTTATACCGCTACCAACATGTGGTGGTCATTCCCTGCCACAACGAGCCAACCTCTGCGGTGCATAAGTTATTGCAACTGCCCCAAAGTGATGGCCCTGTTCTGTGCATTCTTGTCATAAACCAACCAATTACCGACATCGGTACCGATACAGAAAACGGCGCCGACAGCACGCAAGACGCCTTACTTTGGGCATCTCTCAAACAACACTATAAAACCCTATGGCAGGCCGAAGATCAAAGCGTTTTATACGCGCTGCCGGATTGCGATCATGGCTTATTGGTTATCGACCGGTTTTCTTTAGGCCGCCAGATACCCGCCAAACAAGGGGTTGGGCTTGCGCGAAAAATCGGTGCGGATATCGCCAGTGCATTCATTCACAAAGGGAATATCGCCAGCCGTTGGATACATTCCACCGATGCCGACGTGAAATTGCCTTCAGATTATTTTCTGGCTACCCAAAGCATTGAACAGCCCTTAGCCAGCGCGGCATTGCTGTACCCGTTTGAGCATCGTTGTACGGATTTAACCCTACAACCCTTCATTAACCTGTATGAATTTAAGCTGCGATACTATGTTGCAGCGCTGCAACATAGCGGTTCGCTCTACGCGTTTCACACTATTGGCAGCTTGATGTGCATTAACGCCGATAGCTATGCCAGTGTGCGGGGCTTCCCTAAACGCAGTGCAGCGGAAGATTTTTACCTGCTCAACAAACTGGCTAAAGTAGGTTCAATCCAGTCGTTGAAACAACCCATTATTGAGGTTGAAGCGCGGCTTTCTAACCGCGTACCCTTTGGCACTGGCCCAGCGCTGTCGCATATCAAAGAAATGACAAACCCGCTGGATCAGTATTGTTTTTATAACCCCAGAAGTTTTGTCGACTTGAGCATGTGGCTGAGCTTAGCAAGCCCGCTATGGCAAAATCGTCAGCGTTATCAAACAGATGGGCTCGAACACACCCTCAGGTTTATTAGCGCTGCTAGTATTTGTACAACGAATATCGACACGGCTAACATTGATACGACGAACGGCCCAGAACCTGACCAAACCCAACGGCTAATAAAAGTACTGCAAGAACTAAAGCTTGAAACGTTTTTAGCCCATGGGTTTAAACAGTGCTCTAGTGAAGCAGCATTTCAAAAACAGCTTATGCATTGGTTTGACGGTTTCAAAACCCTAAAATTCATTCACTTAATGCGAAGCTATTTTTATGAAGATATTCGCCTGCAGGAACTCACCGATGAACACGATGAATGGTTAAACACGATTTTCAGCACGGGCTCCCAAAACGGTACCGCGCTCAGCCAAACAATACTGAACCTAACGTTTTAGCCGCTTACGCCTAGCAAATCTTTCAATGGCCGGGGCATACCAATGCTTGAGCCTTGCACATAATCCAGCCCGATCTCCATCAGCAACTCGCGAATTTCCTGGCTCTGCACGTATTCTGCAACGGTTTTCATGTCGGCTTTGCGAGCGATTTCCACAATCGATTCAACAATAACCTGATGCATTTTATTGCTGACGATATCGCGAATAAATTCGCCATCAATCTTTATATAGTCCACTGGCAAACGCTGCAGGTATGAAAACGACGATAACCCGCTGCCAAAATCATCCAACGAAAACGAACAACCCAGCGCTTTCAGGTTCCACATAAACCGTGTGGCTTTCTCAAAATCAGTGATTGCTGCAGTTTCGGTAATCTCAAAAGAGATGCGGCTACCGGTATGTTTGAGCTTCATCAATTGGTCGGCAATAAAGGCCTCCAATGGCTCATCACCCATCGAGCTGCCAGACAAATTAATAAAAAAGTGCCAGCTCTGACCTGGGTTGCGCGCCGCTAAAAGTTGCAACAGCATGCAGGTTTCTTTAATCACCCAATATTCAATATCGCGGATCCAACCGTAACGCTCTGCAGCGCGGATAAAATCTTCCGGCGGGATAAGTTCGCCTTCGTCACCAACCATTCGCACCAATACTTCGTAATGCGACGTACCGTGTTTAGCTAACGGTTGAATTTCTTGGCAAAACACCCGCAGGCGGTCTGCATCTAGGGCACTTTGAATTTTTACCAACCAACCACGGTCACTCAACGTGGCATTTACGCCTGCATCATAGGTATACATTTGATTACGGCCCATTTCTTGGGCTAGGTGAAGCGCCGAAGTGGCCCGCATCATCACTTCATCGAGTGAGTCGATACCTGGTTGGATCGGTACGATCCCGATATTAACCCCAAGCCCATAATCAATGTCTTTATAACGGAACCGATACGCGCGAACTTGCTCGATAAATTCTTCTGCAAGAAGCTGAGTTTGTTGCGCGGTTTGATCCAACAAAACCACACCAAATTCAGCACCACGGAGCCTCGCTAAAAGGTCGGTGTCTTCCACAAAAGGCTGTATAAGCGCTTTGAGCTGGCACAGAATTTCGTCTTCTGCGGCATAGCCACAGTTGTTGATAATGATATCGAGCTGGTCAAACCGTAGAAGACACAAGGTACCAATTTGGCTTTTGGCTCCCGATGACAAGTGCGCCCGTATTTCAGACTCTAACGCTTTGCGGTTGTAACAGCCTGTCAGCGCATCGTGAGTGGCTTGATACGTTAATAGGTGGGAAAACTCGAAGGCTCGGGTGATATCTTTCACCACTAACACGATTTGGCCGGCTTCGGGGTTTTCCATTGGCTGCGTAATGAGCTGCACAGAAACCCGGCGTTCAGTGCCAAACCGGTCGGTCACGGTTGCCTTAAACAACAATTGACCCGATTGCTGTTTTTCTACTATAAACTCAAATAGGTCAAATATCGGCTCGCCAAACTCATCTTCAATGGTAGATGCCAACTTGCTTGGGCCCCAACCATGCTTGAGCTCCCTATCAAAAAATATCCATTGTTGGGCATTGGTATTGGCGTAACGCAGCTCGCCCAAACGATTAAGAATAATGATCGCATCATCAACTTGATCAAAGGTTTGTTTGATCAACGGGCCAAAGGGGTTGATCTCTAGCGGTGCGGAACTACTAACGGCTACGGGACGCAACAGTGCAACATACCACTGCATGTTGCCTCTTTTCATTGGAGTGATCATCACGTCCATGGGAAGAACGTTGTCATTCAAGTCAGTAGCGTTTAGCTGCAGTGTTCGTTGTGCGCTAATTAGGCTCTGTAGGCTAAGCGTGTTTTTAGATGACGAAAGGATGTCGAGAATATTGAAGGTTGCGCGCTCTGTTCGGTCTAGGCCCAACAGCTCGATGGCCGCAGGACTACAGGCGTTCAAGCTACCTTGTGCATCAAAGGTGATAACAATTTCACCGATGCTCTGTAATATCTCTAGCGGGATCGCGTCCAGCGTTTGGGGATCGTTCGCGCTCATCAAATATTCAGGCACATATCAGGTTAATTTAGGGTTATCGATCATAAAAAAGACAGGCGGCCATATTACTGTAGCCAATAGTAATACGCTAGCTATAACCGAGCTTAGAACCAGCGGTTATATCACTAAGGTTGCGTCACCGCCGGCAAAAAATATTCGCTCACCAGCAAGGGCTTATCAGACAAATAAAACAGCGAAGCACGGCCCCAAACCGTATCCGTTAAACGCTCAATCAGTTCAGCATTAAGACGCTGGTTAACGGTTTGTGGGCTTAGCTGGGATAAATGGATCGGCCCACGGCGCATGTTCGGGTGCTGAAACAAAACCTCGCCCAAAGGCTTATTTTTTAGGAGTTTCAGTTGCTCTTCTGGGCCAACCAATGTGTTTGCTGGCAATACACTGCGCGCGTATACCCAAGGCACGCCAAAACAACACAGCGCGACTTCTCTAATTAGAGCCGTGTCAGTCTGAGCTAACCCCAACAAGCTGCGTTCATCGGCATCATCAACACTTTGCCAGCTTTCTTGTATGACCCGTACTTCAAATTGGCCATCACTTGCGCTTTTCAGTTTTTGAGTCAGCGAGCCATCATCGGTTATCCACGTATGCAACGCAGCGGGAACCATCGACAATGATAGTGGGTTATCTAGGTTTGACAGGTTATCCATAAATCAGCGCACAACGACCATAAAACGGGGCAATACATAGATAGTGATCTCTTGAAGCCCGCTAAAACCGGCAGTTTAACTCAATAACCGGAGCAGAGCGCCATACTCTTGCGCCAACCGAATATGCCGTGCGTTTTCCAACCCAGCCAAATGACCTTATAATCTCCACCACAATCTATTTTTTAAGGATCATTCCATGGGTCAGTCCCTACCCCAAGCCGGTATTTACCTGGTTCAAACACTGTTCAATTTATATCTAATGGCTGTGGTCTTACGCTTTGTATTGCAGCTGGTACGGGCGGATTTTTACAATCCGGTTAGCCAATTTTTGGTTAAAGTCACCGACCCAGCGCTCAAAC
The DNA here is from genome assembly GCA_016763075.1 of Pseudomonadales bacterium. Taxonomy (GTDB): domain Bacteria; phylum Pseudomonadota; class Gammaproteobacteria; order Pseudomonadales; family JAHRWD01; genus JAHRWD01. The sequence goes on from JAESUM010000070.1 coordinate 47,417, forward strand.
CTTTGCGCCGTATTGTTCCCGGCTACGGTGGAATCGATATCGCTTCTATTGTGCTGGCACTGCTGGTGCAAGCCGCGGGGATATACCTGATTATTTTAATCTCCGGCGTGAGCCTCCCCAATATGTTCAAACCACTGCTGTGGTCTGTCGTTGGTTTTGCTTCACTGCTTCTTAATATCGCGTTTTTTGCGGTGATTATCACCATCATTTTAAGTTGGGTTGCACCCCAAAGCCGTAACCCAATAGTAGATTTATTGCGGCAAATTACCGACCCTATCATGCAGCCCATTCAACGGCTTATCCCACCAATAGGCGGCTTAGACCTTTCGCCGATCTTTGTATTTATCGCGATCAATTTGCTCGAAATTTTAGTGGTGCGTAATTTAGCCATTCTATTCGGCGTGCCCCGCGGCATTATTATGGGGCTTTAACCTGCAGCCCGTGCATACATTTTGAACACAGCAACGGCGGCATTCTATCGGTGGGAAAATAACGATTTACTACTGACCTGCCGCCTTTTGCCGCGTTCATCAAAAGATGAATTTGCCGGCATTCACGCAGACCTGTTAAAAATCCGCATTAAAGCGCCACCGGTCGACGGCAAAGCCAACCAGCATCTGATTCAATTTTTGGCCAAACAGTTTAAGGTGCCCAAAAAGCAGGTGCAGATCATCAATGGCGAAACCGCGCGCAACAAACGCGTACGGATTGAAAACCCAACAGCGCTACCTGATGCTATTCCCGAACTTAGACCCGCAACCGAGCCCCGCAAGTAGGCCCTAACACTGAAACCCCGCCAAAACACAGCTAAAACACACATGGCCTTGCAGCGCGGTAGAACATTCATGGCCTAGGCCAATTAGCCTTGCCTGAACACGGTGCAATCACTAGACTGGCCAGTCAGATTGCTTTGCAAGATTGCCATTCCAGTTGAACCATCAAATCATGCCCGAAACCACACCCAAAGCTACGCCGGACAATACTATTCCAGATGATTCGGTTGGTATTATCGTTCCGCAAACCATGCACTTTGACGAGCCGCTACAGCTTTCTTGTGGCCGCACGCTCAACCAATATGAACTGGTTTATGAAACCTACGGCCAACTTAACAGCGATGCCTCGAATGCCATCCTGATTTGCCACGCATTAAGCGGCAATCACCACGCAGCGGGCTACCACAGTACCGATGACAAAAAACCCGGCTGGTGGAACAACTATATTGGCCCGGGCAAACCTATAGACACTCATCAGTTTTTTGTGGTTTCACCGAATAATTTGGGTGGTTGTCACGGCAGTACCGGGCCGGCCTCCATCAACCCTGAATCTGGCGAATTCTATGGCCCAGATTTCCCGCTTGTCACCACCAGCGACTGGATGCACAGCCAAGCTCGGCTAGCTGACCGCTTGGGGATTTCGCAATGGGCAGCGGTTGTTGGGGGCAGTTTAGGCGGCATGCAAGCCATGCAGTGGGCGGTAGATTTGCCAGCGCGTATTCGCCACGCCGTTGTGATTGCCGCAGCGCCGCGTCTTTCGGCCCAAAATATCGCCTTTAACGAAGTAGCCCGACAGGCTATTTTGAGTGACCCTGAGTTTCACGGCGGGCACTATTTGGCTAAAAACACCCTGCCGCGCACCGGTGTTTCATTAGCCCGAATGGTGGGTCATATCACTTATCTTTCTGACGATGCGATGGGCAGTAAATTTGGCCGCGAGCTGCGTACCGAAACCATCAGCTACGACTACGATGCTCAGTTTCAAGTTGAAAGCTACCTGCGATATCAAGGCGAAGTATTCTCAGAAAGCTTTGATGCCAACACCTATTTACTGATGACCCGCGCCCTCGACTACTTTGATATTACTGAGCAATTTAATGGCAATCTAACTGCCGCTATGGCGCAAACTCAATGTAAATTCCTGTTAGTTTCCTTCACCACCGACTGGCGCTTTGCTCCGGCTCGCTCGGTTGAAATTGTAAACGCGCTGGTAGAAGCCGGGCGCGATGTGGGCTACGCCGAAATCGAGGCCTCACAAGGCCACGATGCTTTTTTACTGCCTATTCCACGTTACCAGGAGCTGTTCACAGCCTACATGAACAACATTGCTAACGAGGTTTCAGCCACATGAGACCTGATCAAAGCATCATCCAGCAATGGGTCAAACCCAATGAGCGCGTGTTGGACTTAGGCTGTGGAGACGGCAGTTTGCTGCAGCGACTCAAACAGCAAAAAAACATCTATGGTCTTGGCATCGAAATAGACCAACCTGAGATTACTGAATGCATCCGTAAAGGTGTCAACGTTGTCGAGCAAAACCTTGACCACGGGCTTTCTAATTTCCCCGACGATAGCTTCGACACTGTAATCATGTCTTTGGCATTGCAAGCCGTTCGCCACCCAGACGAGGTACTGGCTGAAATGCTGCGCATCGGCAAACAAGTGGTAGTCACCTTTCCAAACTTTGGCTATTGGCGTTGCCGCTTGGCTTTGGCCGGTAAAGGCACCATGCCTGTTTCAGATTTCTTACCCTACACCTGGTATAACACCCCCAACATTCACTTTTGTACCATTCGTGATTTCGAAAAATTATGTGCGGATAACCACTACCAAATCCTCGATCAACGCGTGGTCGATCATGACCACCAAAGCTCATGGTGGATGCGCCTTTATCCAAATTTACTCAGTGAAATCGCCATTTATAGGTTAACCCGATGAAATACCAACCCACATCGCTTATAGCGCAGCTACTGTGCTTAGTTTCTGTTTTGGCTATAAGCACCGCGCAGGCCGAACAATTTGAAACCTATGGCGACTATGAAATTCATTACATCGCCTTTAGCAGCGAGCTGTTACAACCAGAAACCGCGCAGCAATATGAATTAGAGCGTGCGCGAAACCGCGCAGTGCTCAATATAAGCGTGTTAAAAACTGCAGCCTCAGGGGCTAATACTGCAATTAACGCAGCGGTTCGCGGCAGCTTTACCAACCTTGCCCAACAAAAACAAACACTCGACTTTAAGCGCGTAACCGAAGGCAAGGCCATCTATTACCTTGCAAGCCTGCGTTACACCAACCGAGAAATTCTACGCTTTGATATCGAGTTCCAACCCGATGCGTCGCAACCGGTTCGTAAACTCACGTTTAACCAGCAGCTTTACTTCGAGCCTAAAAAGTAATTATTTCACCTACGCATACAGATACCCATCGATGAAAAACGTCATTATCGCTAGTAACAATCCAGGCAAAATCACCGAATTCGAACAACTGTTCGCCGACCAAAAAGAGATCAGCATCATTGGTCAGCAGCACCTGTCTGTTCCCGATATACAAGAAACCGGCCACACCTTTGTAGAAAACGCATTATTAAAAGCCCGCAATGCCGCGCGCTGCTCCGGCATGCCAGCCATAGCCGATGACTCCGGCATTGTGGTTGATGCCCTTAACGGCGCGCCGGGTATTTACTCTGCACGTTTTGGTGGTGCCAATACTACTGATCAAAACAACTATGAAAAATTACTACTGGCCATGGATGACGTACCCGCAGACCAGCGCAGCGCGTATTACATTTGTGTGATTGTATTTTTGCGTAACCCAATGGACCCTTCGCCTCTGATTTGCCAAGGTATTTGGCGTGGCGAAATTCTTGCTGCGCCCCAGGGCGACCAAGGCTTTGGTTATGACCCCGTATTCTACGTGCCAGAACTACAATGCAGTGCCGCGCAATTAACCAAAGACCAAAAAAACCAATTGAGCCACCGAGGCCAAGCCATTCGTGAGCTAATACCACAAATTAAACAAGCACTGGCTCCCACAGCCCACACAACCGTAGCGTCCAGCAGTTGCTGCCACTAAGCCTTTATATTCATATACCCTGGTGCATTAAAAAGTGCCCCTACTGCGACTTTAACTCCCATACGCTCGACCAGAAAAACCCCGGTGATATTCCAGAATCAGAATATGTTGCGGCGTTGCTAGAAGACTTAGAGCAAGATTTAGAACGCTATTCAGGCGCTATACAAAACCGGCCGCTGCATTCAATATTCTTTGGTGGTGGCACGCCAAGTTTGCTGTCCAGCGGTGCAGCCGCAGATTTATTACATGGAATTAATAAATTAATAACGGTTCCCGCAGGTACCGAAATAACCCTTGAGGCAAACCCCGGTACATTCGAGACGGAAAAATTCAAAGGGTTTTTCCAGGCTGGCATCAACCGGCTGTCGATAGGCGTACAAAGCTTCAATAACGAACACTTACAAAAACTCGGTCGTATTCACGACGGCAAGCAAGCCATTTACGCCATTGAAGGTGCCCACGAAGCAGGCTTCACACAATTTAATATCGACCTCATGCATGGCCTGCCCGGCCAAACTCATCAACAAGCACTAGCAGACTTAACCACTGCAATTGAGCTGAGCCCAACCCACCTTTCTTGGTATCAGCTCACCATAGAAAAGAACACGCAGTTTTATTCCTACCCGCCATTGTTACCCGCCGAAGAACAACTGTGGCGCATTCAAGAAACCGGTTTTGAGTTTTTAAAAGACAATGGTTTTGAGCAGTATGAAATCTCGGCTTTTAGCAAAGCCGCAAGCCAATGCAAGCACAACCTCAACTACTGGCGCTTTGGTGACTACTTGGGCATCGGGGCCGGGGCCCATGGGAAAATCACAACCACCAACTTAGAAACCGGAACTGTAGAAATACAGCGCAGCCATAAGCACAAACAGCCCACCGCTTATCTCGATGCATCCAAGGCATTTCTTGCGGGCGAACACACGGTTGATAACAGCGAATTACCCATTGAATTTTTAATGAATGTATTTAGGTTGCGCAAGGGCGTAGATGCACCACTATTTGAACAACGAACCGGCTTGCCGTTGGCGCAAATTGCAGAGCCCGTCGAACGAGCCATAAAGCACGGATTAATTGAACCCAATTCCGCAATACTTCGGCCAACCTCGAGGGGTAGCCAGTACCTGGATGACTTATTGCAGTTGTTTATTTAGGCCTGACTGACGTTTGTAGCAACTCGCCACATTTGAGGCGCATTGCTACACTTTACGTTCACCCACGCTATACCCATGGAGAACTTCAAAATGGCGACCACCAGCATTCGACTGGATCAAGAGCTTATTGAAAAAGCGACCATTATGGCAAAGGCGCTTAACCGAACAGCACCCAAGCAAATTGAGCACTGGGCAAAGATTGGTGGGATCATGGAGGATAACCCTGAGCTGCCTTACGAGTTTGTAAAGCAAGCCATTATTGCAAAAGCTGAACGTGAAGCAGGCAAGCTTGAGCGCTACGATTTTGGTTAAAGCGACCGCTGCTTTACAAACCCCGACCTTCAAAAAGGCCGTTAAAAAGCTAAAACCAAATCAGAAAAAACAACTCGGTATCGCTGTTAAAGCATTAATAGAGCAGCCAAACCTTGGCGAACAGAAAAAAGGTGATTTAGTATTTTTACGGGGGTACAAATTCAAAATGAATAAGCAGCTGACTTTGCTAGGATATAGTTTTAGTGAAAGAACACTAATGCTAGAACTGATAGCTCTGGGTTCTCACGAAAATTTCTATCACGATATTAAGCATCTGAGTTAGACCTATACCAAGATGGTCCACGCATCGCTTCACGCCTGATAACAAGAACCTTCACTGCTGAGGTGAGTGCGGCCCTAACTTACTTAATCGCCACGAGAATTCCATCCATATTTTGACGAAACCGAGCCTCGCCTTTGCGAAGATGTGCTTGTTTATAAAACAGCTCTGCAACGTCATTTTGCTCTTTGATATGGCCATCTATATCTGTAATAAATTTGTCTCGAACGCTGATCAATTTTTTAAAATCGATCGCTTTCATATGGGGCTTATATTGCTGTATAAGCATGTAAAGATCCGGAGATTTCTCATGCAAACAGACAGATATATCATCGGGCCAGTCGGATGCAATTGGATATAACCCTCGATGATTCAAAATAATAAAATTTTGAAACTCATCCAGTTTATGCAACTTGTGTGAATACTTCAGCAAACGAGGACTAGAAAAAAACCAATTAGCGCACCAATAATCGTAAAGATTCCTGCGATAATTACCGAATTCAAGCTTAGTTACTTCTTGCTTGTCGCAACAAAAAAACCAAATCATAAATACTATACCCTAGTCCTATACCTCGCTTTTCAAACTTTGTTAGCGGCCGGTACTCTGGGCGCGGTACAAAACCAGACGGATCTGAATTTACCAAATTTTCTGTATTGTTTAGTAATTCTAACGTTTGTTCTGCGTAGTCTTGCCAATCAGTCGCTACGTGCAATACCGACGATGATTTCATTCTAGGCTTTAACAATTCCAAAAACTTAGGCTGTATCAAACGCCTTTTATGATGCCGTTTTTTAGGCCATGGGTCGGGGAAATATATTTGCACTCTATCGATTGTTTGCGGTGGTATGCACTGCGTGAGCACCTCTATTACGTCGGTGTCGTAAATTCTTAAATTGGTAATATTCTTTTCTTTAATGAGCTTGAGTAGGTTCCCAATACCCGGCGGGTGAACTTCAATTCCGACAAAGTTTTTGTCGGGCTCGTTTTGAGCCATGGTTGCCAGAGAGTCGCCCATACCAAAGCCTATTTCAAAAACTATAGGTGCTTCACGGCTAAATACTGTCTGGAAATCTAACAGTCCATCTTCAAGTTCAAGACCCCATTGGGGCCATAAATCTGTGCGTGCCTGGCGCTGGGAATCGCTCATGCGGCTAGCGCGAATTACAAAACTACGAATGGTTCGGTGGTTTTTATTTTCCAAATTCTCATCTGAGTCATTCGCGCCAGCTTGTTTAGCATCTGATTTTATCGGATCGGACATAGTGAATTTAATGCGCTCTAGCTAAACGGTTAAAGAAACATGCCATCAATCGGTGACGAAGCACTGGCATATTGCTTCTTTGGCATACGCCCAGCAAGGTAAGCTTCGCGTCCAGCTTCTACTGCTTTTTTCATGGCGCTGGCCATTAAGATGGGGTTCTGCGCTGCGGCAATTGCGGTGTTCATGAGCACGCCATCACAACCTAGCTCCATCGCTATGGCAGCATCGGATGCGGTGCCTACTCCGGCATCAACCAAAATAGGCACAGATGCATTTTCTACAATGGTTCTAATATTGTAAGCATTTTGAATACCCAAGCCGGAACCTATTGGCGCTGCTAGTGGCATAACTGCGACGCAGCCAATCTCTTCCAAGCGTTTTGCGATGAGCGGATCGTCACTGGTATATACCATGACATCGAACCCATCTTTCACCAAAGTTTCTGCGGCTATTAGAGTGTCGGTAATGTCAGGGTACAGGGTTTTTTTATCGCCCAATACTTCGAGTTTTACCAATTTTGCACCACCGAGTAATTCCCGCGCTAAGCGGCAGGTACGCACCGCTTCATCTGCCGTATAGCAACCGGCGGTATTGGGCAAGATGGTGTATTTATCTGGAGACAAGATATCCAATAAATTTGGCTCACCGGGGTTTTGGCCAATATTACTGCGGCGAATCGCTACCGTCACAATTTCCGCGCCGCTAGCTTTTGTTGCTAAATCGGTTTCTTCAAAGTCCTTATATTTCCCGGTTCCAACTAATAGTCGGGAGTTAAACTCTACTCCGGCAATTCGCAAAATATCTGTGTTTTTTTCTGATATAGCTGATGGCATTTTTATTTCCGCGACTAAAATGTGAAGAGAGAATAGCTTAAGTGTTTATCCACCACCGATGGCCGCAACGACTTCGATTTGATCGGCTTCTTTTAACATATGGTTGTTGTGTTCACTGGCTGGAATGATATCTAAATTAATCTCAACAGCGATACGTTTACCGGTTAACTCCATAAAAGAGATCAGTTCAGAAATTGACATCGGGCCGCTTAATAATTGCGGGTCGCCATTCAATACAATGTTCATGATAGATACCTAACGGCTTACTTCAATTGTTTAAGTGCAGCAAAGGCAAGCACCAACCAACCTGCCAAAAAGCACAAGCCGCCTAATGGCGTAACGGCACCTAATATTTTAATGCCAGTAAAAACCAATGCGTAAAGGCTGCCGGAAAAAAGAACCGTTCCAGCGACAAACAATACTGCGGCCCACTTTAAGCCGCTAGCCTGTGGAAACTGAAAACCAATACCTGCGACCAACAACAATGCCAAGGCGTGATAAAACTGGTATTCCACCGCTGTTTGATAGGTTCCCAGCTGCGCAACACTTAGCACTGTTTTAAGCCCATGTGCGCCAAAAGCGCCAAGGCCAACGGCTATAAAAGCAAACACCGCGCCGGCGGCTAAAATAGTTTGAGGTTTCATATTTGAATAGGCTTTAAGATGCTCGTTGGTGTTGGTGTTGGTGTTGGTGTTGGTAATGCTGGTTCGTTAAGCCGCTAGCTTAAGTGAATTCATCTATTTTTAGAATCGGCAATAAAAAAACCGCCAGCTCTCCGGGTTCAACGGAACAACTGACGGTTTTAAATTCATCTATTAGTTGGTTGTGAAAATCAGCACAATCAACACTGCCGCTGCAAACTTCTTTACGCTTCTTTTGAACTCTATTACGCTTCTAATACGAGCCGTAATTTTTTCATAGCGTTACTTTCTAATTGCCGAATACGCTCTGCAGAAACATTGTATTGTTTGGCCAGCTCATGCAACGTTTGCTTTTTATCTGACAGCCAACGTTTGGCCAGAATATCTCGACTTCGGTCATCGAGTTGCGCCAACGCATTTTTCAAATTTTTGTTGTTGTTTTCAGTCCAGTCGCTAGCTTCAATCAATAATGATGGGTCTGCTTCGGTATCTTCAAGGTAGTAAGCCGGTGCTTGGCTGATGCGCTCGTCATCGTCACCTGGGCTGCCATCAAAAGAAGCATCATAGGCACTTAAGCGGCCTTCCATTTGACGAACCACCTTGGGCTCAACACCCAAGTCTTTAGCGACCGCTTCAACTTCTGCGTTGTTAAACCAGCCTAAGCGTTTTTTGGCGCTACGCAGGTTAAAGAACAATTTACGTTGAGCTTTAGTGGTGGCTACTTTAACAATGCGCCAATTCTTGAGAATGAACTCGTGAATTTCAGCTTTAATCCAGTGGACAGCAAACGAGACTAATCGCACGCCGATTTCAGGGTTAAAGCGCTTTACCGCTTTCATCAGGCCTACGTTACCTTCTTGGATCAGGTCAGCCTGAGACAGGCCATAGCCGTTATAGCCCCGTGCAATGTGTACTACAAAACGCAGATGCGCTAATACAAGACGACGCGCCGCGTCAACATCACCTTCGTAATAAAGCGCTTCGGCCAGCTGTTGCTCTTCCTCTCTGCTGAGCATCGAGGTTGAACCGATCGACTGAATGTACGCGTCGAGATTGCTCCCGGGCACGATTGCGGTGATAGGTTGAAGCTGCATAGTAGACATCGTCATCAATTACCTTTTTTACTCATGGGATGATTTTAGCACTTGTCTTAAAAGAGTGCTAACCAGCCAAAAAAGTTCCTGGATTGGGCACTTTAGATATAACCTGCGGTTACAAGCTGCCACATTACCATCAATCAAAACTGTACTTACGTACCGACATCCAAGCCCCGGCTAACCCCAGCAAAACACCTAGGCTGAGCAACCCAAAGATAAAGGCAAGATCAGGCGCTACGAATTCAAAATGGCTGCCGTATAGTTCGATGAGCCGGTCGATGGGCTGGCGAATCCACAACACTGCAAATTCAACCATAACCAGCGCGGTCAACGCGCCGCCAAAACCATAATAAAACCCCGAATAGAGGAACGGTCTGCGCGCAAAAGCGGCGGTACCGCCCACCAGCTTTACAACCGAAATTTCGTCACTGCGGTTTTCGACATCCATTCGAATGGTATTGCCGATCACTAACAACACCGCAAGCGCCAGCAAAACAGCCAGCGCCCAAACTAACCGTTGAAATAGGTCAATCACACTAAAGAGCCGCTGCACCCAAAGGATATCGAGCTGAGCTTGATCGACCACTTCAAATTGCTCTAGTTCGACAACAAGCTGCTGTAACTCAGTCAATGTTAGCTGAGCGTGCTTGGGAGTAATGTTTACCCAAGCGGGCAGTGGGTTGCTGTCGAGCTGAATCAATACATCGGCAAACCCCGACCAACCGCTGAACTCGGTTAACGCCTCGCTGGCAGAAATGAACTGGCATGATGCTATACGAACATCTTCACAGCGTTGTTGCGCAAACTGTTGCGCCTCAGCCTCGGGCATATCAACCTGCAAATACAGGTGAATGTTGGCTTGCTGATCAAACCCTGAACCTAAGGTTTGTGCATTTACCAACAAGCTCAGTAAAATTGCCGGTAAAGCTAGGGATACTCCAATCACCAACCAGGTCATCACAGTTGGTAGGGGGGCATCGTAAAGCCGCTTAAAGCTTTGGCTTGCAACTTCTTTATGGGTTCTAAAATAAGCAGATACGGATTGGCGGACGCCGGCTATCCAGCTAGAAATAGTACCTGATTGTTCTGTTTGTTTGCCAATGGGCACCGCCCGGAAGGTTGCGCCTTTGGTACGGCGGCTAGCACCGCGTTTATTGGCTTTGTTGGGTTTCACAATGCGGTGGTGATTCGTTGTTTCATCATCAAACCAGTAACCGCCCGTGCTCTAGTTCAAGATTTGGATTACCCATTTTTTCAACCAGCGCCAAATCATGCGTAGCCACCAATACGGTGGTGCCAAACTGATTAAACTGCTGGAATAACCCCATCACCTCTTCCGATAATTTTGGATCAAGATTGCCGGTGGGTTCATCGGCCAACAATATTGTGGGTGTATTCACAATGACACGGGCTATGCCAACGCGTTGCTGCTCGCCGCCAGACAGCTCTTGCGGGTTGAGGCTTTCTTTTGAGAGCAGTGCCACGCGGTCCAAGGCTGCCTGTACTCTGCGCCTAATCTCAAGAGGCGAATAACTGGCCACACGGAGCGGCAGCGCAACGTTTTCATAGACTGAGCGGTCAAACAGTAGCCGGTGCTCTTGAAAAACCACCCCCAAACCACGCCGATACAACGGGATTTTCCGGCCAGAGAGCTGCAGCAGCTCAACACCGTTAATTTCAATAGTCCCCGAAGAGGGGCGATCAAGCAGGCTGATCAAACGTAATAAGGTACTTTTTCCAGCACCGGAATGCCCGGTAAGAAACACCATTTGGCCCTGCTCAACCGAAAAACTGATGTTATCGAGGGCATCGTGACCATTTTGATAGCGCTTACTTACTCGATTAAACCGAATCATCGCAAATGATTAACCCAGTTAATCATCAAAACAAACACGCTAAGCCTGCCCACTGTCGCTAAACAAAGCACGGATAAAATCGTCTGCATCGAAAGGCTGTAGGTCTTCCATGGTTTCGCCCACGCCGACAAACCGAATGGGTAGCTTTAAGGCATCCGCAATAGCAAACACGATACCGCCCTTAGCCGTGCCATCGAGTTTGGTGATGGTCAAGCCGGTTACCGGCACACATTCGTTAAAGCTCTGTGCTTGATTGAGCGCATTTTGTCCAGCGCCGGCATCCAGCACCAACATCACTTCATGGGGGGCGTTATCGTCGAGTTTTTTCATCACTCGAGTGATTTTCTTAAGCTCTTCCATCAGATTGTCTTTGGTGTGCAGCCGGCCTGCGGTATCGGCAATCACCACATCTACTTTGCGGGCTTTGGCTGCTTCAATGGCATCATAAATGACCGATGCGCTGTCGGCCCCGGTATGCTGAGCAATGACCGGAACATCATTACGTTCACCCCACACCTGCAATTGCTCGACGGCTGCAGCACGAAAGGTATCCCCTGCTGCCAGCAATACCGAGCAACCTTGAGATTTAAAACGGTTGGCCAGCTTGCCAATGGTGGTGGTTTTACCGGCACCATTGACGCCTATCATTAAAATTACAAAGGGCGATGACCGACCGGCTGACAGCGTAAGCGGCTCAACGCAGGGCAACAGCAACTCTTTCATTTCATGTTGCAGCGCTTGGTACAGCACTTCTGAATCCGCTAATTCTGAACGTTTAACACGGCCAGCTAGCTCGGCGACAATTTTTTGGGTGGTGTCGATACCGACATCCGCCATGATGAGCTGATCTTCCAGCTCCTCGAGCAATGCATCATCGACGGCCTTTTTGCCCAAAAACAAACTGCCAAGGCCTTCACCGAAGCTATCGCGGGTTCGGCCTAGCCCTGCCTTCAAACGCTGGAAGAAACCTTTTTTAGCTGGTTTTCCGGGTTCGGGTTCGGGTTCG
>JAESUM010000071.1 GCA_016763075.1 Pseudomonadales bacterium
ACGGCAGCTTGATTGGTGATGCGACGGCAGAACGAATTAAACAAGAAATTGGAAGCGCCTTTCCTGATGGCGAACTACGAGAAATCGATGTTCGTGGCCGAAATTTGGCAGAGGGTGTACCCAGAAGTTTTACCCTCGACAGTAACGAAATTCTTGATGCACTACAGGAACCCTTGAGCAAAATTACTCAAGCGGTAAAAAGCGCATTGGAGCAGTCACCACCAGAGCTGGCCTCGGATATCGCCGAGCGAGGTATGGTATTAACCGGCGGCGGGGCTTTGCTTAAAGGGCTTGATAAGTTGATCAGTGAAGAAACTGGTTTGCCGGTTCATATTGCAGACGATCCATTAACCTGTGTTGCCCGTGGCGGCGGCAAGGTATTGGAATTATTAGACAAACATGCGTTTGACTTGCTGGCAACTGAATAAAGGGCCAGATTGCTTTAAGCAAGGTGAATGAGGTCGCGGGCTAGTGTTTAAACGTTGGGAGCAGTTAACATTAAACCAATTTTTCTAACTCGTCCGTTCTTGAAAGCTCACTTGTTTGTGTTGACGCTGCTGTCATTCGTATTGATGGTGGTCGACTATAAATACAACTACCTTGATGATATTCATTCATCTTTGAGCTTAATCTCTACGCCCATTTACCAAGTCTCCAGTACTGCGCGTGATCTCAGCGATCGGGTCAATAATTTCTTTACTGGCCGTGAAACGCTTCAAAGAGAAAACCAATCCCTTAAGGCTCAAGCGCTTTTACTGCAGCACAAAGTACTGCGTCTTGCGGCGTTATCCGCTGAAAATACCCGTTTGAGAGAGCTCCTTAACTCATCTGCATTGTTAGACCAACGCGTCATTGTTGCAGAGTTGGTAGGCGTTGCACCGGATTCTAGTGCGCATCAAATTATTTTAGGCAAGGGCACCAATAGCGGCGTGTTTGTGGGGCAACCGGTGGTGGATGCCGAAGGTTTGGTGGGCCAAGTGATTGAAGCCGGTAGTGGCTCAAGCCGAGCGCTGCTGATTACCGATAATACCCATTCGGTTCCTGTGCTGGTAAACCGCAGTGGTTTAAGAGCCATTTTGGCTGGAACCGACCATGTCAATGAGCTAGAACTGCTGCATATCCCTGATACCACGGATATTAGAGTAGGGGATTTGCTAGTGACATCTGGCTTGGGGCAACGTTTTCCAGCGGGTTATCCGGTGGCTTTTGTAAGCGCCGTTGAGCATGATCCGGGGCAATCCTTTGCGCGGATTAAAGCCACGCCTACCGCATCGTTATCGAAGGCACAGCACTTTTTATTGGTATTTTCTCCTGAGCGTCTTTTGAGTGAGAGCAGTGGGCCTGGCAACGCAGCGGTTACCCAACGAGCACAGGAGGCTGGGGTAAATGGACGCTAAAACAAGTGGGATCTCGATCATCCTATTTAGTTTGTTTATCGCTTTTTTACTCGCAACTATTCCGCTTTCAAACGCTCTGAATATTTGGCGGCCTGAATGGGTGCTGTTGGTATTGTTGTATTGGTTGATTGAACTGCCAGAACGCATGGGTCTGATTTGGGCATGGAGTATCGGGATTCTAGTCGATATCGTCGAAGGTGGTTTGTTGGGCCAACATGCGATTACCTTCGTGGTGGTAGCATTTTTAGCCATTAACTTTCATCAGCAGTTTCGAATGTTTTCTCGCACCCAGCAAACTCTACTTGTTGCGCTGACTGTGGCTGGATACGAACTTATCGATGGGTTGATTATGCAGTTATCTGGGAGCGCCAGGTTGAATTTTGAATTTTTCTTACCGGTGTTTTTTAGCGCATTGGTTTGGCCGCTGATATTCTTGCTACTGCAAGGAAGTCGGCGAAAATACAGCGTTGCATAACATTGTGCATAACGTAGCGCGCAACCTAGTTTAGTCTCATATGAATACAAATCCGTTGATGTATCTCGCTTCAAGCTCCCCTCGACGAGCGGAATTATTGGCACAAATTGGCATTGAGTTTGAGGTAGTGCGGTTTGCTATTAATGAAAGCCCACAATCAAATGAATCTGCTGAGTCTTACGTGTCTCGTATGTCTCATGAGAAAGCTCAAGTAGGTTTGCGCATAACAGCCAGCGCGGCTATAAATGCTGATTGGCCAGTTTTGGCGGCGGATACCATCGTTGTTTCCAACGGTGAAATACTGGGTAAACCAGAGTCACAGCAGCAGGGCATCGAAATGCTAAGCAAGTTATCCAATGCGACGCATCGCGTATTAACGGCGGTTGCTCTAGCGTCGGGTGGCGGTAAAATTGAAACCATATGCGTTGCAACCGATGTAATGTTTAGAGAAATAACACCATCAGAAATGAACGCCTATTGGCACAGTGGTGAACCGCAAGACAAAGCCGGTGGCTATGGAATACAAGGCTTAGGAGCGGTATTTGTTTCACGCATCGAGGGCAGCTATTCCAATGTGGTTGGATTACCCCTACAGGAGACCGCGAAATTGCTCGAATCAGTTCAAATTCGCTGCTTGTAAACGGATGACGCTATTGCTCAATGACGAAACTATGTTGGCTGGATTGGTTTTTGGGTTTTTCAATGAAGTGAAAGGCTCGGGGCTTAGGCCAAGCAATGCTTGGCGTATGGGTAGTTTGCGATGAAGCAAACACCACGAATCATTCGGCGTGTGAGTAGTTTTTTAATCTACGCGGTTTTGTTCAGTCTGATTTTCATTTCGCTGTTAACCAGCTTGGCGCGTTTGTCCTTCGATCAACTTTCAACTGCAAAAGAACTGGTTGAAGTCAGCCTATCGAAGCGCTTGAATGTTGAGCTTAAGCTGGGGACTATCGATGGCGACTGGGAATATTTTGACCCTATTGTCAGAGTATCTAATTTAAGACTATTGATACCTGATTCAGTTTCCGCGAATGTGATTACGATCGATAATGCTGAAATCAGGCTTAACAGCATCGCCACTTTGCTACAACAAAAGCTGGTTTTTTCTCGTATATCAATTCGTAATTGGAAAGCAGATATTGAGCTTAAAGGCTCCTCAACAAGTGCAAAACCGGTCACTCCTCAACAAGTGCTATCTGCGCTTTCTGTTGCGCAATCCCTTAGTGTTACTGAAGGTGATTTAAACCTAGTTGTCGATGGCAGCCAGTATCAATTTTCGAAGACCTCACTGCTGCGTAGCGAAGGCGATAAGCGTCAAAAGCTTCAACTTAACTTTGTTTTAAACCACGATGCACTGAGCGACCAACCCGCTAAGCATTCTTCTTTACTGACCCCGTCAAAATACTTTCGATTTATCTTAGATCTTGAAAACACCGACCAACTTAATGGGTTCGCCTACGCAGAACTGCCAACCGCTGGTTTTGATCTAATCAAGCTAGCGGTGCTTAAAAACAGGGCTGATTCGGTTTCAATTAACACCGGTACGGCGTCTGGTCGTGCATGGTTCACCATTGAAGCAGGCGCGGTTAGTAGCCTCAAATCGAATCTATATGTTTCAGACCTATCGGTGCAAGCAGGCACATCAGCACCTGGCGCAAAGGTTGATGGCGGGCTAGATATTCAATGGTATTCACCAGCCACGGCGGGCTCTGGCTCGGAGCGCTCAAGCGTAATTTGGCTCAGCGGTATGCAATACAGCATTGGCGATGCGTTATGGCAAGCGCAGCCTTGGGTTCTGGATATTAAGCAGTACAAAGGCAATTACAGATTGAGTGCAGATGGGGCATTTATTGAGCTGCAGCCATTAGCGCTTTCTATTCAGCGCGTACTTGGAGCTGATCACGAATTCTCGCGTACATTGAAGGTATGGGCGCTAACCGGTGTGCTGCAAGCACCACGGGTAGAAATGGCTTTTGGGCCAGATAAAGCGCTAGAGTTTAGTGTTCTAAGTGATTTAAATGATGTTGGGATTGCGCCATGGAACGGTGTGCCTGGCATCGCACACCTTAATGGTTACGTTGGGCTTAACCGCAGTGGAGGTATTGTCGGGATTAATTCCGACGTATTTGGTCTCCATTTTCCGGCCTTGTTTGATCATCAATGGATTTATCAAAAAGCCAGCGGCGAAGTACTTTGGTCGTTTGAATCCTGGGGGGTGTTGTTAGGCTCTGATCACATCGAATTAGCCAGCGAGCATGCCAATGCTACCGGTGCATTCCGCGTTCAATTGCCCTTTGACCCTAAGGCGCAAGAGCCACAACTGTCGTTATTGGTGGGTTTGACCGAAACCTCGTTAGAGGTCAAATCGGACTATTTAACCAATGCTCCTGCGGTAAAAGACCTCATGGAGTGGCTCGACAGCAATTTACGCTCCGGTGTGATCACCCAGGGTGGGGTTTTGTATCAGGGCGTAATTTCTAAAAAACCTCCACCCAACAGCAGTAACCTGCAGTTAATGTTTGAGGTGGCTGACTTAGACATGACGTTTGATCCACAGTGGCCCGCACTAAAAGAGATGCAGGGTTCAATATGGCTCGACGACGATAAACTAATAATTGAGTCCCCACGTGCCGTGACCAATGGCGTCACCATTGAAAATATCGTGGTGTCCGGTGAAGCCATTGATGACACCTATCTTGTGCAAGTCTCTACCGACATTCAAAGCGAAGCCAGGCCTGTTCTTGGATACCTCAGAAAGACCCCGTTACTTGAGTTAAATCCAGAGTTGATAAACCAATTAACGATTACCGGGGATTTATCCGCACGGGTTAGCTTGGATATCCCCATTCAGCAGGACTCAATTGATATTGCGTATAACGTAGATTTAACCGCACTGGGTAACGATTTAGCATTGCCAGATTACGCCGTGGTGTTTTCCAAGCTGCGCGGTGGTATTAAATTTTCGAGTGAAACAGGCATTACTTCAGAGCAGTTTTCGGCCATTTTTTTAGATCAGCCAGTGTCGGGCCGGGTTGATACGCTTGTACTTGATGGCACACCATCGTTAATGAACGTAGAGCTAGACGGGTCGGCGAAACTCAAGGCCATTCACCGTTGGTTTGACGTGTCTCAATTTGAGTTATTAACGGGTGAGACAGAATATCGAGCATCATTGTCGATAGACTTTGAAAACCCATCACCGCCGGTACTACAAGTGATCAGTAACTTAGTAGGCGTTACCAGCGAATATCCGCAACCGATCAATAAAGACCCTGAAGACAAAAAGTATTTTCGCTTTTCAATGGCATTAACTGACGAACCTTTAAACATCAATTTTGGTTTGGATCAAAACATTAATCTGAGTTTGCAGCTTACTGAAGGCCAGGCTATTAAGGGGCAGCTGAAGCTTGGCGAAGGGCTTTCAAGGCAGCCGCAGCTAGGGTTAATCGAGCGCGAAGGGATCACCATTGAAGGTACGTTAGATAAGCTGGATGTTGGGCCTTGGGTTGAGCTTTTGACCAAGCAAGATGGTTCGAGTGAGCCCCAGTCAAGCGTTGAACCTAAAGTAGGCGTTGAACCCATGCCAGGCGTTAAGCAGGCCACAACGGCGACATCAGTACCGGAACTTGCATCAAGCTCAAACAACAGCGCTGCGGTTGGCTTCCCTATTTCTTCAATGGATCTGAAAATTAATAATTTTAGATACGGCGATTTGGAATGCGGTGAAACGCAGTTGAATATAAGCACCGAGAAAGAAGGTGTTTTATTTAAACATCGGTGCGATTTATCATCAGGACAAAGCTTTTGGTATTTTGATCAGGACCGACCTTTTCTTGTAGAACTATTCGATATTCATATTAACTTCGATGAAGAGTCGGAAGAAGAAAGTTTCACGTTGGAAGGTATAGACCCCAGCACATTTCCTGATATCGATTTCTCTGCAGATCATGTGTTAATGAATGACCGAGGCATTGGCGCATGGAAATGGAAGCTGCGTAGCGATGCAAAAGGAGCCGAGATTACCGATTGGTATATAACATCGGATGACCTGAAAGTCATTAATGGCCGACTTTCCTGGCAGGTGTTTGGCAAGCAATCATCTACGCAAATACGGCTTAAAGGGGTGGTTAAAGACACCTCCAGAGTGATGCATTCCTTTGGTCTAGTTCCAGGCTTATCTAGCGAAAACGGCGCGTTTGATATATCGCTGAATACGAATGGTCGGCCTGACCAAGCAACCGCAAAAACCATGACCGGAAACATTTATATTACGTCTAAAAAAGGGCGTTTTTTGGCAGGTGATGCCAGTGGTGCGTTTGATGTTTTTAACCTGCTTAATTTCGATGGTTTGATTGGCCGGCTCAGTTCAGATTTTGCCAGTCTCGGCGGCGACAGCATGCGCTACAAACGCATCGGTGGCGATGTAGTGCTTGAAAATGGAATTTTCAGAATTAAAAACACCGTAAAAATTGAAGGAATATCGGCAAATTTTGAATTGTCTGGTTTGTACTACGTCGAAAACGATAGGTTAGACATGAGCTTGGTAGTGACCTTGCCACTGAGCAAAAATTTGCCGTGGTACGGTATTTTGGTGGGTGGTTTGCCCGCAGCCGCAGCGATATTTATTGCCAGTAAAGTATTTGAGGATTCTCTTAAAATAGTGAGCAGTGCGCGGTACCGAATAACAGGCTCGATAGAGAATCCAGTGGTGAAATTAGACAGTGTTTTTGAAACCGAAACCAACTCAAAAATAATGGAACTGTATGAACAATCCGATAAAACCCTACAACGTAGCGGTCATTCAGATGAACAGCTCGCGGAACCTCAATGAGAATCTAGAGGCCGCCAAAAACTTAATCGAAGAAGCTAAGCGGCAGGGAGCATGCTTAGCGGTATTGCCTGAAAATTTCGCGGTTTTTAATGCAGGTATGATGTTGGATGCAGGTCATGTTGAAGCCTCTGACGAGCCCATCATCCGACGTTTCTTGAGCCAACAAGCAGAACATCACAAGCTGTTTTTAGTGGCAGGTACTTTACCGGTAGTGGCGGCCGAAGTCCCTAATACCACAGGCACAGGCACAGGCA
>JAESUM010000072.1 GCA_016763075.1 Pseudomonadales bacterium
CGCAGGGCGCTGCCCTGCATCAACTGGAAGCTGTGGGCACGGCTGTCGCGGCCGGGGTTGATCACCAGTGTGCCGCTAACATCGCGGGCTAGCTGGGTGTGAGTGTGGCCATAAATAGCGTAATGTGTATCGGCTTCGGCAAACTGTTTCAGTGCTTGGCTGTGGGGATATACGTATTCGCCGCGTGGGTCCCAGGGTGTTGAATGGAACATTTTCAGGCGTTTGTCACCAATCATCATTTCGAATCGATAATCGCGGCTGCGCGTCCACTCGAGTAATTCCTTGTCGACCTCTTTGCTTTCAGCTGCGCGGGCACCCGCTGGGCTTAGTAGCATCTCTTCATGGTTACCAAGAATATACTCGGCGCCAATAGACTGAAGCCGTTCAATCACTTCATTAGAAAAACGGAACTGGTCGAAGGCGTCGCCGGCGCATAGGATTTTATCCACATCCCCCATTTTTTCGAGGGCCTTATCGAGGCCTTCAATATTGCCGTGAATGTCCGATACGATACCTATTCTCATCGTGCGTCCTTGTTATGAACGATGTGGGCGGCGGTTACAGGATAATGCTGGTTCATTATTGCGCTTCGAGCATTTCGTAATCATGGGTGATTTCAACGCCACCGTTTTGCAGCATGATGGCTGCAGAGCAATACTTTTCAGCGGAGAGTGAAACGGCTCTTTTGACGTGAGCGTCTTTTAAATTCTTGCCGGTGATTACAAAATGAATATGAATTTTGGTGAACAAAGAAGGCACTTCATCGGCGCGTTCTGCTACCAATTCAGCCACACAATCGGTGACTGCTTGGCGTGATTTCTTCAGAATTAAAATAACGTCGACAGAAGAGCAACCACCCATTCCCAGTAGCAGCATTTCCATTGGGCGAATGCCCATTTCTCGACCGCCGTTTTCTTTCGGGCCATCCATCACAACCGTGTGACCGCTGCCGGACTCGCCGACCATCATCAATCCATCGACCCATTTAACCGTTGCTTTCATTTGCCGTTACTCCGTTTACTGCTTGTTTTGATGCTTATTTGTTCGTTTTAACCAGGCTGCAAGGCTATCACATCCCAATGTGCATCGAATACTGGAACTATCGAAAACTACGACCATACTTAACGTCATCTTTAACTTTCTCTAAACGAGTCTAAAACTAACATGCAGATTCAACCCAAAACTGAAGGTCTGGATCAATTTCTTACTCACTGTCATCGGCAGCGTTTTCCAAAGCACAGCACCATCCTCCGTGAGGGTGATGTAAGTGAGTCATTGTATTTTATATTAAATGGCTCAGTAGTGGTTTTGATCGAAAACGAGCAAGGACGCGAAATGATTATTTCGTATCTCAACAAAAATGATTTTTTTGGTGAGATGGCTTACTTCAACGAAGGCGGTGCACGCAGCGCGTTGGTTAGAGCAAAATCGGAATGTGAGATCGCTGAAATTAGTTATGATAAGTTTGATACCATTCGGTCTGACTTCCCTGAAGTACAAGACCTGATCTCTTCGCAGATGGCCGCTCGGCTTCAAACCACTACCCGTAAGATGACCGACTTGGCTTTCTTAGATGTCACTGGCCGAGTCGCCCGAGCGCTGCTTGATTTGTGTAAAGAGCCTGACGCAATGACACACCCCGATGGCATGCAAATTAAAATCACCCGGCAAGAAATTGGCCGGATGGTGGGCTGCTCGCGTGAAATGGTGGGCCGAGTGCTTAAGGATTTGGAATCCCAAGGACTGTTAACCGCCAAAGGCAAAACCATGGTGGTGTATGGCACCCGCTAACCCTTCTTGTGATGACGCGCCACTCGATAAGCTCTTCGGGCTTATCGAGCACGCCGGTTTTGACGAAGGAACGCATTGGTACAAACAGCAAACCCCCGCCAACACAGCGGTCATAAAAAAAGGCGAGCGTTCAGAAAAGCTATATTTGGTGTGCTCCGGTACGCTGAGTGTACAAGAAGAGCTTGAACTACCGGATCAAAGGCATATTAAACCCGGGATGGCAGAACTTGGCCCTGGTAGTGTATTTGGTGAATTGGCTTTGTTTGATGAAGAGCCCCATAGCTGCTCGGTGGTTACGCTAACGGATGCAGAATTTATTACCATCCACACGCCAAGTTTATTGAGCTTCTTGTCTAGCCATACTGAAATTGGGTATCCGGTCGTCTTTCAAATGATGCAACAATTGGCAGGACGCTTCAGAAAGACCAGTAAAAGAACCGTCACGCTATTTGCTTGGGGCCTTAAAGCCCACGGTATTGAGTCTCATCTTTAGTTAACTAATTAATTTAGCGTAGCTATATTCGCCTCTGCATTTTAATGCCTGTTTAAGGCTCCACGACATCCTCCACAACTGCAAATCGATACACCTTTTCACTAAGTATTTTGCGCATATTTTGTAGCGTAATAAATGGCATGTCGATAGACGAGCTTGCCGCCAGCCACGCTGGAATAGACCCGCCAGGGTCAGCACTCATCTGATAACGTACCTCAATTACACCATTATTTGTTGGTGTGAATATCCATGTGCCGTGTAGGTGCGGCATACGCACGTAGTCCGAGTCTGCAAGAATTTGGTTTTCAATAGACTCAAGAGTGATGGTAATGATACGCGTTTCAGGATGTTGGCGGTGCATTGCCCGCAACACCACGTCTCGGTCAGACACCGGCCAAGGTGAACGTGTGATGGTATGAAGAACCTGTTCATGCACATGAACGGTTTCGAGCAGTGTTGTACCGCCAGAGCGATGCATCCAGCGTTTGGTGTTTTGAGTATCGCGAATCAGCTGAACCAAACTAGAAAGCGAAGTGTTGAACTCGGTAATGCCTTTAAACTCATCCAACGGCGAATTAGGGTCTGGCCGGGTGTAAATACGGATACCCGCTTGGTCTTTGCGAAGTTGCCATCCGTGGTCTGCACCGGGGTTTACGGATGCAAATGCCGGCGTCAATAAAGTCAGTGTGGCCGCTAGCGTTAATAGTCGTGCTAGCCATTGCTTCACTGAATAAGCTCCAATGCATCGTTAATTCGCAGCACGCCAACCGCTTCTATACCTTCAATGGGTTGCTGCGGCAGGTTGGCCTTTGGCACGATGGCTTTGGTGAAACCATGTTTGGCCGCTTCACGTAGCCGTTCTTGGCCGCTGGGCACGGGCCTAATTTCACCCGATAGCCCAAGCTCACCAAATACAATGAGGTTGGCCGGTAAGCTTTGGTTTCTAAAGCTCGAAATCATCGCTAAAACTAATGCCAAGTCAGCACTGGTTTCGCTTATTTTCACGCCCCCCACCACGTTGGTGAAAATATCTTGGTCACCCAGCACAATGCCGCCGTGGCGCTGTAATACCGCCAGCAACATGGCTAGCCGGTTTTGGTCTAAGCCCACCGCAACGCGTTTTGGGTTGCCAAAATTACTGTCGGCAACCAAGGCTTGAATCTCAACCAGCAGCGGGCGGCTTCCTTCCCAACCAGCCATCACCAAACTACCGGGGGTGACATCTTGTTGGCGATTAAGAAATATAGAACTGGGGTTTTTAACTTCTTTTAAACCAGAATCGAGCATCGCAAAAACCCCCAACTCATTGACTGCGCCAAAGCGGTTTTTCTGAGCCCGCAGCATTCTGAAGCGGCTGTCGTCGGAGCTTTCAAGCATCAACGAGCAATCGATCATATGCTCCAATACTTTGGGGCCTGCGAGGCTGCCATCTTTAGTGACATGACCAACCAAAATTAGAATGGTGTTGCTCTGTTTTGCGTAACGGGTCAGATATGCCGCCGATTCACGCACCTGCGAGACACTGCCCGGAGCCGATTGGATTTCTGATCGGTGCACCACTTGGATGGAATCAATCACCAGCACCGCAGGTTTGTGCTGCTCTGCATGTTGCACGATAGCCTCGACGGAGGTTTCCGCCAGCATTTGTAGGTTTTCGCCTTTTAGCCCAAGGCGTTCGGCGCGCATCGCAACTTGGTGTAAAGATTCCTCACCGGTGACATACAGCGCCGGCATGGTTTGGCTGAGGTGACACATCACTTGAAGCAGCAGTGTACTTTTCCCTGCGCCGGGATGGCCGCCAATCAAAATGGCCGAGCCAGGAACTAAGCCTCCGCCCAATACCCGGTCAAATTCACCAATAGTTGATGAAATACGTGGTAGTTGTTCGGGTTCGATTTCGCTAAGTTTTTGAACCGCTGCGGGTTGCTTGCTTGCGTAACCACTATAACCAGGGCGGCCGGTTGTGGCGGCGGCAGCAGGTTCGGTTAAGAAGGTTTCGTTGACGGTATTCCAGCTGTTGCACTCCGCGCATTGGCCCTGCCATTTGCTGTGATCAGCGCCGCATTCGGAGCAAAGGAAAATGGTTTTACGTTTGGCCATGACGAGAATTGCCCAGTAGTGTGATTAGTTTTTATAGGTGATGGCGACGCGTTGGGTCAAACCGCAAAGCAGCTGGTAGGGGATTGCATCGCAACGTTTGGCAATTTCTTCGATCGGCAGCTCAGCGCCCCACAACGTGGCGGTATCGCCAAGTTTAGTGTTGGGCATGTCGGTAAGGTCAACGCAGATCATATCCATTGATACCCGGCCAACCAAAGAAGCGCGCTGGCCATCGATGAGAACCGGGGTGCCAGAGGGCGCATGGCGCGGGTAACCGTCGCCATAACCTGCCGCAATTACGCCAATGCGGGAATCTCGACCTGCAACCCAACTTGCGCCGTAGCCCACTGTATCGCCCTGTTTTACCTGCTTGATAGAAATGATCTTTGACTGAAATAACATCGCTGCGCGCAGCTGATGATCCGCGCCAGTCTTGTTCAAAAAAGGCGATACGCCATAGAGCATTAGCCCTGGACGAACCCATTGCTCGTGGGTCTGTGGCCAGCCAATAACAGCCGCTGAGGCCGCTACACTGAGCTCGATATCGGCATCGTTGGTGACGCTTTTGAGTGTTTGGTATTGCTGCAGCGTAAGCGGGTTATTAAGCTCATCAGAGCAGGCAAGGTGGGTCATGGCTCTAATAGATACAACCGTGCCCGATTGCTGAAGCTGGCGGTAAATAGCTGGAAATTGCTCAGGCTCGAAACCCAGCCTATTCATACCAGTGTCGAGTTTTATCCAAACCGATGGCGGCTGTTTAAAGCTGTGCTGGCAAATTTGATCGAGCTGAACGTGCTGATGAATGACGCTTTGAAGGTTGTAGCGCTCAATAAGTGTTAATTCAGAATCTTCAAAAAAGCCTTCGAGCAATAAGATGTCGGTGGTAATACCGGCTTCGCGAAGCTGCAGGGCTTCTTCAATACAAGCAACACCCAAAAGATCAGCGGCGCTGAGACTGCGCGCTACATCAACGATACCGTGGCCATAGCCATCGGCTTTAACCACTGCGATAACGTTGCTATTGGGCGCCATGTTACGGACTTGCCGTAAGTTATGGCGAAGCGCTGTTAGGTCAATAGATGCAGTTGCCGAGCGGGCCATTAAAAGGACTCGTAGCTATCCTGAGCTAAGTTATCAAAGCGAGTATATTTGCCGTTGAAGGCCAAATTAATGGTGCCGATAGGGCCGTTTCGTTGTTTGCCAATGATGATTTCAGCACGACCGCGATCAGGGCTGTCTTCGTTATACACTTCGTCGCGGTAGATGAACATAATGACGTCTGCGTCTTGCTCGATGGCACCCGATTCACGTAAGTCAGACATGATAGGGCGTTTGTTGGGGCGCTGCTCAAGACTACGGTTGAGCTGCGATAACGCGATGATCGGGCAATTAAATTCTTTGGCGAGGGCTTTAAGCGAACGGGAAATCTCAGAGATTTCGCCAACTCGGTTTTCGCTGGAGCCTGCGATTCGCATTAGCTGTAAATAATCGATTGCGATCATTCCAAGTTCACCGTGCTCACGTACAATTCGGCGCGCTCGCGAGCGCATATCGGTGGGCGTGAGGGCGGGGGTATCATCGATAAACAACAGCTTTTCATGCAGCAGGTTGATTGCCGAGGTTAGCCGCGGCCAGTCGTCATCGGTGAGTTGACCGGTACGCACCTTGCCTTGGTCAATTCGGCCAAGGGAGGCTAGCATTCTCATCATCAATGAGTCAGCGGGCATCTCCATGCTGAATACCAACACGGGTTTGTCGCCACCAATTACGGCGGATTCAACCAAGTTCATCGCAAGGGTGGTTTTACCCATTGACGGACGTCCAGCGATTATCACTAAGTCAGAAGGTTGAAGCCCGCTCGTGAGGTTGTCGAGATCGTTGAAGCCGGTGGATAA
Source organism: Pseudomonadales bacterium (assembly GCA_016763075.1). GTDB lineage: Bacteria > Pseudomonadota > Gammaproteobacteria > Pseudomonadales > JAHRWD01 > JAHRWD01. Next base: position 6,280 of record JAESUM010000072.1, read on the forward strand.
TCCGGTAATGCCGCCACCAGATTGGGACAGTTCGTCAATTCGGTTAACGGCCTTCGAGAGCAGTTCTTTGATGCCCATTGGCTCGCCGGTTTTGGGCCGCGCTTCGGCAATTTCAAATACTTTGCGTTCGGCGTCATCGAGTAGTTCGTGGCCAGCCCTGCCTTCGGGGTTAAAGCAGCTGTCGGAAATTTCGTGCGAAACTTGGATCAGTTGCCGTAGCGTCGCACGTTCGTGCACGATGCTGGCGTAGGCTTTGATATTGGATGCGGTGGGGGTGTTGTTGGCCAGTTCGCTAAGGTACGCAAGGCCGCCAGCGGCTTCGAGCTGGTTGGTATTGTCGAGCGCTTCTGACAGCGTGACGACATCCATGGGTACGTTTTTTTCTGTGAGTGCCAGCATCGCTTGGAAAATTAGGCGGTGGTCTTTACGGTAAAAATCTGCGGCTGAAACCAGCCCAGATACCGTGTCCCAGCAACTGTTATCGAGCATCAGGCCGCCGAGCACCGACTGTTCTCCATCGATGGAGTGGGGCGGTACTTTTAGTGATACTGGGCTGTCCAGCATTTCGGGCGGCGGCGGGTAGTAATCAGACATGGAGAGGTCAGTTTCTTGAGTTCAAAAAAAACGCCGATCACCGCTAGATACGCAGCAATCGACGCTTGATTCTCCCACTGATCAATCGATAAAAGCAACCGGCCAGAGCTGGCCGAGACGATTTAATCGGGGTAGCGTTTGAGGGTGAAGCTTATTTTGGCTCTTCGCCAATCACAACAAGCTTAGCCGCAACGACAACTTCTTGGTGAAGTTGAACGTCGATAAGGTATTCGCCGGTGTTGCGCAAGGTACCTTCTGGTAGACGGATTTCACTTTTGCTGACTTTAACGCCAGCAGCGGTTATTGCATCAGCGATGTCGCGGGTACCGATGGAACCGAACAGCTTGCCTTCGTCGCCAGCCAATGAAGTGATCGTCACGTCTAGTTTAGCGATGTCGTTAGCGCGGGTTTCTGCGATATCTTTCTTCTCTTTAGAAGCACGCTCAAGTTCTGCACGGCGTGTGTCGAAATCAGCGATGTTGTCTTTAGTGGCTGAAATCGCTTTTCCTTGTGGAATTAGGAAGTTACGACCGTAGCCAGGTTTAACTGAAACGGTTGAGCCGAGGTCACCAAGTTTTCCGGTTTTTTCAAGTAATATAACTTTCATTCTGATCTACCTTTCTGATGTAGGTATTAACAATATTGACTGACAGTATCTTCTGCGGTCGACCTGTCCTGTAATTTTTCCAATTTGGTTTCGCGTGTTTCTACTTTTTAGCTCAAGTTATCAACCGAAGTTATTAGCTCAAGGTTGCCGGGGCTACTCTTGAACGAAAATCGGCGTAGCTATCTACAATAGCGGCAATCACCAGCACTGAATACATGTAAGGCATTGCCATCATAAGCAGCATATACATGCCTATTATCCAATGTCGGCCAAGGCCTTTTTTAAACACAAGCCCATGGGCCAGTGCTAAGCCTGATAACGCAAATGGTACGGTTATCAAAGGTATCCAGCCGGATATAGCCGGTGATACTGAGCCTCCAAAAATGACAATTGCGATGAGAACAAGTGTCATTCGGTTAGGAATGCGTAGCGCATGAAACTCTTCCTGAAAACCACCAGGGTTATACAACGCGCTTTGCCAGTATCGAGCTAGCATCAGGCTTATGAGCATGAATACTACATGCGCTGCCGCGGCCATACTGATCATGAGCTGGCCCAGGAACAGGTCTATTTGTGCCTGGTCGAGCTGCTTAAGCTGCTCCATGTTCATATCAGCGATCATTTGACTGCTGGTATTTATCAGCTCTTGAACAATTTCTGGTACCAGCCATTGCAGCACAAAACCACAAATGATGCCTATGATCAGTGATGCGATCAGGCAGCTGGCCCAGGACACAGAAGAGCGCAATACTGCTGCTAACGCTGCTGTGCCGGTAACGACTAACAAAGGTGTGGGATCAGAGGAGGTAATTAACCAGCCAATGGCGGGCAAAATAGCCCAGCCTAATATCACGACACCTTGCGATATACGTTTACGGAGAATAGTCAGCCCAACTACCGCTGCACCGACCAAAAACATGAGTGGTAGTGACGTACAGATCAAGGCAACGAGAATGCTTTCTCTTCTGCCTCGCATCGCAAACTCCGCCAATGCCTTCATTTAACTCTCCGCTTCCGTTCTATTTTCCGAAACCAAAAAATGGGAAATATTAAAACCGTTTATTTATGTTGGTCTGTGTAAGGAACCAAGGCTAAATAACGCGCGCGTTTGACCGCAGTGGCCAGTTGGCGTTGGTATTTAGCTTTGGTGCCAGTAATACGGCTAGGTACAATTTTGCCGGTTTCTGTGATGTAAGCTTTCAATGCTTCTAAGTCTTTGTAGTCGATCTCTTTAACGCCTTCGGCGGTGAAACGACAAAATTTACGGCGTCTGAAATAACGGGCCATGGTTCAATCTCCTGAATGTAGCAATATAGGGTATGGATAGCGCTTTGAGGCTTATTTAGCTTCAGTCTTTTCGCTATCGTCAGATTCAGTCTTAGCTTCTGGAGCGGGCGCAGCGGCAGCTGGCTTCTCAGAGCTGCTGTCACGGCTGTCGCGACTATCGGACTCTGCTTTCATGATGTGTGAGTCTTCGGTTACTGCGCTATCACGACGGATAACTAAGTTTCGGATCACGGCATCGTTGAAGCGGAAGCCATTGCTGAGCTCTTCCATTGCTTCTTCGCCACATTCGATATTCATCAAAATGTAGTGCGCTTTATGGATTTTGTTGATTGGGTATGCCAGTTGACGGCGGCCCCAGTCTTCCATGCGGTGAATCTTGCCATCGCTTTCTTCGATCGTTTTTGTATAACGCTCGACCATAGCAGGAACTTGTGGGCTTTGATCCGGGTGGACCAAAAATACGATTTCGTAATGTCTCATTGGGACTCCTTACGGGTTGTAGCCTCCACAATATCTGAAAGAATTTGACCTGAAAATCAGGTAAAACCCATTCACCGTTGTGAAAGCAAGGAGAAAACTAAAGGCAGGTTCTGTGAAGAATTCGGCTTAAAGTTTATCTGTTAAAAAGGCGCGACATCATATTTTATCGGTATGACAATTGCAAGTTATGCCAAATAGGGTGATCTTTGAGTCGTGTGGCCAATCTTGTTTACGGGTAGTAAAAGGCGTCGCCCTTTCTATATATAGATGAAGATGCAGCCGGGCGCTTGTGTTTGGGCGGTTTTATTGTATGGTTTGGCGCTTTATTTTAAGCGCTGTTAATAGAAGAGTATTTATGGTTGGTGTAGATGAATCAATGGCGATTATTCGCCGCGGGGCCGATGAGATCATTCGCGAAGAAGAGCTTATCGAGCGATTAAAGGAAGGCCGAAGGCCGCGTATTAAAGCGGGGTTTGATCCCACTGCGCCAGATCTACACCTTGGGCACACAGTATTGCTCAATAAATTGCGGCAGTTCCAAGAGCTGGGTCATGAGGTGTTGTTCCTGATTGGTGACTTTACCGGGATGATCGGCGATCCAACCGGTAAGAATGTAACCCGTAAGGCGTTAACAAAAGAGCAGGTGGCCGAAAACGCCAAATCCTATGAGCGCCAAGTATATAAAGTGCTCGATCCAGAAAAAACCACCGTGGTGTTTAATTCAGAATGGTTGTCTGATTTCAGCGCTGCAGATTTGATCCAGCTGGCAGCCAAGCACACCGTCGCCCGAATGCTTGAGCGAGATGATTTCAGTAAGCGCTATAAAGGCGAAAAGCCCATCGCTATTCACGAATTTTTGTACCCGCTTATTCAGGGCTACGACTCCGTTGCGTTGAAGGCGGATGTTGAGCTTGGCGGAACCGATCAGAAGTTCAACCTATTGGTAGGGCGCGAGTTACAAAAGCACTACGGCCAGAAGCCGCAAGTCATTTTGACCATGCCGATACTCGAA
>JAESUM010000073.1 GCA_016763075.1 Pseudomonadales bacterium
CTTTTTATTAAAGCCCGCAAGGTCTCGCACCCCTAACGTCATCATAATTTGGTAGCGCCGTTCCATCTCTGCCACGGCCCAACGTAAGCCGTTAGCGGCCTTTTCCATATCGGTAATGACCGGTGCTAAAAGGTGCGGTATGCCTTCATATACCGAAAGCTCCAGCATCTTTGGGTCTACCATGATCATGCGAACTTCTTCAGGAGTAGATTTATACAATATGCTTAAAATCATGCAGTTAAGGCCAACGGACTTACCTGAGCCGGTGGTTCCTGCAACCAGTAAATGGGGCATTTTGGCCAGATCTGCGATCACTGGTCGCCCAGCGATATCGTGCCCTAATGCCAAACTCACCGGAGATTTTGACTGATCAAACTCCGGAGTAGCCAGCACCTCGCCTAAGTGCACCACCTTACGGTTTTCATTGGGCACTTCTATTCCAACAAAAGATTTACCCGGTATGACTTCTACAACCCGAACACTGGTTACTGCCAGTGAGCGCGCTAAATCCTTAGCTAACCCGCTTATTTTGCTCACTTTAATGCCAGCCGCTGGGTGTATTTCAAAACGCGTGACCACAGGGCCAGGTTGTACAGACTCCACTTCAATTTCAACACCAAAATCAGCAAGTTTGACTTTCAGCAATTTCGACATCGCTTCCAAACTGCCTTTCGAAAACCCCTCAAATTGCTCTTGGTCAGCACCTGAAAGCAGGTCGATTTTCGGTAAATTCGCATCTCGATCTGAGGTGAATAACGTACCTTGGCGCTCTTTCTTAACCCGTACACTGGGTTCTGGTTTGGACACAATTACAGGTTCAATGCGTGGCGCTATTGTCGGCTTAGTGATCTCTTTTATTTTCTGTTTTTCTAAGGCGCTTTCTCGTGATTTACGGTTATGACTGGCTTCTTTACGCGCTGCAAATTCAATTTTTTTGCGCTGAATAAAGTCTTTTAGCCAATCAAAGCCAACAATTGCAGCCTCGCCCAAGCGGTCCATTAGTTTGAACCAAGACAGCCCGGTTACTAAGGTTACCCCCAGCAAAAATAGCGCAACAATGATGAGTGTTGCGCCTACAACGTTAAAAGCGGGTAACAGCAAATCAGTGGTTAATTCGCCGACAATACCGCCACTACCGGCGGAAAACTCACCGGATGAATGGGGTACGTATAAAGAACATAACGATGAAGCTGCCATCAGTAGAACCCACAGCCCGCCAAACCGGATGGCAACCAAAGGCCATTCACTGCGTAGTTTGCGCCGCTCGGAAAACATCGCCGCCACCAAATAAGCTAACAGCAGGGGTAAAACGTAGGCGATCCAACCCAAAAATGAAAACAGCAGATCGGCGCTCCAAGCACCCGCTACACCTGCTAGGTTTTGTATGCCTTGGCCTGTCCCCGTGTTCGACCAGCCAGCATCTGAGCTAGAAAAAGTCATTAAAGATAACAGGAAGAATAGGCACAGTGTGCCAAGGGATATCAGTGCAGCTTCAACAAGCCGCTGGCTGATCAAGCCATCAAGGTGATCTTCTGGGTTATTGCGGTTTGAGCTACCCGCTACCGAACTATCCTTAGAGGCTTTCGTGGATTTGGTGGCTTTTACGCCAGTGGTTTTACTCAATGGAATCTCGACATAAGCGGATGATTATACGACTTGTTTCAACTGCAGCAGTATATCTGGCGCGTGATGAAATGGGTATCGATCCCTAGGGCAGGATCGAATCAATCACGACTTGTACACCGGTTTGGCTGCTATCTTTGCGGGTAACCGTAGTGGAACCTTGCAGGTCATTTGAGCCAGCAATAGGCTGACCGCTTTGGGAAATTCGCGCAACAACGGCGACTTGAGAAAAACCAGAGACCTTCAAACTGGGGTTCATTGCCATAGCGTCATCAAGCCGCACCTGGGTGGGTAAATCAGATACTTTGTAACGGTTTGCAGCAAGCGGTGCCCGGGGCCCATTAATAGCTTTAGCAAACACATATACCCACAAATCTGGGTTTAACCCTTGAGCAAGTTTTGGGTCAATCGATACATTCACAAGTAAGCTGCCGAAGTTAGTACTTGAAATAGCCGTGGCGCTTGAAACGGCTTCTGTTTCTGCTAATGCATCAGCGCGATCTTCAATTAACTGGCTAGAATCCCCTGCAATACGCTGGTTAGCCTGCGCTATTCCGCGTAACAGCGTTTGCCGGTTTTCATCGTTTTCAGTGTTATCTGCAGCTCGCTGCCAGTTCGCAATCGCTATTGCGTAATCTTGCTTAGCAAATGCATCTACCCCTTTTAAGCCCAGGGCGGTGACCTCATACGGGTCAGCCCGTAACGCCTGCTCTACCACTTCCATCACATCTGTCGTGAGCTGTTGGCCAGCAATAAAAAACCCAGCCTGAGCGTACAAACCCAATACCATGCCACGGTTTTTATCGGTGACCGCTTTGGGCACCAGCGCTTTATATATATCTGCCGCTCGCACATATTCTTGCAACGACATTCGAGTCTTAGCCAGCAGTAACCAACCAGTAATGTCATCTGGGCGAGCTTGCAATTTTTGCTCTAGCTCGTCTGCCATTATTGAGAAATCGCGTTTATCACGACTGCCCTCAACACCTGCGGCGAACACGCTGTTATTCAGCTCATTGTATTGCGCAACTCGCTCTGCAGAACCCCAACTGGAATACAGGTACAACGAAGTAAGCGGGATCAATATCGATAACCCCAAAGTCACCGCCAATGTTTTTGGAGAAGTAGCGCCTGCTTTTAACTGCGTACTTGTGTCATCTGCCGTTGGAATATCTACCAACAGGTTGCGCTGTGTTTCAAGTTTGAGGTTTTCGTACAGTTGCTGCGTGATAGCGCCAGCTTTTAACTGCGTATCAAGCTCCGCGATATTCTGCTCAAAAATCGTGACGTTTAAGTCGTTTCGGTCAACTTGGCCGGACGAGCCATCGGCTCCAGCTGTGCTAAAGGCGTTGGAGGTGCTAAAGGTGCTAGACGCGTTGCGCCTGTGCCATAAGCCAACCGGCACAATAATCATTGCTACCGCAACTGCAATCATCGCCGAGACTATCAGCCAAAATGAGGTCATGATTTGTTCTGATCCACAGGGGTTTTACGGAGCGAAGTATCGCTCATGAGTTGGTCAAGCCGGTTTTTCTCTGAGATTGATAAAGAATCTGTTACGTGGGATCCGCCCTGCCGCACACTTGGATGTTTCGTATCAGTTTCTGCGTCTTCAACCGAGGCTGCCAGTCGTTCGACGCTGCGTTTAGCCACTATTCGGCTGATCAGCACAAAACCTGCAAGTAAAACCGCTAGTGGCCCAAGCCAAAGCACCCAGGTGCTTTGTTTGAACTGCGGGCGGTACAACACAAAATCGCCGTACCGATCCAACATGTATTGTTCAATTTGTTGGTCTGATTTACCTTCTTTTAATAAGCGAATGAGCTGGTCGCGTAAGTCTTTGGCTATGGGTGCATTCGAACCACTTAGGTTGGTGTTTTGGCATTTTGGGCAGCGTAGTTCATCGGATAACCGTAAAAACCGCGCTTCGATTTGGGAATCTTTAAATTGATGAATTTCAATCTCTGCCAACACAACAGTTGAGAACCAACCACTGATCAGTAAAAGCGGTATTAAAACCAAGCTGCGCAGAGGCGTGCTTAGTTTGCGCTTAACCGCCTTCATTCGGCCATACCTGCACCACTGGCCAAAGCAACTGCCTCAAGCTCCAGCACGATAGGTTGTAATGTTTGCTCCCAAACTCGCATATCAACAACACCCACATGTTTGTATCGGATCATACCGTTGTGGTCTATCACGTAGGTTTCCGGCGCACCGTATACCCCAAGGTCTATCCCCAATGAACCGGTATCGTCATATATTGATAGCCGATACGGATTGCCCAAATTTTCTAACCATTGTTGTGCTTTATCGCGTTCATCTTTGTAATTAACCCCATAAATTACAACCCCAAACTTTTCTACAATCTCGTTTAAAAAATGGTGTTCTACTCGGCAACTTGGGCACCAAGTGGCCCATACGTTAACCAACGCTACTTTGCCAACCACGTCTCCTCTGCCCAATGGCTTGGTTTCATCACGTAACGCAGTGAGCACAAATTCAGGAAAGGGTTTACCCAGTAAAGCTGAGGGCAATTTTGAAGGTTCAAGCTGCAAACCTTGATACAAAAAAGCGCAGACGCCGGCAAAGGCAATAAGCGGTAGGAACAGCTTCAATCTTTTCATGGTTATCCGGCAGAACTTTGGGTTTGTGCATCATGGCTTCGAGCTGGCTTTGAACGGTACCTTCGGTCAAGAATTGCCACAAACCCGCCAAACGCCATCATTAATCCACCCAGCCATAACCACCGCACAAAAGGCTTCACCTGTATGCGAACAGACCACGCGCCGTTGGTCAGTGGTTCGCCCAGTGCCAAATACAGGTCTCTGAATAAACCGGCGTCAATCGCGGCTTCGGTCATTTGGCTTTTACGAACCGGATATTGGCGTTTTTCTGGTTTCATTAACCAGCGATCACCGCCTTCATCGGTTACTTCTATCAGTGCTGTAAGCGCTGTAAAGTTGGCACCTTGGCGTTGCACTAAACCTTCGAATTTAAAATGGTAACCACCCATGCTGACCTGGTCTCCGGGGGCCATGCGTAGGTCTTTATCGATGCTGTACACCGACACCACTGCCACGCCAATCACACAAATCGCTATACCAGAATGAGCAAGTGCCATGCCGTAATAACCCAATGTGATAGAGCGTATTGCGGCAATGATTGATGATTGATAGTTTGCTCGGTACGCAAGCACTTTACGCACCACATCAGTGACAATAGAGGCCAGCAACCAAACCGCGAACAAAATGGCTAACACGATTCTGACATCCAGCATGCCGCTTGCATCGATATCGTTGCTAAACCACCATGCTGTGCAAATAACCACAGCGCAGACTATTGGCACAATGTTCTTTTTAAATAAATCTGAGGTGGGTGAGCGCTTCCAAAAAACCTGCGGCACGATCACCATGACGGGCATAATCATCAATATTAACGGTGCAAAAATCAGGTTGAAATACGGAGGCCCAACAGAGATTTTACCACCCATGGTGGCTTCATAAATCAGTGGATAAAAGGTACCCAACAGCACCGTTAAGGTAGCCACTATTAACGCAATATTATTGACCAGTAATAATGTTTCGCGTGAGAACAGCTCAAACACTGCATGGCTACGAACGGTAGGTGCGCGCACCGCATAAATGGTAAGCGAACTACCAATCACTAGCCCTAAAAACACCAAAATGAACATGCCGCGTTCAGGGTCTACCGCAAAGGCATGCACCGAGGTTAATACCCCGGAGCGCACTAAAAACGTGCCCAGTAAGCTTAATGAAAATGCAGAGATGGCTAACAAAACAGTCCAGCTTTTAAAGGCGCCGCGCTTTTCGGTTACTGCTAATGAGTGCAGTAAAGCTGTGCCTACCAACCATGGCATTAGAGAAGCGTTTTCTACTGGGTCCCAAAA
>JAESUM010000074.1 GCA_016763075.1 Pseudomonadales bacterium
AAAGCGAGCGGCGGCTCACTTTGGAGGCACCTGCGACAGTCTTCCAAACGACGACGGAAACGCTATAACGCCTATGATAGTCGAGGTCGACTGGCGGATAAGCGTCATATTACAGAGCGGCCTAATAGCGTTGAAACGCGCCGCTATAAAGGCCATTGGGAGATAGGCACGGTGCATGGCAGGGGCAGTAATCACTGCATAGTGACACTGCTCGAAAGGAAAACAGGCTTCGTCATGATCGGTAAATTACCCAACAAAACAACGGCCTCTTTAAATAACAAAACGCTTCGCTTGATTGGTCGAGATCCGCTGAGCTTCAAAAGCATTACTGCGGATAATGGAACAGAGTTTCATCAATACAAGAAAATTGAAGCGCGCTGTAATGCCAAGTTTTATTTCGCCAACCCTTACCACTCGTGGGAAAGAGGTAGTAACGAAAACGTCAACGGCCTCATTCGCCAATACCTTCCCAAAGCAGAAAGCATGGCCAGGCTAACGCAACAGCAATGCAATCAAATCGCCGACAAACTTAACCGCCGGCCTAGAAAGCGCTACGCCTATAAAACACCAGAGGAAATGTACTATGGGATTTAACCGCTACTGTCGCAGTTCTAACTTGATACTAAGTGCTTTTAGATACATGGCACACCACATTGTTTAAAATATTCATAGACAGGATTATAAAATTCAGGCTTTCTTGTTCTATCCGACTCATCACCATCTGGAATAAATATAATCATTCCTTGTCTGGCTCTAGTTAATAATACTCGATAGGAGTTCAATAAATAGCGTCTTCTAGTAGCATCGTTGATGTTTTGCCACTCAGTGCCTCTAAATTTTTTAAACTCCCAGCCGTTATCAATTTTTCTTAAATTTGCATCCCAAGCAATACATGTCCAATCTAATTCAAGTCCTTGAATATCAAATTCTGTTGCTACGTCTTCAAGAAACCCAGCAGAACGTACATCACTTTTCTTATTCGAAAACCATGTCTTAGGTTCAATAGCCGATTTTACATGAATGCCATATGGTTTTAGTCTATATGCGCCAGAAGATGCTGTTAAACCAAGCCCTTCTCCGCCTCTTGCTTTTGACCTCAGCCAATGTTTCGCGGTATCAATATCTCTAGTAACTACGATAGGGTAGTCGTCTTTTAACTGCTGATATATTGAATGAGCTTCTTCGGGTTTTATATCCAAAAAGGCTTTTACAAATGATGCAAGTTTCTCTGAACGATATGACCTAACAGATACTGATAAGTGCAGCTCATTTTTTACAGTTAATTGCTTATTGGTTAACGACGAATAGATATTCTGTCCATTCGTGTATTCTTGATCCGTTAATTTATTTGAAACATAAACATCCCAATGAGGGAAGCCTTTCTGAATTGCAGAAAACCATTCCGGTAATCCAGCTTCCCCAGTATTTATTTCCTGACCACCGCCTATTAAACAAATAACAATAGCCCAGTCTTGATGCCTATCCAGAACACTTATTAGAAATTCTGGTTCAGACATATCGAATCCTTGAATGCCTTTTGTTCTAGCCATAAATGACTTTGTTTGCTCTAACGTCCAAGCACGCTGTGCTTCATCAAATACGGCAACATGTTCAATAGGAGGTTTTTCATTTTGAATAGCATCATCGCGAAAGTGGTGAATATTTTGAATAAATGCTTTTGTTTTTGTTAAGGCCTGAGCTTTGGTAATCTTTATATCAGTACCTTTTTTTTCAAGGGCTTCATTTCTAGCTAACGCTTCTTGCAGCACTTCAACCAATGGACCATTTCCAGATAAAAATACAGCATGCTCACCTTCGTCTATATTATGCCTTTCATTTGCAATGTTAAGACCCGCAAGAGTTTTTCCTGCTCCAGGAACACCTGTTATGAAACAGATTGATTTTTTATTCTCTAATTTAGACTGGTCGATAATTTCTGAAATTGTGTCAGAAGTAGCTCCAAGGTTAATAGTTCCTGAATCTGATCTAGATATCTCTTTAACGCTATGACCCTTATAAAGAGCCTGTGCTGCTTCAATAATTGTTGGTGTAGGTTTATATATTGATTCTAGCCACTCAAGTGGAACTAGAATATTACTTTCATTTATTTCATTTGCGACTGCTTTAATGTGTGAAACAAAATTATTTTTATTTGATTTAATTGGGAGGTATACAAAATCAGGGTATTTTTTTATTCGTGGTTCATAGCTGGGGCTTCAGTAGCAATAATGATTGGCACTATTGATCTATAATGGCTTTGTTCATGAAAGTTTTTTAAATCGACGGAGTAATCTAAGCCCTGTTCAAGTGCTGAATTTGGGTATGACTTTTCACCCACCTTAAATTCAAGCACAAATACGACGTTCGAATAGAGAATGACAACATCAACACGCTTTCCCATTCTTGGGGTCGCATACTCAAATGCTAGGTGAGCCCTGGGAAGGTTGGCTAATTCATTTTTTAAAATTTCTACCTGTGATATCCATGCATTTCTTTGTAAATCTTCGAGTGCAAACTGATGCTTTCGAGTTAATTCACCAAGAATAGAATCACTATCATCATTTAAAAATTTATCAAGAGAAGCAGAATAATAAGCTCGACTCATCGTATTCCTTTGGTTTTATCACACATAACAGTATTAATAAGCGGAACCCATTATCCACGTATGTGTTGTACATAGCTGGATCAATTTTCCATGTATTGTGGTAATAACATAGCAAACATGGACATATTTATTGCTGCCCATTTACCTCATGCCATGTATCTTAGTGCCTAGTTAATGCCTGGTTATCACCGTAAAAAATCTACTCAATACACAATAAAACGCCGCAGGCACTTGCTTAGTAACTACGGCGTTGTATTAAAACCTTGTACTTTAGTTAAAAACGTTATGACATTTTTTTAAAGCAGGCTCTTACTTCTTGTACAAAAACATCGGGTACTTCGAAGGCAGCAAAATGGCCGCCGGCGTTTAGCTCGTTGTAGTACACCAAGTTGGTGAAGCGTTTGGCTAACCAGCGCTCGGATGATGGGAATATCTCTTTTGGAAAGCCGCTGCAGCCGGTGGCTATTTTAACTTCAGCGGAGTTGTCGCCGCCAAAGCTTTCCCAATAAAGCCGAGCAGAAGATGCGCCGGTTGCGGGCAGCCAGTACATCATTACGTTGTCTAGTAGCTCGTCTTTGGTAACTACGTTTTCTGGGTGGCCGTTGCAGTCCATCCAAGCGTGGAATTTTTCGACGATCCATGCGACTTGTCCAACCGGTGAATCTACCAAGCCGTAACCAAGTGTTTGGGGGCGGGTAGATTGTTGTTTGGAGTAACCGGAGTCTGAATCTTGATAGTGCTGCATGGCGGCTAAGGCCATTTTTTCGCGGTCGCTTAGGTCTGTCATGGTTTCTGGATCGGGTGCTGCTATTGGCATATTAAGGTGAATGCCCATGCAGTGCTCTGGGTCTTGCATGCCAAGTGCGGTGGTTATCATGGAACCCCAGTCGCCGCCCTGTGCAAAGTATTTGTCGTAGCCTAGTTTGGCCATGAGTTGTGCCCAGGTGTCGGCTACTTTGCTGACATCCCAGCCAGTTTCTGCGGGTTTGTCTGAAAATGCGTAACCGGGAATGGAGGGGCAGATTACGTGAAAGGCGTCTTCTGCTTTGCCGCCAAAGGCTTCTGGGTCGGTTAAAGGTTCGATAACTTTTTGAAATTCAACAATAGAACCAGGCCAGCCGTGGGTGATGATCAGCGGTGTTGCATCGGCTACTTTTGAACGCTGATGTATGAAGTGAATGTTTAGGCCGTTAATTTCTGTTTTGAATTGGTCAAAACGGTTTAGCAGGGTTTCGCGTTCGCGCCAGTTGTAGCTGGTTTTCCAATATTCAACCAGTTCTTTAACGTAGCTTAGTGGTATGCCTTGGCTCCAGTCGGTGGGTGTTTCCTTTTCGGGCCAGCGGGTTAGCGCTAGGCGCTGTTGTAAGTCGGTGAGTTGTTGTTCGTCGATATCTATTTTAAATGGGGTGATGGCAGACATATGAAGTTTCCTCGGGCTTATGATTATTTTTCGGCGGTGATCACAACAAGGTGTTGTTCCATGCTGGGTTTGCCGGAGAAGGCTTCTTTGGGCATTGGGTTTTGGTGTGCCAGGCGAAAGTCGGGGCTGCCTATCCAGCTTTTGAAGGCTTCTTCGGTTTCCCATGTGGTGAGTACAGAGTAGGGTGCATTGTCTGATATTGGTCGTAAAATTTGCATGCGTACAAAGCCTTCTTGGCTTTCGATTTCACCGGCGCGTTTTGCAAAGCGCTCTTCAAATTCGGCTTTCCAGTCTTGGGCTACGGGTACACGGTTGGCAACTACAAACATGGTTATCCTCTCTTCCTTTGGATTGTATGTGGGTGAATCAGTGGTGTTAAATGGAGTGCCCTGCATTTTTTTTAAAGCTTTATTGTTGGGCCAGCGAAACATTGTAGCACCGAATTGTATTGCTGATGTTGGATCGGCCGTAGGTTGGCTGCCACCGCTATAACGTCGGTTTGAGCGTCTATACTTGTAGCCTTGCATTAGGCTGTATTGAGTGAATTTAACCGGACTTATTGATGGGATATTGGTTGATGTTTGCTCGATACGCGACAGGTTTGCACTCATATTTTGAATAAGAGGTTCAGGTGAAGTTATTTGTAAAGTTAACGCTGGTAGTGGTGGTAGCCGCGGTGGCTGCGCCGTTTTTTATGAAAGGCCCAGATGGCCAACCCCTTGCAACCAAAGAAGATGCGCTGTCTGGCGATACCGGTTTTGCACGCGGTTTAGTGGTGGCGGTAGATTACGCCAAAGGAGCAGGGGAACGCGTTGCAGGTATATTTGGCGCTGGCGGTGGGTCTTCGGGTTCAGCGGATGTGACCATTACTGAGGTGCAAAAATGGCAGGACGAACAGGGTAACTGGCATTTTTCAAATAACGATATTGCCCCAAAGCACAGCGAAACCGTGCGCATTCGCTCTGACCGAAATATTATTAAAACAGACTACACCGTGCAACTGGCCCAGCAAGAGCAAGAGCAAGAGCGCAAAGCGCAAGCCAGGCAGCAAAACAACAAAACCACAGAGCCTTCACGCATTAGCACTATTGAACAAGGCATGCAGGCGCTACAAAAGGCGGGAGACGTGCAAGGCATTATGGACCGGCGCACAGAGCAACAAGAACGTTTGTTAAATAGTTATTAAAGCTGTGAGGCAGCTCACACTATGCGCTTTATTGGTGGCGGTGGTTTCTGGTTTTACAGTTAATTTTACAGATGATTTTTAACCCGAGTTTTACAGGTAATTTTCAACTAGAGTTTTTCAGTTAATGTTTAAGCAGAGTTTTAACGGTTCAATTTTTTAACGCGGCAGTATCTTAGCTGCCCAGTTTGTTAACGGCCTCGAATTTTAACGAGCCCAGTTTTTAACTGCCCTTGGTGTTTTATACATTCGCATAAAACACCAAGGGTTGGTTTTATTTGCCAGACTCTATTTTTGGTAAACGTTTACGTAGCTCATTTTTGGCTATTTTTTCTAAGGTGGAGCGCGGCAAGCTTTCTACCACGTGTACATCTCTTACCACTTTAAAGTCTGCCAGGTTCACGGTGCAGTAGTCTATTAATTTGGTTTTTAAAGCTTCTGTGCCTAGGGCTAATCCGTTGGGGTTGGGTATTACAAACACCACGGGTACTTCGTCTAACATGTAGTGTTTTTGTGCAACTACAGCGCATTCGCTTATTAGCTGCGTTGCCATAATGACGGATTCAACTTCTGAAGCGGCTACGTTTTCGGCACCTACTTTTAGCATGTCTTTATCGCGGTCGGCAAAAAACAGCGCGCCGCTTATATCTACCCGAACGATATCGCCAGTATCAAACCAGCCGTTTTCGTCGAATGATTTAGCGGTGGCTGCGGCATCGCCAAAATATTCTTTAAACAAACTTACGCCGCGCACGCCGTGTATAAACAGGTTTCCCTTTTCGCCGGGCTTGGCCATGCTGCCATCGGCAAGCCGAATTTGAATGCCATATTCGAGCGCAGCGCGGCCCATATTGCCGGCCGGGCCGGGGTGGTCTAAGTCGGTGACTATACCGTGGGTAATGGTTTCGGTCATGCCCCACCAGCCAATGCTTTGAATGCCGAACATCTCGTTGACCATTGGAATGTGCGCGCCGGTGCCCCAAAATCGGTAGTTGTGATCGGGTACTTTTTGCCCGGCTAATGCTTTAAATGCAAAGGGAATCATCGACGACCAGGTGCATTGATGCTTGCCCGAGACCGGCCAAAAACGCGAAGCCGGAAACTTAGGCTGTAGCACCATGGTGCCGCCACCCCATAAAGAGCCCAGCATCGAATACGCTTGGGCATTGGTGTGGAACAGCGGTAAAAAAGTTAGGGTGATGTCGTCTTGCACAAGGCGCATATGTGCGGCGTTTACCCGTGCGCCAAACAGCGCGTTGGCGTGTGTCCACAATACTGCTTTGGGCCTGGAGGTGGTGCCAGAGGTAAACTGAACCGCCAGGTTTGCCATGGGGTCGGTGGTTCTTTCGGGCAGGTTTACGGGTGTGTCGAGTAACTGGGTAAAGGGTGTGTACGTAATGTTGGCGTCAATTTCTGCGGCCAGGCCGGTGTCGTTATCGGTTACCGCTAAGAAGCCAATATCGGGACAGCTTTCATTGATAAGCGTTGCGAAACAGGGCTGGGTGATAGCGCAAACGGCTTTCACGTGGTCTGAAAAATAGCTTAAATCACGCGCTACTGAACGGGTATTGGTAGATACCGCAACTGCGCCCAAATGCGCGCAGGCAAACCAGCTGATTACAAATTCTGGCGAGTTGTCTAAATGGATCAGTACAAAATCGCCGGCTTTTATGCCTTTTAACGCCAGCCCAGAAGCAAGCGCTTGAGATTCATCCAGCAAACGTTTGAATGTCCAGCTTTGGGTTTTGCCAGAGAACGGTTCCCAAATGAGGTAGGGTTTGTCGGGGGTTTTGTCGGCCCACTGTTGTAGCAACCAAGGAATATCCATGCCGGCCATAGAAAGCTCGGAGCTTTGGGTTATTTGCGTATTCAGCGCTTGTTGTGAACCGTTGGTCATTTGGCGTCCCTTGTCATTATTATTGTGGTTTGTTGATCATGGGGCTCAGAATAGAATTCTGATATTACAAAGTCCACCTTAGTGGCTGGCATCTATTTACTTTGCCGGCAATCTCTTTCAAAGTACGGCTCATAAAAATTCAGTTTGTGAAAATACGGTTTAGTCTATTTTGGATGTAATGAATGCTGCCATTGGTGGTTGAGATTGACAAAATAGAGAAAGATGAACTGAGCTCGATTCAACTGAACTCCACTCTACTCCTTATTAAGGGAAAACAGATGCAACAAGACCCAATCGTAATTGTTGGTATGGCACGCACCCCAATGGGTGGGTTTATGGGTGATCTTAGCGCGGTAAAAACCACCGAGCTGGGCGCTACAGCGGTTCGCGCAGCGGTAGCAAGATCAGGCGTAAGCGCGGATGAAATCGATGCGCTAATCATGGGCTGTGTATTACCTGCGGCACTTGGCCAAGCACCCGCACGCCAAGCAGCATTGGGTGCAAACTTAAACCTTACCACCGACTGCACCACCATCAATAAAGTCTGCGGTTCTGGCATGAAGTCAGTGATGTTAGCCCATGATAGCCTAGTAGCTGGCAGCCAAACCGTAGTGGTAGCAGGCGGAATGGAAAACATGAGCGGCGCGCCACATATGCTGCCTAAAGCCCGTAGCGGTTACCGGTTTGGCCATGGTGAGTTACTAGATCACATGGCATTTGATGGGCTAGAAGATGCCTACGAAGGCCAAGCAATGGGTGTGTACGCAGAGCAATGCGCAGAGCGTTATTCTTTTACCCGAGAGCAACAAGACGAATACGCACTGCGCTCGCTAGCCAGAGCCCAAGCGGCCATGGAAAACGGCAGCTTTGACGCTGAGCTAACCCCAGTCGTCATTAAAACCAGAAAAGGCGAAGTAACGGTTAGCCAAGATGAGCAACCTCCCAAAGCACGGCCAGATAAAATACCCGTGCTGCCCGCAGCCTTTAAAAAAGGCGGCACGGTAACCGCGGCCAATGCCAGTTCAATTTCAGACGGTGCAGCGGCATTGGTGTTAATGCGCCAATCCGAATGCGAAAAACGCGGCTTGAAACCATTGGCTAAAATTATTGGCCAAACCAGCCACGGCCAAACACCAGCAGAATTTACCATTGCGCCAGTCAGCGCAATTAAAAAACTGTTAGAGCAAGTGAGCTGGTCGGTTGATGATGTAGACCTGTTTGAAATTAACGAAGCCTTTGCTGTGGTAACAATGGCCGCAATAAAAGAGTTGGATTTAAACTCAGACAAAGTAAATGTGAACGGTGGCGCTTGTGCGCTAGGGCACCCCATTGGCGCAAGTGGCGCACGAATACTGATTACTTTAATTGCGGCGCTTCAAAACCAGCAAAAGAAACAAGGCGTTGCGGCGCTGTGTATTGGCGGTGGCGAAGCAGTCGCCATGGCGGTAGAAGTTTTTTAGACTGTTTTGTGCTTTAACATTTAGTTGGGTTTTTAATATAAAAGCCCAACTAAAAAACCAATTATAAAAGCCGAAACAAAAACAGTAACGAAGACTACTTTTCAATTATTCATTAGATATTAAATTAAAAAATATGGCAGATTCACTACGGGACCAACTCAAAAAATCTGGCTTAGTCAGCAAGAAAAAAGCTAAGCAGATTGAACAAGAACGCCGCCCCAAAAACAAAGAACAGCAAAAGGCTAACCAACTGGCCGCGCAAGAAAACAAAAATAAAATGCAACAAGACCAAGCACAAAAAGTGGCTCGGGATAAACAGCTAAACGTAAAAAAAACCGATAAGGCTGCGCGCAAGGCAATAGCGGCTCAAATCAAACAGCTGATTGAAACCAATAAGGTTTCAACAGGCGGTGAGCAAGAGTTTAAATTTACCGACGGTAAAACCATTAAACGAATCTTGGTTGGCAGCCAGCAGGTTAACCAGCTAAGCAAAGGCGTTATTGTGATTGCGAAGCAGGGCGATCAATATATTGTAGTGCCATCGTTAGTGGCCGACCGAATTGCGGAAAGAGATACCAGCCGAATTATTTTCCGCGCAGAAAAAGCCGCCGATATTGCGCAAGAAGATGACCCCTACGCAGATTACAAAATTCCAGATGATTTAATGTGGTAAGCGCTGTTTATTAAATTTAACACTGGTGCGCAACGCGCAGCGTTCATTTAGTTTTATTCACGTATCTTTGTTAGTAACTCTCTTTAGATAACCCTCTTCAGGTAGCTTGCTTCAGATAATGCTACTAACTGGGTTCTGCGCGCGCAGAACTGGGCACATAGTGCGGCGATACACAATTACGGCCGTGCCGTTTGGCCAAATACATGTGGTCATCGGCGCGGCGAATCCAGTCATCAATGCTTTCACCTTGCTCGTAACTGGCTACGCCAATACTTACCGTAACCGGCTTCCCGTCGAGAATATTACTCTGCTCGACCGCCGCACGCAGGTTGTCGGAAAATATAATGGAGCCCTCTTTATCTAAATCACGCGCTAGCATGATGAACTCTTCGCCGCCGGTGCGGAACAGTTTGTCGAGCTGGCGTTTGCGCTGAATCAGCGTATCTACTACAGCTTTGAGGGCTTCATCTCCGGCCATATGGCCGTGGGTATCATTGATTTTTTTGAAGTGGTCAATATCAATAGTCAGCAAGCTGGCGGTGCCTAAGCCACGCTGGCAAGCTGCGGCAGCATCATCAAGATGAGTGAGCAGCGAGCGCCGGTTTAATGCGCCGGTTAGTGGGTCGGTAACTGCAATCATTGCTTGTTGGCGCTGGGCTTTATCGAGCAAGCCAACCACTAAGTCACCCAGCAAACAAACCATGAGGTAGGTCACCGCAAAGCGCCACGCCGTGGGTTGCTCAACCATGTAAAAGGCGGTGGGTACAAGCAGTGCAAAACTGACGAACAGCATAATTCGCGCTTGCCGATGTTCGGCGCTGGAAAACACAATAAACGCGAAGGGGTAATACCAGTAAATAATTGATTCGCCCTGTAAATACAGGCCAGAAACCAGTGTTATCAGAATAAATACGTAATGATATACAAAAGGAATAGGTTGCACTTTACGGCGAAAAATAGAGATCGAATTGATAGCGGCTATGGCGGTAATGACCCCGGTGAAGGCTGCCATTATGAAGCGTCCGGTAATGATATGGTTAACTGTAAAAGGGCTTAAGAAAAGGAAGGTGGTAAGGCCAAAATAAAAATTAAACTGCAGTCTAAAGTTTGAAATCAGGTCTTCGTCAAGGTTCGGCGTTGGTGATTTTTCGATATCGGCTTGAGGCATTTTTTTGTCCGTAAAAATATGCGGGGAACTCGAGGTGTTAGAAACCTCACTGACCAGAAACTAAGTACCCAGTATGTAAAGGTAGTAGGGCCTGAACGCATTTAAAGCCTAAGGTACTAGAAAACCAAGGTTGTAGAAAGCGATACAGCGATATAAGCAATGTTGGCGGCAATTAAGCCGTCAAAACTGCATGCTAAATTCTGTTTTAAACCTGTTGTAAGTCTTATCTTTACCTTTACTCTATGGTTTTCGTTAGGGTTTTAGTTCTAACCTTGGCTTATGAACTCTTCTTTTAACTCGTTTCTTCACGGGTCTTTTAACAAGCCTCTTAACTTTCTTTTGATCTCCGTTTAGCCCCTAATCTGTTGGGTGGCTTTTAGTAATGCGTTTATCGAGCTGGAAAGAGTATCTTGGTGAATAGCCACACCGTAACCGTACAGGTCACCTGAGCGTACCTTAATGTATGCCACCGCGCGCGAATCAGTGCCTTCGGTCAGCGCATGTTCGCTATATTCGACAATATCTATGGGTATAGCGAACTGCTCTTGCAGCGCATTTACAACGGATTCTAATAATCCGTTCCCAGAACCCTGAATATCTACATTCTCGCCAGCTAATGTGAGGGTGGCGTGGCAGTAGTTGGTACCGCTGGGTTGCTTTTCAAGTTGAAAGCGCTCGAGCAGCCAGTCTTGTTTTGCTAAATAGGTTTGTTCGAATGTTTGCCAAACCGCATTTGCGCTAATCTCCCCGCCGATATTTTCCGTTTCGTGTTGCACAACTTGGCTGAATTCAATTTGTAACCAGCGAGGTAGTTGCAGGCCGCTGTGTTGTTCCAACAAAAAAGCTACGCCGCCTTTGCCAGACTGGCTGTTAATACGAATAATCTCTTCGTAGTTGCGGCCTAAGTCTCGCGGGTCAATGGGTAAATACGCGACTTCCCAAGGTTGCGCGGAATCATGCTCAAGGCCGTGCTTGAGCTCATACATTGCAATGCATTTGCGGATCGCATCTTGGTGGCTACCGGAAAAAGCCGTGTACACCAACTCGCCGGCATAGGGGTGGCGCGGGTGCACGGCAATGGCGGTGCATTGCTCAACCACTTGAATAATGCGGCTCATATCTGCCAAATTTAGCGCGGGGTCAATGCCCTGGCTGTATAGGTTCATCGCCATGGTAATGATATCCATGTTGCCGGTGCGCTCGCCATTGCCTAACAGCGTGCCCTCAACCCTGTCGGCTCCTGCCATTACGCCAAGCTCTGCAGCGGCAACGCCACAGCCCCGGTCGTTATGGGTATGAAGGCTAATAATCAAGGAGTCACGGTTTTGTATATGGCGGCAAAACCATTCAATTTGGTCGGCATAAACGTTGGGGCTGGCCACTTCAACGGTGGCGGGTAAGTTAATAATGACGGGGTTTTCTAGTGTGGGTTGCCACACAGCGTTGATGGCATTGCAAATTTCTACTGCGTAATCTAGCTCAGTGCAGGTGAAGCTTTCTGGTGAATATTGGAACTGCCATTGAGTGTTTGTTTGCTTTTGCGCACAGGCCAATACCTGTTTTGCACCGGCCACTGCTAGTGCGGTAATACCTTTTTTATCGGATTTAAAAACCTGCTCGCGCTGTACTTTTGAGGTTGAATTATATAAGTGTACGGTGGCGCAACGAGCCCCTTGTAGCGCCTCAAAGGTGCGGGTGATGAGTGCATCTCGGCATTGGGTAAGCACTTGAATAGTGACATCTTTGGGTACGCGGTTTTCATCAATCAAACGGCGTACAAAATCAAAATCGGGTTGTGATGCGGCAGGAAAGCCTACTTCAATTTCCTTAAAACCCACTTCAACCAATAATGAAAACAGCTGGCATTTTTGCTCTACCGACATCGGCTCTATTAACGCTTGGTTGCCATCGCGTAAGTCTACACTGCACCAGAGCGGCGCTTTGGAAATAGGGTTGTCGGGCCATGTTCTGTTGCTTAACTGAACCGTTGGCGCGGGAGCGTATTTGCGGTGGTCAAAACGTGCTGTGGGTATTGCGTGGGTGTTCATGGGTGTATCCATTCTAAAGTAGAGCGAACAGCGCTTGAGTTAAAAATCAGCGCAAATGGGTTTTGATACGAGCCACGCACAGCCACCCTTTTGAGGTGGCACCCAGCCACATTTTGTAAATGCGAGGAGGTTGTGGGTTGCGGCATCGTTAGGGTTAATTATAGGGTGATGAAGGGTGTCTATGATTGCTAAATAAGTCGGTATGTGTGTATAACGTAATGTATATCACTAATAGTGACGTAATAATTGGTGATATATTGCGCTGCTTTCTGTAGTGTCGATGCATGTGGTTTTTTGGCGTTTAGCGAAATGACTGAATTTGTGGTGAAGGTGAAAGGCCCAGGTGAAATATGAAGCTAGATAGAATCGACAAACGGATATTGGCAGCGCTGCAAGAGAACGCGCGCATCAGCAATTTAGAGTTGGCAGATAAAGTAGGTTTGTCACCGTCGCCTTGTTCGCGCCGCGTGAAGCATCTTGAAGACGAAGGCGTCATTGCGCGTTACGCAACCTTGCTCAATATTGCGAAACTGGAATTAAAGTTAACCGCGTTTGTATCCATAAGCATGGATCGTCACACGCCGGATCGGTTTGAAAATTTTGAAACGAAGGTAGCCGGTTTTCCAGAAGTAATGGAATGCTGTTTGATTACTGGGCAAACAGCAGACTACCAGCTAAAAGTAGTGGTGCCAGATATGGAGCATTACCAAGAGTTTTTACTTGGGAAGTTAACTCGCATAGATGGGGTGAGCGGCGTACAGTCTAGTTTTGTAATGAAAACACCGATTAGCCGCAGCCGCCTCCCGCTGGATCATATTCAATAAATCTAGAAATATTTGCAGGTTAAAATAGGTACCCCATGCCTAGATTGAATCCGTCGGCATCACCCGCATCAGCATTTTGAAGTTGGTAATCTGCTTTGAACACAATATTTTCATAGGGGTAATAGTTGACGCCAAAATCCGACTGCGAGGCATTCACTCCAGCGGTTTGTGACCATTGGTTTTGACGAAAAAATGCACTCCATTGGCGGTTGGGCTTCCAAGATAGCTCTACATAACCGCCATATTGATGGTGTTTTTCTGCCGTTTCTGCTGCGCTGCCATCGAGCGTCCAGTCGGCGTAAAGAATTTTTGATGTGAAAGCACCGCGCTGAATAATGGCGTGGCCACCGACCAACACAGCCGCGTCGGCATATGAATTTTGTGCACTTTGGTCAATGTCTGGCTGATACTGTGCATAGCCCGAAATCTCCAGTCCAGCCGCACCACGGTAAGATACCCGTACGGTCATTGCCAAATTAAAGGCATCGGCAAAGGAGCCTTTTTGTTTGCCAAGCTTCAGGTTAAACGGCTCGGCGGATGGATTAACATTCGGGTCTTGAGTTTTAAGGCCTTCAGAAACCATCAAGTCATAGGTAACGCCATTATCGAATTGCTGGCTAAACTTAGCGCCGGTTACGTACCACGTTGTGGGGATGATGGTGGTTTCTATTACCGGCCGTTCAACACCATAAAATGTGGGCGGTTCATGGGTTTCATTAATAATGCTCAGCGGCGTCAATATTACTCCAACCTGCAATTGCATTGATTTTTTAATATTAAATTCGATATAGGCTTGCTCCAACTCAACCGCTCCCCGGCCACCGCCGCTGACCAGCACGTGTTCCACTTCTAGCTCTGTAACCAGCCGTGCGCGGTCATTAAAATTGTACCCCACAAAAAGCACCCAACGGTGCAAGTCGAGCTGTCTGAAATCTTTACCTGCCTGCTCCAAGTGGTTGTAGTGCAGTTCGCCGTAACCGCCAAAATGAATATTACTTTTTGTTGGAGTAGCGCCGATAATCTGCTCGTCTAGTTCGAGCAACCGTAGTTCAATAAGCTGCTCTAATTGATTCACTCGCTGTTGCAGGGCATCTATTGAAGGGTTGTTTTTATCCTGTTTAGCTAAAGGCTGGGCATGGACGCTTAAAGAAAATACCCCTAACAAAACAATGCTGGTTAGCATCAGGTTTTTGGGTTTGGATCGATATTTGTTTCTTCTTGGGTTTATTGTTTTCATGTTCATTGATTGGTTTCCTACGGCTTAATTAAAGTAGGTTTTGAAATATTTAGTCGCCATCTGTGAAGTGGATGCCAAGCTCCACTTCAAGCCCTTCGGGAATTTCTCGTTTAAAATTTCCATCGAGTTGAGCGGCGGAAATTTCAAATTCCACAGGGTCTTGCAGGTCAATACTGGTGCGGATGGTTTGCAAGTTCGCTTCGATGGTTTCAACCGAGGCTTCATAATTTGCAGCGATCATTAAGTCAAAAAAACTAAATGTTGTTTGTTTAGTTCCTCGCAATAGCGTCTCGACTTCATCCATTGAACAGCTAACCGAGACCCAAACATGTTGAGAAAGTTGCGATGAAGTAGTGACAATATGCCGCTGTTTTAAGTAATTAAAATAGTCTTGAATACTGGTGATCAAGACTGCTAAAGGCTCACTGCCATCGTCGAGTTTGTTGGCCAGAAACAGCTCGCGATAGGATTCAGTGGTGTTGTTATAGGGGCTGTGCCATGCATCGTGCAAAGTCTGAGCATGGCCAAGCAGGTTGGTAGCTAAACCGTTTAATATCGCGCACTTGCGCGCCGTGGCAACGTATTCGTCGACAATGTCTTGAGGGCTTTGACTCAAGTTTCCAGTGGTTTCGAAGAGCGCCACCTCTATCGTTAGTAGCCCTACTTTTTGAAAAGTCTGGCGGCTAAAAAACGCATCGTCTAGGGCCGTAGAATCCACTTGCCAGCTCAATAGTTCATCACGTACGGTGTTGGTGTAGTTCGTTCCGCGTAGTCGCAACGAGTCAATAAATGTGTAAGGCGGGAATACAAAATCGTCATCGAGTGGCCCGAATCGATAGAGCGATAATCTAAACCAGCTGTCAGACAACGTCCGCCATTGCAGCTGCGCAGCGGTTAAGTTGGCAAGCGTTGGTTTTAGGCAAAATTGTTGGGCGTTTTTCTGCATCGCCGAGGTTTGTGCTTGGAAGGCATTGACCGCTGGAATTACCGAAAAATCTACGGCTTGCTGTAATGCCAAACTCAGGCTGCTTTCGGTTAATTCTGGCGGGTCATTCTCGCGGGTAGCATCACAGGAAAGTAAAAATACGACGGCGATTAAACGTATAAAAACCCGGTAAATTACGGTTAGTCGGGTGCAACAAAAAGAGTTCATGACAGGTTTCCAGATATCGATTCACGCTTAGACTCAGGTATAGGTACGGCTACTGATAACAGGTGATTGTCCCAATGAGCATTGGGTATCTTGCATCTTAGATGAGTGGCTTCAGTCAATGTTTTGCTGTCGAGTTGTCGTATTTCGCCATTAGAATTACTCAATACGAAATAGCGCTGATCCGGGGATACCGCCAGGCCACAGACATCGTGGAGCGCGTGGTAGCCAATAAAACGCTGTTCGTCCATCTGCCAAAAAACCGCAACATTTCCCCGAGGACTGGTAAAACCAACGGTTCTGTATTGATTGTTGATGGCGACGCTACCGAGGTAGTCGTTTAGTTTTCGTAGTATCGCTGAAGGCTGTGGAAGAAGCTTAATAGCTTGCCTCTGTAGGTGTATTGCGCTCAAGGATGTTGGGTTTTGATCTGCCATTTCGGCTTGTTGTATCTGCATTGCGATAGCAACAGTGCCATCGGATGCGACATCCAAATGGCGGATGCTGGCCTTTCGATGTGCGACTTGGTGCTCTTCAATTAACTCGCCGGTAGCGGTATTTATGTAGGTCAGTGTCGAATGCATGCTGTCTAAGTTCAGGACTTTACGCCCGGAGGATGGGTGGGTACGTAAACCACCGTTGGCGATCACTAATGTTTGGCCGTCGGGCATGGGTTTTATTTCGTGCGGGCCAATGCCGTGGCTGTTGTATTCATCCAGCACTTGGTAGCTGTGGCTATCTCGCACGACTATTTTTCCGACGCCATTTTTGAAATCAGATTCACTGGTGAACAAAACCAAGCCATCTTTACTAAAACAAGCGTGGCCTTCCATGTGGCGGCTGTGTTGGCACTCAAAACGTTTTTCTATTTCGCCGGACAATAAATTTATTTGTAAACCAGTCGTACCGGGCCGGCGTGCAATAAACAGTATGGAGTATGGGTTTTTTGGGTGCTGTATAACGCCGTGTCCACGAAACCCAGTGATGGTTTTTTGCAAGTTAGAAAGGCTTTGGTTTAACCAAGCCAAACTATAATTATCATCGTCTTTGCCCTGCGCCGAGACCCACCATTGCTGTGAATTATTGGCGCTGGGAAGGTTGGATTTATCGGCTACGTTAGCGATGGCTTTATTAGCAAAAGGTTTGGCTGAAATTGCGGCCAAATGTGCGGCTGCGAGCAGTATTAAATAACGCCGGCGGCGCATATCGGTTGGGGCGTTGTTAGCGGCTGGGTTGTGGCGATACGCTTGAGGTTTTTTGACGGTAATCTTCATTACAGTGACTCGACAAATTTTATCAGTTGTTGTCGCTCTTTTTTATTCAGTTCAGTGAATTTTTGTTTGGTGTTTTGTGCTTCACCGCCGTGCCATAAAATTGCTTCCTCTACTGATTGCGCACGGCCGTCGTGCATCAATTGTTGGTAACCATTCATGGGCTGTTGCAGCCCGTTGCCCCACAACGGTGGCGTGCGCCACTCGCTGCCGCTGGCAATAAAATCTGGGCGGTTATCAGCCAATGCTTTACCCATATCGTGCAGTAATAAGTCGCTATAAGGCCAAATGACCTGATTGGAGAGGTGTGGCAGCGCAGCGCTTTGTGGTGTAACAAAACGTGGCGTATGGCAGTTAGCACAGCCGGTTTGGTAAAACAGCGCTCGACCGTTTTGGGTGTTTTTATATTGTTCAGCGCTACGTTTTGGAACCGCTAAATTGCGATTAAAATTTACAACTAAATCTAATAAATCCTGAGGTAACTCAAAGCCGTCGGTATTGTTGCCGTTAACCTGTAAAGTGCAATGCATTTGTGAAGTGGTGCAAGGTTGGCTGGGGAATAACGGATTGCTGATGCCAATATCATTGGCAAAAGCACCGGCAATAGTGGTTTGTAAATTTGGCCTGCTGGCTTTTAAACCGAAGCGCCCTGGCTGGGTGGTTTGTGTCACTGGGTCCCAAACCATATTGATGCGGCCGCTGATCGCGTCGCCATTTTTATCATCTGGGTCTTGCAGGGCGTTTATATCGCGTTGATCAATGGCTTCAAGCAAACCCATACCGTGAATAGCCGGTGCATTACGAAGGCTGAACTTGGTTTGTGGGTGTAATGGGCCATAGTTAAGTTGGCGGATATCTAGTTTGGGGGCGCGTAGTTCAACTTGTTGCTGGTCAGGGTAGGTGAATGTATGTGCTGTCCATTGCAGGTAGATAGTTGCTTCGGGTTTTACGGCTTCGCTGCGCGCGGTGAATGAACGCGCATTGCGAAAGCGGTGCGTCAAACTGGTTGATTGAGTTTGCAGCTGGTCGCCATAAACAGGCTCATTGACGACGCCATTTTTCAGGTGCTGGCCAGCAATACTCACTCTTACTAATGCGCTAAAAAGAGCTGTTTTATCGTCCTGAGGGATAAAACCTTTGCTTCCCTTTACGTGACAGCCAAGGCAGGTTCGAGCATTAAATAATGGCCCAAGGCCATCTCTGGCATCGGTTATGGTGGGCGCGGTTATCCAGGGTTGATGAGCCAGCGCTTTGCCCGCGTAAAACAGCGGTTTATCGGCCTGAGGAAGGTTGGCCAATGGTAAGTCGAAGCGCGGGAACGGTGCTGTGCTAACACTACCTTGGCCCGCTGGGTATCGTTCTGTTTCACTGATTGCCGGTACTGCGGGGTTTCCGCAGGCCGACAAGCAGCAAAACACAATGACAGCCGTAATAAAAGCGACGTACAGTTTGATTTTATTAACGGCTAATGACTCCTATTCGTCGCAGCTGGACTGTGGATTGCTGGTGTCGCAACCCGAGGCATCGTCATCGACCACGTTACCATCTATACCTAGAGCAACCGCCAGTTCAGCAATAACGGCTGATTGCTCGTTGAGGGCAATGATGGTTTGAGCAATTGGGTTCTCGGCGTTACGATTTACGTCCATGATCAGCACATCGACTGGGTTACCTAAAACCCGAGCCTCACGGTCGATATCGATATAACCGATTTCGGTTTTATCGAATGCCGTTACTAATTTCGCCGCTAAGGTGGTAGCGCCGGCATCTGATAGATAGTCGTCAAAGCCATATCCGTTGACGGCTTGAGCAGTTTGGTCATCCGTTCCATCCAATGTGCTGTCGTAACCAGCGTATGTGCCGTAGTAGCTGTTGGATACACCTTCAGCGTCGAGCCAAATATCCCGGTGAGTATTGTCTGAAAAGCATGAGTGCTCATCTTCTTGTGAGTTGGCGCTAAACGCAATTTGCATACGCTCGCCTGCCAACTCACCTTCAGATAACGTGCCCATACCGGTTAGGATTTCAGCAAATTTTTGTTTTGCTTCGGTTTCATTGGTGATGGTGGTAAACGCCGTGCGGTAGCTTGCGTCGGTTTTCCAACCATCGCGTACTTCCTTTAGCTCTGCTACAAGTTTGTCTGCTACGGCGTTCATAAACTGGAAACGCCGGTCAGCGTATTGATCGGCGGTGAAGTCTGTTAGTGGGCGGTGACCGCCGGAGTTAAGAATATCTCCAGAGGTGGATTGCTCGCGATTGGCTTCGGTGTCTGCGCTTGTATCAAGGTTAAGATCTTGCCCCCAAAGCATAAATTCGATGGCGTGGTAGCCAGCAATCACGTCGTGTTCATCTGCTGCACTTGCGGCGTTTTCAAGCAAAGCAGCGTTGATTACTACATTAGAATTGATGATATTTTCGGTTGGGAAATTAACACCAGTGCTGTGCGCTGTGACATCGGTTTGGTCGACGCCAAAGTCGGAACCATTGGTCACATAATCGATCAATGCTTCGCCTAAAGGCCACGCATTGATGCTGCCTTCTAAGCCATCATCGGAAGAGTAATCACTAGAGTCGATGGGGCTTAGCCGAAAACGTGTAACTTCTGTTTGTCCGTAGGGTTCGCGCGCTACCAACCAGGCTATTTTCGCAGCATCGAGGTTTTCTTGAGTAGGACTGCTTTCAAAAGTGGTTAAAGCCGTTTGAAGTGCTTCGGCGGTGGTGACTGAATCGTTATATGCCGCTAGCGCAATGTCCGCATTGGTAGCCAATACTTTTTGGGCATTTTCGAGGTTGAAGGTAACCGATTGATCAGTATCGGGATCAGGATTGTTACTGCTACTACAAGCGCCGAGCGCTGTAGCCACTGCTGTGCACAGCAGTACCTTTTGAATGCGGGAGAAATCCATAATTGTTTCCTTGGTGTGGAGAGTGAGACAGAGTAGCATTGTTGAGTAGAAATGCTAGTGTAAATGATAATCAATATCAACCCGATTGTTGTTTAATTTGTTGTGAGACGCTTAAACGGTTTGTTTTGAATAGAGGAAAGCATGAAGAATCTTGTATATTTATTGGCTTTAAGTTTGCTGTACAGCTGCGGCGGGCCCTCTTCGCCAGAGCAGCCCCCGCCGTTTTCTGATGCGCAATCATTAGGTAAAGCGCTATTTTCCGATGTGAACCTGTCGGCTGATCGCAGCCAGTCTTGCGCCACTTGCCATAATCCAGATCGCGCATTTATCGATACTAGGCTCGGAGCAGATGGCAATATTTCCGCGGTATCCCTGGGTGATGATGGAATATCGCTAGGCGACCGGAATACACCAACCGCGGCGTACGCCCGGTTCAGTCCCGCATTCACAAATGAAAGTCATGCACGTTTTAATAGTCAGCAAGGTGCGTACAGCGGTCACGTTGGCGGCCAATTTATTGATGGTCGCGCGGAAGATTTAGCGGATCAAGCTGCCGGGCCGCCGTTAAATCCGATCGAAATGGCCATGCCCGACAAACAGGCTGTTGTGCAGCGCATATTAGAAAACGGTGCGTACACCAGCGCGTTTAAATTGCTGTTCGGGGAGGCTGTTTTTGGCGACAGTGATCAGGCTTACGCCAAAATGGCAGAGAGTATTGCGTTGTTTGAGCAAACTGATGAGTTTTCCTCGTTTGACTCAAAGTACGATAAATCCCTGCGCGGCGAATATGTGTACAGCCCGCTATCTAAAGCGGCACTTGGAAAAGCGCTGTTTTTCTCGCAGCAATTTACCAACTGCGCAACCTGCCACCAGCTGCATGCCAATGGCCACCAACAAGAGATGTTTACCAGCTACGAATATCATAATATCGGCGTACCAAAAAATTCCAATGTCAGGGCTGTTAATGGCAAAGGTGAAGATTTTATTGACCCTGGTTTATTGGGTAATGAGCTGGTTTTTAATGAATCAGAAAAGGGTAAATTTAAAGTGCCAACACTGCGAAACGTCGCAGTCACCCAGCCTTATATGCACAACGGAGTATTTGGTAATTTGAAAACAGTCATTGAATTTTATGACCATTATCTAGCTGCTTCTGAGCATACGCAAAACCCTGAAACGGCGTTTGCTTGGCAAGCACCAGAGGTGATTGAGAACCTAGCCTTACTTGAATTAGAAGATGGCCGAACGCTCGATAATAGAGAGGTCGAAGCATTGGTCTGTTTTTTATGGACGCTGACCGATGAACGCTATGAGCATTTTCTAGAAGAGATTGAAGCAGCTAAAGCAGAACAAGACAGGGTAGATTGTGATTTATAACTGTATTTATTGTCTTTTAGATAGCGTGACGGTTCCTTTTTTAGCGTGGCTTGGGTAAATTAACATTCGGTTTTTGACTCAAAAATAACAAGAAATACCAAAAAGGAATTCCATGAATTACTCCCAGTTGTATCAGCAATCAATAGAACAACCTGAAACATTCTGGAAGCAGCGCGCCCAAGAAATTGACTGGTACCAACAACCCAGCCAAATCTTAACTCAAGACGAAAATGGCTCGGACCGCTGGTTTGCCGACGGCGAGCTAAACACCGCCTATTTAGCCTTGGATTACCATGTTAATAATGGCCGGGCAGAACAAAACGCACTGATCTACGACTCGCCGGTAACCAGCACAGTAGAGCAATACACCTACCGCGAACTACGCGACCAAGTAGCGCTTTTTGCTGGTGTATTGCGTGAGCAAGGCATAGAAAAGGGCGACCGCGTCATTATCTATATGCCGATGGTGCCCCAGGCCGTGATTGCAATGTTAGCCTGCGCCCGTTTGGGTGCTATTCATTCAGTGGTTTTTGGCGGTTTTGCCGCGCGTGAATTGGCCATTCGAATTGACGATGCTAAACCAAAATTGCTGCTCGCTGCCTCTTGCGGCATTGAAGTTGAGAAGGTGATTGCCTACAAACCGCTGGTCGATGAAGCGCTAAAATTAGCGAAGTTCCCGCCCCAGCGTTGCATTATTTTGCAGCGTCCACAATTACCGGCGCAAATGATTGATGGCCAAGATTTGGACTGGAAAACACTGCAAAGCGCAGCCCAACCCGCTGAGCCCGTAGCGCTTAAAAGCACAGACCCGCTCTACATTTTGTATGAATAGTCTATTTTCATTTTTGCACATATTGGATTTGTAAACTTACTTTTAGCACCAGAGAGTGCACGAATAATACTCGTTCCAAAAAGCTCAAAATTAAGTGCAGCTGCAAGAGGATTTCCTGGAAGGTTTAAAATAAGCGTTTCACCAACTTTTCCAAAAGTTGTAGGTTTACCAGGTTTAATATCTATCTTCTCAAAGAGTATCTTGTATCCAAAATCAGAAAAAGCCTCTTTTGTAAAGTCAGCATCACCGACACTTACACCACCACTTGTGATGACAAGGTCACACTCTAAAGCACTTTTTACGTGTGCTTTTAAATCTTCTAAGGTATCCTGAGCCGTTCCTATAAACTCAACTGAGCAGCCGAGTTCTTTTGCACGGGCAAGAAGAGTAGGTGTATTTGTGTTGTAGAGTTGATAGTCGCTAACTTGTTCAAAGTGCATTTTAAGTTCATTACCAGAGGCGAAAAGAGTAATTCTAGGAGCTTTATGTACTTTTATATGACTTATCCCCTGAGAAACAAGAAGAGTTATCTGGTGAGCATTTATAATGTCTCCCGTATACAAGAGTGGCATCTCTTTTTTGATGTCTTCACCTGCAAAACGTATATGTCTGCTCATGGTCAAATTTTGGGGTAGAAGAACACCATCATCCGACTTGTGTATATCTTCTATTGGCACTATGCATTGTGTTCCTAGAGGGATTTTTGCACCTGTCATTATTTTGATTGCATGCCCTGCGTTTAGTGTACCAGTGAAGTTGTCTCCAGTAAAAATTGTCGCTTGGACTTTTACACTCTTACCTGAGTCTTCAACTTTTACTGCATAGCCATCCATAGCAGAGTTGTCAAAGGGAGGAAGGTTATGTGTCGCTACAATGTTTTGAGCGAGAACATATCCTAAACACTCTTCTATTGGCAAGATACAAAGAGATGTTTTTTTAACATTTGCATAGATGAGTTGGAGTGCTTTTTCAACAGAAATAGCCATAGTATATATCCTTAGTCTTTTATAGGTTTATTATATTGTTTTTTTCTTAATTTGACTTCTCATAAAACCCTTAGTATTTCTTAGATATAATCATAATTATTAATACAAGTAGGATATTATTATGATTAGAGTTGAGTTTTTAGGACCTATACAAAAAGAAGCACTAGAGTTAGACATAAATAACTTAAATGAATTAGCAAAGATTTTACAGAGTGATGCTGAGATGAGTGAGTGGTTAGAGAGTTGTGCTGTAGCACTTAATGATACTCTTGTTACTAATCTTGAAGCGACACTTAAAGATGGGGATAAAATTTCTCTTCTTCCTCCTGTGTGTGGTGGTTAAATAATGCTAACTTTACATGATGGCCCCCTAGATGTACCAACTATACTTAAAGAGTGGTATGAAGAAGAAGCCCAAAGTAACTATGGTGCATATATCCCTTTTGTTGGAACTGTAAGAAGTGAAGATGGTATAGACGGACTTAGTTTTGATGTATATGAGCCGATTTTAGAGTCATGGTTCACTGCATGGCAGAAAAAAGCACAAGAAAAAGGTGCAAAGATAAAAATGGCACACTCCAAAGGTGATGTTATGCTTCATGAGTCTTCGTATATAGCTGCAGTTTTTTCACCT
>JAESUM010000075.1 GCA_016763075.1 Pseudomonadales bacterium
ATCGCCATCGGGGTATGAACGCAAATATGTGAGCGCGGTAACGGCTTCAAAATGCGCACCAAAGCCAATGTAATTGGCATAAGGGCCGGTAAGGCCCAGCGGCGGCATTCGGCATAGAATCAATTTTGGGTTGATGGCGCTGAGTGCTTCCCAGCTAAAACCAAGGCGGTCGCCAATACGTTGGGCGTTGTTTTCAATCAGGATGTCGCTTTTTTCTACCAATTTTCTGAAGGCTTCGCGGCCCTCATCGGTATCTAGCTCCATCGTTACGCTTAATTTGTTGCGGTTTAACGCGTTAAAAGCCGCTGCGCGGTTGTATGGCTTTGGTTGTGGCTCGCCATCCGGGTAGGTTAGCCGTCCAAGGCCACCACTTTTGGCGGCCATTTCTGCGGTAAACATAGGTTGCGCGCGGGTGCTTGAAGGTACTCGATGGCTAGATTCCACCCGAATCACCTCGGCGCCTAAATCTGCCAAGTGTTGCGCGGCGGTGGGGCCTGCCCAAACCACGGTGATATCAACGACGCGTATGCCTTTTAAAGGTAAATCACTCATAACAAGATCCTCCGATCAGATCACGCCGCTACCGGCTAAATGGCGAAGCTCGTCGCCGGTAAGTCCCAATTCATCGCTGTAGAAATCCTTATTGTGCTCGCCTAAGCGAGGTGCCGGATAACGCAATGAAAAACCATCTTCTACTCGGGCCAATGGGCCTGGGTATGTTAACGGGCCCGCTACTGGGTGATCTTGCTCGACCCAAAAATCTCGTCCACGAAAGTGCTCGTCTTCGAGTAAGTCTTCGACGGAATTGATGGGGTAACAGGGCCATTGGTTTGCCAATGCTTCGGCAAATAGTTCTTTACGGGTGTGGGCTTGCAGCCATGGATACAACACAGCGTCGATTTCGGCTTTAAGCTCTGGGCTATACAGCGCACCGGGCACCGCTAGCTTTTCCATGAAATCTGGGCGTTTTAAGGTTTTGGCCATGCGGTCAGCCCAAGCGGGTGTGGTCATCACCTGCATATGGCCGTCGGCGCAGGGGAATATGCCCATTGGCAGTGCGCTAGACGACAGCGGCTCGCGCTTGGAGGTTTCGCCATTGTAGTTATGCCCTAAGAGCATTTGAATACGGCGATCAGAACTGACTTGTTGAGTCTCCGACGCGGCAATATCTACGTGCTGAGCTTGCTCTTGGTAACGCGCTGATAAAAATGCGGCGGCCACGGCTACCGAGGCAACGTTACCAACTTGGTGTTCAACCATCGATGCGGCTTTTTTGATGGGATACATGCTTGCATCGCCGGTCATATGCATTGAACCAAGGGCGTAGTAGGTAAGGTCAGTGCCTTGGTATTGCGCATAGGGCCCATCTTGCCCAAAGGGCGTAATGCTGGCCAAAACGATATTCGGCTTCACTTTTTTGAGGTCTTCAAACCCTGCGCCAACAGACGCAAGGTAACCCGGTGCAAAGCTTTCAATAACGATATCGGCATCTTTCACCAAACGCTTCAGTAGCTCAATACCACTGGGCGTTTCAAGGTTGAGGGTGATGCCGCGCTTATTACGGTTTAAATGCAAATACGATGCACTGGCTTCAGGGTTTGGGATATCTCCAGGGAACGGCCCCCGACGACGAGAAGGGTCACCGCTGAGCGCCTCGACTTTGATTACATCTGCGCCGTAATCTGCAAAGATACGAGCACAAAATGGCCCAGGAATCCCGGTAGAAAGATCCAAAATTCGGACGTCACTGTATAACTGTGTCACAGCGTTAACTCCTTTTATATTTTGTTTTTATTATTAATCTGCCCGGTAGCTTGGCAGTGTACTAAAAGCTACTCAGTGCATTTTTATACTCCAATTCACTGTGCTGGTAAACCCTTTGGCAGGTAATGCTTAGTTTAGGCGCATAGTTAGGTGCGTAGTTAAGCGCTAAGTTGCTGGCTGCTGGTGCCGGCACTGCTTAGCGGTAATATCGGGTCAAATCAACCACCTATACGCCTTGCTGTAAAAACCACAACTACTTAACATTCCAGCTGTATTGTATTGAACGAGACACCGCTAATGCCCGCCGCACCGCCAGCATGGAAAAACCCACGCAACCTTCTTATTTTGATGTCGATCGTGATGCCATTTACCTTCTCTATTTGGCAGGTATGACTCAATAATTTCGCTATCGAGCATGCCGCCTTTAGCGGTGCCGAAATTGGAATTTCGCAAAGCCTTCGTGAGATCCCTGGCTTCTTAGCGTTCACAGCTGTGTTTGTATTACTGGTGCTTAAAGAGCACAAACCTTCGCACTGTTATCCTTGCTGTTATTGAGCTTAGGGGTGGCGGCTACTGGGTTTTCCCCCAGTGAATACGGGCTCTATGTCACTACAGTGTTGATGTCGATCGGCTTTCATTATTTTGAAACCGTGAAAAGCTCTTTGTCGCTTCAGTGGTTATCAAAAGAAGAGGCGCCGGCGTTTTTGGGACGGCTCATTGCAGTGGGCTCATTCAGTGCATTGGTTGCTTTTGGCTTGGTCTGGGTACTATTTAAATGGCTAGAACCGGGCTATGTATGGCTTTATTTGTTTGGTGGTAGCATCGGCTTAGTTTTGGTAATTTTGATGTGGGCTATATTTCCTCACTTTGAAAGCAAGGTACCTCAGAACAAGCATTTGGTTTTAAGAAAACGCTATTGGTTATTTTATTTACTGACCTTTATGAGCGGAGCGCGACGCCAAATTTTTGTGGTATTCGCAGCATTCATGATGGTCGAGAAATTCGGCTACGGCGTGGCTGAAATAAGCCTGTTATTTATCATCAACCATCTATTGAGCCTGTTCTTGGCGCTTAAAATTGGCCGGCTAATAGGCCGAATTGGCGAGCGCCGTGCACTCACCATCGAATACAGCGGGCTCATTTTGGTGTTTGCTGGCTATGCCTTCGTTGAAAACGCCTATATCGGCGCTGGCTTATATGTGATTGATCACGTCTTTTTTGCCATGGCTATTGCCATCAAAACCTACTTCCAAAAAATTGCAGACCCGCGGATATTGCATCGTCCTCGGGGGTGAGCTTCACCATTAACCATATCGCTGCGGTGGTGATACCTGCCTTGTTTGGCATCATTTGGCTGGTTAACCCTTCAGCCGTGTTTTTAACCGGTTGCGCCATGGCGCTGGTTTCATTACTGTTATGCAGAAATATTCCATCCAACCCTGAACCGGGCAACGAAGTACTGCTGGGCAAGCCGCCACTGCTTAAAACCTAGACTCAATATTAATATGGCAACGATAAAGCGCATTACAACCCAAGATACCTATGCACTAAGGCAACGCATACTGCGGCCGCACCAAAGCTTGGATCACTGCCAATACCCCGGCGACTTGGATTCAACCACCGTTCACTACGGCGTAATAAATGCCCAAGCCATCGTGGGTATATTGTCGCTCTATCGTGTTAATCACGAAGAGATCGATATACCTCAGAGCTGGCAACTCAGAGCCATGGCCACTTGCGAAAGCGCGCGCGGAAAAGGTTATGGCATTAAGCTCATTGAAAAGGCAGAGTCCTACATTAAGAGCGGCTACACGCATTGCATTTTGGGTCAATGTATTTGGGCCAATGCCCGAACCAGCGCCTTAGGCTTTTACCAAAAATTGGGGTACCTCAGTGTCGGGCCAGAGTTTGATATCCCGGCGGTTGGGCCACATTATTTATGCTACAAGAAACTACCTTAACGCTACTTGCGAAAGCGCCCTGACAACGCCCTACGCAAAGGCCCAAGCAGAACCCTAAACAAACCCCCAGGCAAAGACCGTATAATTCCCAGCCCGGAAAATTGAGTGTTTGTGAGAATAACCGCTAGACTTATTAGCTGATCTAAATAAATTGCAATCGATCCCCTTTAAGGGAACAAGGCAGCACATATGATTTCATTATCCGACGCGAAGATCGCGGTTATCGGACTAGGGTACGTTGGTCTACCACTGGCCGTGGAATTTGGCCGCAAATTCCCCACCACTGGCTTTGATATCAACCAAAACCGTATCGACGAGCTTTTGCGCGGGTTTGATAGAACCCTCGAAACCGATGCGGCTGACTTAGAATCTGCGTCACAGCTAAGCTTTAGTGCCAGCGCGCCGGACTTAAAGCATTGTAATATTTACATCGTAACCGTGCCTACGCCTATCGATACCTACCGG
This sequence comes from Pseudomonadales bacterium, assembly GCA_016763075.1. Classification (GTDB taxonomy): domain Bacteria; phylum Pseudomonadota; class Gammaproteobacteria; order Pseudomonadales; family JAHRWD01; genus JAHRWD01. The sequence goes on from JAESUM010000075.1 coordinate 4,191, forward strand.
CAGCCGGACTTAACACCACTACGCCGCGCTAGCCAAATGATCGCTGAAGTGCTCGACCAAGGCGATATCGTGATCTACGAATCTACCGTGTACCCCGGCGCCACCGAAGAAGTTTGTATTCCGATTATTGAGCAAGCAACTGGCCTGACCTACAACCAAGATTTTTACGCTGGGTACAGCCCCGAAAGAATCAACCCTGGCGATAAAACCCACCGTTTACCCAATATTTTGAAAGTAACCTCTGGCTCGACACCCGAAGTCGCAACTCTGGTAGACAGCCTATACGCAAGCATCATTACCGCGGGCACTCACAAAGCCAGCTCAATTCGCGTGGCTGAAGCCGCCAAAGTGATTGAAAACACCCAGCGCGACCTAAACATTGCCTTAATGAACGAGCTGTCTTTGATATTCAATCGTTTAGATATTGACACCCAAGAGGTACTAGAGGCCGCCGGAACCAAATGGAACTTCCTGCCTTTTCGGCCCGGCCTAGTCGGCGGTCATTGCATCAGCGTTGACCCTTACTACTTGACCCACAAAGCACAAGAAATTGGCTACCACCCCGAAATTATTCTCGCAGGCCGTCGTATCAACGATGATATGGGTGCTCACGTGGTGGAGCAGGTGGTAAAACTCATGACCCGCAAAAAAATTCATGTGGTGGAATCACGGGTTCTAATTTTAGGGCTGGCGTTTAAAGAAAACTGCCCTGATCTACGAAACACCCGGGTGGTCGATTTAATCAACGAACTTGAAGATTATCACGCACAGGTCGATGTCTATGACCCATGGGTCGATGCCGCTGAGGCCAAACACGAATACGGTATTAACTTGGTAGATCAACCCCTTGCCGGCAACTACGATGCCGTTATTATTGCCGTGTCCCACGACCAATTTCTAGAACTCGGTGCCAAAGGTATTCGCGCGTTCGGCAAGGATGAGCACGTCCTTTACGACGTAAAATATTTGCTCACCAAAGACCAGGTAGACGGCCGGTTGTAAGCAACCCGCAAGCTAATCCTGGCAATGACCTCCATTCAATTTGAAACGCTCAAGGTAAAAAAATGAAAGTACTGGTTACCGGCACCGCTGGTTTTATCGGCTCAACCCTTACTCACCGGCTGCTTGATCGTGGCGATGAAGTGATTGGCATCGACAATCTTAACGACTACTACGATGTAAACCTGAAAATAGCTCGTCTTGATCGGCTCACCTGCCGGCCTGGGTTTACCGATATCCGCTGCGACCTTGAAGACCGCGACGCCATTGAAAAAGCATTTGTTACCCACCAACCAGAGCGTGTGGTAAACCTAGCCGCGCAGGCTGGAGTGCGTTACTCAATAGAAAACCCGCGCGCGTATATTGATGCCAACCTGGTTGGTTTTATTAATATTTTGGAGGGTTGCCGCCATCATGAAGTCGAGCAGCTGGTGTACGCATCAAGTAGCTCGGTATACGGCGCGAACACTGAGATGCCGTTTTCCATTCATCACAATGTAGATCATCCGCTAAGCCTCTACGCAGCCACCAAAAAAGCCAACGAGCTGATGGCCCACACATACAGCCACCTGTATAACTTGCCCACAACCGGCCTGCGGTTTTTTACGGTGTATGGCCCTTGGGGTCGTCCAGACATGGCGCTGTTTTTGTTCACCAAAAGCATTCTTGCCGGCGAGCCAATCAACGTCTTTAACCATGGCAACCACCGCCGTGATTTCACGTATATCGATGATATTGTTGAGGGTGTCATTCGCACATTAGATTCAGTCGCCACCCCCAACCCCAATTGGGATGGTGCCAGCCCCGACAGCGGCACCAGCATGGCACCGTACCGGCTCTACAATATTGGCAGCAACCAGCCCATTGAGCTGATGCGCTACATTGAAATTTTGGAAGACTGTCTTGGCAAGAAGGCCATCAAGAATATGCTGCCAATGCAGCCCGGAGATGTACCCGCAACCTACGCGGATGTCGACGATCTAATCACTGATGTTGGATACCAACCCAGCACACCGATAGAAACGGGGATATCTAACTTCGTTGAATGGTACCGAGAATTTTACAAGGTATAACGCTTCCCTCGGTTGCTGGGCTATATAGGCCCAGCAACCGAGGGCATTCCCGCTTCAAAAGAGTTTGAAGCTATTTTGACGAAAGTCCGTGTTTATCAAGCAGCGCTTTTACATAACGCGCAGGAATCGCATAGCTAATACCGCTGGGCTTTTCCAACACCGCCTCTTTACTGGCTTTTACAAAAACCTTATTGATAACACCAATCACAAGCCCTGTGTCAGGGTCATACATAGGGCTGCCGCTATTGCCCGGATACGCCGTCGCATCCAATTGAAACACGTGATACGGGTCGCGTAGCTGTTTGAGCATGGCTGCACTAAGTGAGCGCGCCGAAGTTTGTGGCACAACAATAGGCGTAATACTTGAAACAATCCCCCGATGCGTTACCGGATACAAACCCAAAACCGCGCCTATCGGAAAACCGGTAAACGCGTAATTCTCGCCCTCTCGTACATTGTTTGAATTTCCAATTCGCAGTGCAGGCAACGCTTTACCGTCAATTTTTAACAGCGCTAAGTCATGCACCGCATCGCGCTCAATAAGCTCTGCTCTACGAATTTCAGGCTTACTGCCGGTGCCAATAAACGCAACCAAGTATTCGTTGTGTTCAATATCCAACACCTCTGGCACAACATGAGCATTGGTTATTACATGCAAACCATCTGCCACTACAAAGCCGGTTCCATGCAGCGAAGCCGGTGGCCGGTTGGTAATGTTGTACGTACCCATTCCAACGATAGAGGGTTTAATTTTGACGATGGTGTCTGCCAACTGCGAATTTTGCGCAACCGCAGTTCCACAAAACAATACCCCAGCCAACCCAAGAGAAAATTTAAATCTTTTAAAAATCATGAGCTTGCAACCATAACTCGAGCATCATAAATACCCATATAAACTCTCCATAGTACGCTGCGTGATCATCCTGGTGTAATTTCACCAATTGATCGAGATAGTCAGCATTCAAATAATTACGTTTCTTTAAGTCCGACAGCGCATCATAGGCCATCTCTTTAAGCGGTGCATAGTCCCGCATCCAAACCCCAAATGGCAACCCAAAACCTTGCTTAGGTTTATTAATAATTTGCTGTGGCAAGAAATCGGCAAAACTCGTTTTGTAAAAATTACGCAGTTTTTGACCTGGCAATAACAGGTTCGAAGGCAATGTTTGAGCCAGCTCAACCAGCTCTGGCGCAAGCATTGGGTAGTGAACATCTACACCGGCTAAATCACACATGGTGGTCACTTTTCGCAGGTCGTTGTCGGCCAGTGTTTGCTTCCAATCTAGCCACAACATCCGGTGCAAGCTGTCGGCTTCGCTGGGTTGTTGATACACCTCACGCAACAGGTTTAACGGCCCCGCTAGATCTAACTGCTGAACCAAATCTGGATGGATGACATCGCTAGGCTTATTCCTGCTGAAAAAATTGTAGGTCTCCAGGCGCTCTGGCAACGGTATGCGCGCCTGCTGAATATAGCTTTGTAGTTTTGCAAAGGGCGGGATTTTGTCCAACAGCGGAAAAGGCAGAACCGTTGCTTCGGTCAACTTGCGTGCTGCTGCGGGTAATTTAAAGTAAAACTCAAAGAGCTTTTGTTTTGCGTAACGCTCGTTACCTGCAAACAACTCATCGCCACCGTCACCTGCCAGCATCGACAAATGGCCATCTGCAGCGGCAGCGGTGGCGCAAAACAGGGTTGGCAGCGCCGATGAATTACCAAACGGCTCTTCATAACGCGCCGCGATTTTCGGTAATAATTTTACAACGTCGGCGGGCGTTAGGTAGATTTCATGATGCCGCACACCAAAGTGTTTGGCGGCCAACCGTGCGTAGGGCATCTCGTCATAACCCTTGGCATCAAACCCTACAGAATACGCATCTACGTCGCCGTCGCGGCTTTTTGCCAACAAACCGGTGATGGTAGAACTATCCAAACCACCGCTCAAAAAGGTGGCTTTACACTCTCCTGATTTTTGCTCGACTGAAGCCGCTAAACGCTCGCGTAAACGTTGCGCATCGTTGGCCGCCGCTTTGTTTGGCCGCATATCAGCCAGACCAGGTATTAGTTTTTTACTGACTTGCTGCTTTGTAATTTCAACAATATGACTGGATTCTACCGCTTGTACGTCACGGTATATCGAGTGTGGCGTTGGCACCATATGAAAATAAAGATACTGAAAAATACTCTGGGAATTAATACCTTTGCTGGCAGGCTTTGCAGCAGCTTCGTCATCTGATGAACCAGATGCCAAGGCTATAGAGGAGGTTGAAACACGAACACCGTTGGAGTCTTGTTGAAAATAGAGCGGAAAACGTGCGAATAAATCGACCGATAAAAAGACCCCGCCTTTCGCGCTGTCGACCAAGACCAATGAAAACGTCGAACCATAAAATGAGGTTAAGCTTTGCGGTGAAGCCAGGTATTGCTCGCCAATCTGCTGTGCCAATGCAAGGCTTTCATCAATCGGTTTATCGGCATATACAGCAACCGACACCGATGCACCCTTCCAACAGCTCAGCTGCGGGCCGCTGGTTCTGGCGGTATCCGTTACTACGCTTTGGCCTTCATTCAACCTAGTTGAAGTGCCGTCAGCATCAATGATCTCAATCGATGAAGCCTCACCGTCCCACTTTAACCCTGCTAAAATACCGACCATCAATCGTTCCTTTGTATCAATTTAACCTGCTGGCTTGCTAAAAATCGCATTACGGCTGCTGCCGTCTTCACTCATTAAGGGGTTCGCCGCACCGCGCGAAGTAAAAGACAACCCTACTATTTTAGACAATACTGGCACAAAGGTACTATTATCGGTGAATCGTGCATTGCGCCCTCCATCTCGCAGTTTCACAATTCTTCAATGCTGCTGCACTAAACGTGACCTAGTTCACAAATCTGTATGTTGTTTAACCTGATCGTTACCTATACTTTTTCTGATTGCTCCTATTACGGTTGGCAACAATTTGCCCGAGAACTACACCCATATTAATGCATAACACTCTCCAACTACTGTTATTGAATCAGTCCGAACACAAACTGGACGACCTGATCCAGCTGATTCGCGATGCCGGCCAAGCGGTGTATGTCCACACTATTCACGACATTGAAGAGCTCGAAGAAAAACTCGAACAACAAACATGGGATTTATGCTGCACCATTACGCATCATGAAAGCACCATCGCCCCTGCCACGCTGTGCCAGCACATTAAAAAACTCGTAATAGACCTGCCGGTTGTCCTACTTTACAGCGAGCCGTTGGAAGCCAACGCAAGCGACCCAGTAGAGAATGCATTTAAGCTAGGTTGCGCCGATGCGGCGCCCATCAATGCACACCACCGAATTCAAAGCATCTTCAAACGTGAATTTGAAAACTTAAAATACCGACGACGCCAGCTCACTGCGCAATCCAAACTGGATGAAGCTGAACAACGCTGCAAGCTGTTATTAGAAAGCTCAGCCGACGGTATTGCGTACATCCACGAAGGGATGCACATCTACGCAAACCAGACTTACCTGTCGCTTTTTGGCTACCCAACCATGGATGAGCTAGAAGCAGCGCCCATTATGGATTTAGTCGGCCGTAGCAGCCGCGACCTGTTTAAACGCCAACTCAAAGCCATGGGTGCCGGAAACCACGAAACCGTCGAATTTAACTTATGTGCCAAACGCGCCGATGGCGAAGAGTTTGAGTCCCCGGTTTCACTGAGCCCCGCCAGATACGATGGCGAAAACTGCCTGCAAATAATACTGAGCGCTCCCGCGGCTAAAGAAGCAGAAGCACTAATACTGGAAGGCGCACCACAGCAACAGCCAATTGGCCCAATCAATACCGAAAAACCGAGCGGTTACACCTTTACCCGAAATGAATTTTTACATCTACTGAATGCCCGAATCACCTCGTCAAGCCAAGACAAGCAAATGGCCGCACTGAGTTATCTGTCGATAGAAAATACCGACGAGCTGGTCGAAAGCGTTGGTTTGCTCGGCTACGATCAACTGATTGAGCAAATGACGCGCTTTTTAGCGAGTCAGCTTAAACAAGATGAATACCCCCTGAGCTACCTCAAAGATAACGTCTTTGCCATATTGAGCGCTTCTCCAACCCGAGAAGAATTACAAACCTGGTCCGAAAATCTTTGCACACTGCTGCACGATCGAATTTTTGAAGTGAATGAAAAAAGTTTGCGAGTGATCGTTTACTTAGGGCTCTCACGCATTGATGACCCCAAGTCTACTATCGAATCCGTGCTGCAATATGCCGAACACGCCAACTACACCGCCCACGACCATGAGCAATGTAATGGCAGTGTATTCATTCACGAAACCGATGAAAGCGCAGACCGATCTGCTGCTATCGCCCAGCTTGATGACTTCAAAGACGCAATGACTCACCAAGCGTTGTTTCTAATGTACGAGCCCGTCATTGGGTTGCGTGGTATTGGCGGTGAACTCTATGAGCTACATACCGGAATACTCGATAGCGAAGGCCAAGAGGTGTTTGGTGACGCGCTTAATACGCTGGCAGAAGAAGCCGGCTGGGGTGGCAAATTTGACCGCTGGAACATTCTTAACGGTATTAAGGCCCTGGCCGCTCACATTTCAAAGGGCCATGACACTGCGCTGTTTATTCACTTGTCTCATCACTCACTCTGCGATGATTCCCTAGTGCAATGGATAAGCGTGGCGCTTAAGGCTGCGGATATCCCAACCAACAGTATTATTTTTCAAATCACCGAAGCAGATGCAGCCAGTTACCAGAAACAGACTAAGGCCTTTATCGAGGCGATCACACAAATTCATTGCCGCGCAGCCATCAGCCATTTTGGAATGGCTAGGGATTCGCTTCGAACATTAGAGCACCTTGCGGCTGACTATATCGTGATGGATAAAAAATTCGTCGAAGACTATGACGATAGCAAAGAACAATTTGCACAGTTGGTTGGCGCGTTACAAGCCCAAGGGAAACTGATCATGGTGCCGAGCATTAACTCGCCGGTAGTGGTGTCTAAATTATGGCAGTTGGGTATAAACTATATTCAAGGGGCTTATCTACAGGAACCTCACTCGAAAATGGATTACGAATTTGATTTAGAAGCTGCTGGGTAATATTAGCTGACTCCAAACTTCGTCACATAATAATCTCAGATCCGCCCCAAATTACCCGGTTACGTCCTTCCTCTTTAGCTCGGTACAAATACTTATCGGCTATTTTTATAATACTCTCTGGTGGCGCATCTGTAGCTGTGAGCGTCACACCGCCAATTGAAACCGTTACAAAATCCGAAGCCTCGGAAAACCCGTGGATTATTTTTTGGCTCTCAATCGCTGCACATGCTCGCTCCGCAATTAATGTGGCGCCTATAGCATCCGTATCAGGTAGCAGCAATACAAATTCTTCTCCGCCATAACGAGCGACAAGATCTGCCGGGCGCTGAATCGTACCCGCCAAGGATTTAGCGGTCACTTTTAACGCAATATCACCCTCAGCGTGGCCATGGTTATCATTAAACTTTTTAAAGAAATCAACATCGATCATCGCCAACGAGAGCAGTGATCCTGCACGCCTAGATTGCAGCCATTCTTTATAAAGAGCTTCATCAAATTTTCGTCTATTGGCAATTTCAGTCAAGCCATCGTACCCAACCATCACCTCAAGAAGTTTTCTTTGACGAACTGATCGCAGGTGATTTTCTAACCTTAGTTTTACAATTATCGGGTGAAAGGGTTTGTTAATGTAATCTATCGCACCCAACTTAAGCCCCTTCTCTTCATCTTCAGGGGAGTTTTTTGACGTGATAAATATAACGGGTATATTTGTATTTTGATCGCTCTGTTTTATTTGCCGTAAGACTTCGTAGCCATCCATTTCAGGCATCATGACATCTAATAAAATTAGATCAATGGATGGATTATCTGCCAGTCTTTTAAGCGCTTGAACACCATTTTTTGCGAGCAATATTTCATAGCTATCTTCCAGTAACTTTGAAAGAGTATTTCGGTTAATACTTTCATCATCCACAACCAGTATTTTTTGCTGATCAATCATGTTTCAACCACACTCGTTAAATCAGAAATAATATGCAGCACGTGTTCATGAGCCATTTCAAACTCCACATCATCCATTGATGTTGTGATTTTGTCTAACTGCGACTGATAACCACCCGATTCTAAATACCCTCTAATTTCATCAAGAGATTTATAGGCCTTCGAATTTCCTTCAGCCAATAATTCAGATAGATCCTCCAGTATGACTAAGGCCTGATCTTCACTCAACAAAGATTGGTAGTTATTTTCTTCTGGTACTATTTCGTCATCTTCTTCTTCAAAAATCCGAATAAGTTGTTTGTTTATTTTTGAAAACTCTTCTTCGAAATAGCATAATGTTTGATCGATTCCAATTAGTTTTCGTTTCCTAAGCGAAACTTCTAACTCCATCGATATTTGAGCTAAGGTTTCAGCACCTAAGGTTGCAGACACCCCCTTAATGGTATGCGCATTCCTCTCGGCAACCTCTATGTTTTGATTGTTAATATCTTTTCTAATCTGAAGCGATAATGGGCCATGCTTTTTACTAAATTGACGCAACAGTTTTTTGTAAAAATCCACATCGCCGCCTACATAAGATAAACCAAGCGATTGATTTATCCCATCAATATGGGGCAAAAACTCCACATCATCTTCTGCAAGTTCGTCGCTTTTAATATTGGGCATTCTGGCATCTG
>JAESUM010000076.1 GCA_016763075.1 Pseudomonadales bacterium
AGTACAAGCTTCCGATAATTTACTTGATTACCTTCAACGCTTAATAGCATTTAGCCGAGTACCGCAACGTTTTAATTGCGGGCTTTCTCCGCGAGGATCTATCGGGCTTTTGAACTGCGCAAAAACCTGGGCGTACATGGATAAACGTACTTATGTAATCCCAGAGGATATTCAAGCAGTTTTACCCGCAGTGGTAAGGCACCGCTTGCATGCAGGTTACACTGAAGGAGCCGGCGAAGCCTCGCAGACTCTTTTGTCAGAAGTGCCTGTTATTTAGTGTAAAAAATGGATAGCTACTTCAACAAACCCGCAGAGCAAGTAACTCATAGGTTCCCTCGAATCAGGGCTAGGTATGAGGCTTGGTTTAATAAGCGATTGCCTGAGGCATCGGAAATAACGCTTACTCAAAGGCGTATATTCATACTGCCCAGCAAAATGGGCATACTCTTTAGTATTGTATTAATACTGCTATTATTGATGGCTATTAATTATCAAAACAGCATGATATTTGCTTATACATTCTTTCTTTCTAGCTTATTTCCTGTAGCCATTATTTTCACCTTTCGAAACTTAGAAGGTTTAGTGGTTGGAGTTTCGTCTTGTAGCTCTGTTTTTGTTGGCGAATCAGCCAAAATTAATTTGGTAGTAAGTAGGAATGATCTTCGCCAACGACAACAAATTCATTTTAAGTGGCCTGGTTCAAATGCAGCTAACGTTAATCTGTTGGATAACAACCAAGATGAGATCGAGCTTTTTGTTCCAACAGCTCGTAGAGGCGTACTAGTACCTCAGCGTTTATATTTGCACACGCGTTACCCCCTAGGTTTTTTACGGGCATGGTCTTGGTTAAGATTAAAATTAGATGCAGTGGTTTTCCCAAAACCAATAGAGGGTGAGTTACCTGTTCGAAACGCAATAGGTGATGATTCTGATAAAACAAAACGTCCGGTTCACTCGGATGAAATTTCGGGTTTTAGAGCCTACATACATGGTGATTCCCCCAAACAAATTGCCTGGAAAAGCTACGCGGCAACGGGGGAGTTAAACGTAAAACAATTTGAAGGTAATGAGGCCAAAGAGTTATGGCTAGATTTCAATGAGGTTCGCGGCGGTGATCTTGAATATAAATTATCAGTATTGTGTTACTGGGTACTACAACTAGATGAAAAGGGGTGCCGTTATGGGTTGTCTTTACCAGACCAAACATTCGATTTTAATACCGGTAGCCAACATCGTCATAAAATACTACGAGCGTTAGCTTTCTATAATTTACCGGTGAGCGAGTAGGGGGCTTATGGAACTAAAAGCACCACTCACCCGCAGCAGTTATTATTGGATGTTAGTTTCCGTGATAGCTGTACTACTACCGCACATTAATAACCTGCCGGTAAGCTTATTGGTTGGGTACACCCTATGTGCGTTTTGGCGCACCATGATTCACTTTAATAAAGCGCCTATTCCTAAGGCATGGATGAAACTAATTTTAGTGATTTCTGGTCTTGTAATGATCCGCCAAGGCTACGACACCATTTTTGGCGTAGACCCAGCCGCGGCATTTTTGTTGTTAGCTTTTGTTTTTAAATTTCTAGAATCACAACGCATGCGCGACGCATTGGTGGTGATTTTTCTAGGCTTGTTTTGCTTACCTATAGCATTTTTATTCAGTCAGTCAATGGCGATGACTTTATACGTGCTTGTTGCGCTCATCATACTGATAACAACCTTAGTTAAAGTCGCAAAATCGACCGACCAGGCAAGCGGTTCAGTAGACCTCAAGCTTGTAAGCCATATGCTCGTATTGGCCACACCGTTAATGTTGGTGTTGTTTATATTGGTGCCACGTATTGCACCGCTTTGGTCGGTTCCTCTGGCATCAGGCCAAGCCAAAACAGGGCCTTCAGATAGCATGAGTCCCGGCGACATCGCAAGCTTAGCCAAATCAGATGCACTGGCTTTTAGAGTGGAATTTGACGGTGATATTCCTGAATCAAAACACCTTTACTGGCGTGGCTTAGTGTTCTCAAAGTTTGACGGTCGGACCTGGCGACCTTCTAAAACAATTCGTCAACAAAGGCACAGCGCAACGTGGGGTAAGGGCACAAAACTAGACGTTGTCTCACAGCCAAATACCACTAAAACCTATCACATTACACTGGAGCCATCATCTCAGTCATGGCTATATGCATTGGATTATCCCGTAAACTCGTCAGGTACTGTAGGGTTGACTAGTGAGTACACGTTGCTAGCAAAACAACCGGTTGATAAGCGTCGGCGTTATGTAATGCAGTCTTCATCAGCACTCGTTATTGACCCCATACTTGACCCCGATGTTAGAAGCACCAACTTAAAAATACCGAACACAGGCAACCTCAGAGCTAAAACATTTGCTGTATCCCTGCGCAATCAGGTAAGCAGTGATCAGCAATTTGTAGATAAAATATTACAAGAGTATCGAGACAACCCATTTTTCTATAGCCTAAAACCACCCCGGCTTGGGCGCGACAGCATTGATGAATTCATCTTTAAAACACGCAAAGGTTTTTGTGAACACTACGCAGGTAGCTTTGTATTTCTTATGCGTGCGGCCGGTGTTCCTGCCCGTGTTGTCGTAGGTTATCAAGGTGGCGAGCGCAGCAGTGACGGTAACTATTTATTAATACACCAATTTGATGCGCATGCATGGGCGGAGGTTTGGTTGGTGGGCCGTGGTTGGGTACGAATAGACCCAACTGCACATGTAGCGCCAGAGCGAATCGAATACGGTATAGAGCAAGCTACGGCTTATGAAAATACATTTTTAAGTGACTCACCATTTTCGTTACTTCGTTATAGAGATAATCAATGGCTTAGCCAGCTCAGATTAAAGCTAGACGAAATCGAATATGATTGGAGCCGAATCGTACTTGGCTACAATGCCAACCGTCAATCGGACTTTCTAAAAAATTACTTTGGATTAGTTAGCCGAGAAGACAAAACCCGAGTATTGATAGTTCTAATTATTCTATTCTTAGTCATTGTGACCGTCGTATTTGTCCGAAAAGAAGAAGGAAGGAAACTAAATAAATCAGATCAATTGTATTTAAAGTTTTGTGGTTTGATGGAAAAGCACAGAATGGTTAGAGCAGCAGGGGAGGGGGCGAAGGATTTCTCATTACGATTGATAGACAGATTTCCGAACGAGGCTAAACGTATTGATACGATCACCCAAATGTACAACTATTTGAACTATGGTCCTGTTATGAAGGAACCGCAGCGTAAGCGAACCCTCAAAAGGCTCAGTAATGAAATTACAGGTTTTAGGGTTTCGATAAGGCAACTAGACGGAGCTAATGTCAGAACTACAATTTTCGAAAAATAGCGTTACTGCCCATCATTTTTACCAATGGCTAGACCCTTCGCGTTCAACCATGCAATCAAAATACCAACCGCAATACCGGATGCATGCCCGGACCAGGAGATGCTTGGGCGTAGATCAAATACACTAAAAATGA
>JAESUM010000077.1 GCA_016763075.1 Pseudomonadales bacterium
GTTCATGTAGACAATGTTGTTGTCACCATCGGCGATCATCGCGTTGGTGGCTACGGCATCGAGGGCTTGTTTAACCCGCTGGTTCTCGGCGTTCGCGGCTGCATCTACAATTTCTTGTGCAAGTTGATCGGTTAGATCGCTCCACTCCACTACGGTGCCGATACGTACATCACCATCAATAATGGGGTTGGCAATCAGCCCGAAGGTACGGCCACCTACAACAATTTTGGTTTCGTAGGTCTCGGTGAGGCTTTCTAACATCGCCCGTTGATGGGAAGGGTCTTTGTGGAACACATCAATGTTCTCGCCCATCAGCTGCCTGGCGTTGAAATTAGGTAGGTCGGTTTTAATGTCGGCCTCGGCGGCCAACATCATTTGGTCTACGGAGTTGTTCATGTAGACAATGTTGTTGTCACCATCGGCGATCATCGCGTTGGTGGCTACGGCATCGAGGGCTTGTTTAACCCGCTGGTTCTCGGCGTTCGCGGCTGCATCTACATTTTCTTGTGCAAGCTGTGCGGTAAGGTCTGTCCATTCGACCACGGTACCGGTGCGCTTATTTGAGCTATCGAAAATTGGCGTTGCCAGCAATCCAAACGTTAACCCTCCTATGTCTATCTCGGTCTTGTATAAGTCCCTAAGCCCTTCGATCATGCCCTTTTGATGGGCCGGATTTTTATGGAAGATATCCATATTGGAACCCACCAAGGTCGAGGCATTAAAGCGTGAAAGATGCTTAGCAATCTCTACTCGGTTGTCATCAAACATCTTGTCTACTGAATCATTCATGTAGATGATGTTGTTGTCGCTATCTGCGATCATGATGTTGGTGTCACAAACCTTAAGGGCTTGAGCCAGCCGCGAACCATCAGCACCGCCACCACCCAACGAACGTAACATGTTTGCGACGATCGCAAGACTGCTCGCGATCGTCACTAATAAAAATATCAGCGGGCCTCTAAACGAGTAAGCCGCTGCACCCTCCACCGTCAGGATACCCAACTGGCTGTTCTGCGCAAAAGTAAGTACTGAAAATCCGACAACCGGTAAAAGTACCGCGAACAGCAGTTGTTGTTTGATAGTAAATGCATCAAAAATTTTCATGGGTAGTTCCCTGTCATTCCGTATTGATAAATGTAATTAAAAATAGGTGTTCGGTGGGGCGGTACTACTTTTCGGTTTTGATATTTCTTTGCTATTACTTACTATTAAAACTATGTTCCCTGTAACTATATTTCCCTAAATATCTGAACATACGTTTAGTAAAACGCACCTTTGGTGTTAGTTGCTTGGTACTAATGTCTTGCTGTTAGGCTTTACATTTCAACTGAGCCATCTGTCTTTTTCTCTTCGTCAAAACTGAGTAGTTCATCAAAATTTAGTGCCTTGTCGATATCCAACAAAATAACCATGTTGCTTCCTGCCTGCGCTAAACCCTTTATATATGATGTATTAAGAGATTCACCGAGGCTCGGTGGGGCATGTAAATCTTCTTCATTAAACGAGTGCACATCAGATACTGCGTCTACGACTATTCCAATGGTGCGGCTTCCAACATCGTGGGTTGCACGTAATACAATCACCACAGTCAGCGGGCCATAACTGGTTTCTTCCATGTTAAAGCACTGACGGATATCAATAATTGGAACAATGGTTCCCCGTAAATTGATAACACCTTTTACAAAGGGTGGTGCATTTGGAATAGGGGTTGTGTTTTCCCAGCCTCTAATTTCTTGAACACACAGTATGTCGACACCGTATTCGTCATCGCCCATTATAAAAGTCAGGTATTGGTCAACTCCGTGTTCGCCTTGCTGCTGCCCTAACCCAATTGTTTCACTTTCTACGCCTTCAACAGTATTCATTATGTTAGCCTCAAGCTGCCTGTGGGTCGGCTGGAATAAAGTTATCTCCAGCCCGCAATTTTTTTAAATGGGTGGTACCTGATAAACGAATCAATTCTCCGATATCAGCAATCAGTGCTACTCGACCATCTCCAAGAATAGTAGCTCCGGAGATGCCCTTAACTTTTTGATAATTTTCTTCGAGACTTTTAATCACTATTTGTTGTTGACTCAATAAATCATCAATAACAACACCAATTTTTTCGTTGTTACTTTCTACTACGACTAATAAAGACTCATGTAAAATTACCGGTTGCGTTGAGATACCAAATACTTCCGTCAAATAAACAATCGGAATATATTCATCTCGCAGTTTAATGAGGTCACAGCCGCCGGCGGCTTTGCTGACTTCAACACCTCGCATCTCCATAGATTCGATAATGGATACCAATGGAAATACAAAAATTTGATCCGCTACCTTTGCAAGTTGCCCATCCAGAATGGCTAGCGTTAATGGTAATCGTATGGTGATGGTTGAACCCACCCCCTGAATAGACTGAATACTGATGGTGCCGCCAAGTTCGTGAATGTTTCGGCGTACTACATCCATACCAACACCACGACCTGAAACATCGCTGACCACGTCAGCTGTTGAGAAACCAGCTTTAAATACCAGCTGATATATTTGCTCATCCGATAACTTATCACCGGGTTCTTGAAGACCTTTTTCAATCGCTTTTTCTAGAATTCTTTCTCTGTCTAAGCCTTTCCCATCGTCGATAATTTCGATCACAATGTTGCCGCCCTGATGAGAGGCTTTCAACGTGATGGTTCCGGTTTCAGATTTACCTGAGAGCAACCTTTCTGCTGGGGTTTCTATGCCGTGATCCATTGAGTTTCTGACCAGGTGCGTCAGTGGATCACCGATTTTTTCGAGCACTGTTTTATCGAGTTCGGTTTGTTCACCTACTAAAACCAGCTCGACTTTTTTATCGAGCTGGTTACTTAAATCGCGAATCATCCGTGGGTAACGGTTAAAGGAAACGCTGATGGGCAACATGCGAATTCGCATGACGCTTTCTTGTAATTCGCGGGTGTTTTGCGCAAGTTGGTTTAACCCTTCTTGCAGCCGCGTTAGTTGATCCATCTGAAAATCTTGGCCCACCGCACTTAACATAGACTGGGTGATAACCAATTCACCAACGGTGTTGATCAGCTCATCGATTTTATCGACCCCTACCCTAATAGAGGCTGATTCACGCTTTGAAAACGAGGTTGATTTGGGCACTTCGGAAAGCGCCGAGCCACTGGGCTTATCGTCGTTTGTTGGATCTGATTCATCTTCACTTTCAGAATCAGTGGTGGCACTTACTTCACTAGCAGCATCGATTGCGGTGATCCGTATTTCTGACTCATCTTCAACCCATTCAAATGCTTCTTTAATTTGAGCTTCAGAAATATCGCTACCATGAAGTTCTAATTCCCAGTAGAGGTAGCAGTTCTCTGGAGCTAGCTCATTAAACGAAGGTAGTGCATCTAAATTAGCTACGGTGCTTAGCGTTCCAAGCTGAGCCAACTCCCTAAACATTCGCAGTGGTTCATTGCCTGATTTAACGATATCTGCTTCGGGCTTAAAGTAGATCGTCCAGCCTTCACTTATAGTGGGGCTAGCGTCAGTAGCAGTAGATGAGGCTGGGGCTTCATTACCACTTTCCAAAATTTTCATAAAGCTCGCTTTGAGTTCATGACTTTGAGCTGAATCTGCAGATTCACCTTGCTCAAGAGCGCTCATTTGATCTCGCAGGCAGTCTACTGACTGAAGCAGTAGTTCTATAATTTCGGTGGTGATGTCTCTGGTTTTCTGGCGTACTTCATCAAGCAGGGTTTCCAGTACATGGGTAAAGTCAGCAACGGCTGAAAACCCAAATGTTGCGCTACCGCCTTTAATTGAGTGGGCTGCTCGGAATATCGAGTTAACGATTTCTGAGTCCGCTTGTCCTTCCTGAAGCTCCATTAAGGAGGCTTCCATGATATCTAATCCTTCGAGGCTTTCCTCAAAGAACACCTGATGAAACTGTTCCATATCTATTGACATGTCTACCCCAGCACTTTGTTAACCGTTTTAACTAATTGCTCGGGGTTGAATGGTTTGATGATCCACCCAGTGGCCCCAGCGGCTTTCCCTTCTGATTTTTTGTCGCCCCCCGATTCAGTGGTCAACATCAACATGGGTGTGAATTTATACTGAGGTAATGCTCTAAGCGCAGCAATGAGTTCAATTCCATCCATGTTTGGCATATTGACATCGGACACAACAACGTCGACTTGTGTATCCTTAGCCTTGGCTAGGGCATCTACTCCGTCAACGGCTTCTACAACCTCGAAGCCCGCTGTTTGCAGAGTAAACGACACCATCTGGCGCATTGAGGCTGAGTCATCTACGGCTAATACGACTGTCACGGTTTATACACTCCTGATCAATTTGGGTTAGACGCTAAATCCAGCGCACCGGCCAACCCCAATAATTTGGCCGAATTGATAAATTCGTCCGAGGCTTCGGTAATGGTTAATTGTAGATTTTCGGATTCGAGCTTGGTTTTAAGCGCGGCAATAACTTGGAATGCGGTGGTATCGATACGATCCACGCCACTTGCGTCAAGCGATATGTTGTCGCCTTTTTCATACTCGCCTTCAAACGTTGAGTAGAGTAACTCAACGTTCTTGATAGATAGATCGCTGTCCAATTTCATGAATGATTTTCGCCTGTCATTGAGGGAAACATTTTCTAAATTTTCTAGAGGTTTGATTTAAACCTAGCACCTCGTTTTCAGCTTTCCACTAAACACAACTTTTTTTTGTAAAAAAGACCTGATTGGCCTTTCTGAGCAAATAACGCTCAATTAATGCTCATTATTTAACCAGACATGCCGTTCCTTTGGTTTACTCAATACGCTTAATGCCAATGATAGGACCGGTTACCGATTTCAGAACAAAAAAAAGCCCGCTACAGCTATCAGTAGCGGGCTTTCATAGGGAATTGACCTTCAGCTATATGGGTTGAGCACCCAAAATGAGTGGAACACTAAAACGCTAGCGCATCGGGCGGCTCAACTCAAAGTGCATAACAGTGTACCGTTATAAGTCGTACCCTCTTTCATCATGCAGGACAATATCAAGGCCTTCTATCTCTTCTTCTTCACTAACACGTAGCTGCGTTACCATGCCAACCACTTTGAGGATGAGCCAAGTAAGAACACCGGTGTACACAACCGTTGAAACCACACCAATGGCTTGAACTTTCACTTGGCCAAGCATCGTGGTGATACCGTCGGCATAACCAAAACCACTGAACAGTCCTAGCTCGGTTGATGCAAAGACACCGGCTAACAGGGTTCCCAATATGCCGCCCACCCCGTGAACTGGGAATACATCTAAAGAATCATCTATTTTTAGTTTCTGTTTTAAATAGAGTGTTGCGTTAAAGCAGATGTAACCCGCCAGCAAGCCAATAACCAGCGCACCGCCTATACCTACGAAACCTGAGGCTGGGGTGATGGTACCTAAACCTGCAACCATTCCGGTTGCTACGCCTAACGCGCTGGGTTTTCCAAAACGTTTCCATTCCATGAACATCCACGTGAGTGCCCCCATAGATGCGGAAACGTGAGTGACAAACATGGCCATGGCGGCGCTACCATCAGCAGCTAATGCACTACCGCCGTTAAAGCCAAACCAACCGACCCAAAGCATGGCCGCCCCGGTCATCACCATGGTCATGTTGTGCGGTGGCAGCGGTGTGTCGCCAAAACCAATGCGTGGTTTAAGTGTGATGGCAGCAACCAGTGCGGCTACGCCTGCGGTAATGTGTACAACGGTTCCGCCTGCAAAATCGTATAGGCCCATTTGGCCTAACCATCCGCCACCCCATACCCAATGGGTAATAGGCACGTAAACTAGGAATAACCAAAGCCCTGAAAACAGCAACATGGCAGAGAAGCGCATTCGCTCGGCAAAACCGCCCACAATCAGCGCCGGGGTAATGATGGCGAAGGTCAGTTGGAATAGCGCAAACAGTGATTCAGGAATGGTACCTGCCAAGGTATCGCGGCCAATGCCTATCATGAAGACATGGCTGAAGTCCCCTATAAAGGCATTACCTTCACCAAACGCCAAGCTGTAACCCAGAACCACCCACAGCACGGTGACAATTCCGGTTATTGCAAAACATTGAATGAGTACGGACAACACATTTTTTACACGAACAAGCCCACCGTAGAACAGCGCAAGGCCAGGTAGGGTCATGAACAATACCAGCGCGGTGGATACTAGAATCCAGCTGGTATCTGCGCCGTTGAGTTGAGCTTCTTCTGCAATGGCAAATGCCGGTAGCAAAAGCAACGTGCTCAGTGCCAACATAGTTACTTTCTTCACTATCCAATCTCCTCGCACCATCGCTTTAACCATTCACTGCTGTAGAAATGGCCGGTCAAAATTTGGTGGCGTCGCTAGGCCGGTACACAATGGTTCGGCACTTATTATTATCAAGGTTCGGATTGTAACGGATTTAATGCACGCAGGCGAAGCGTAAACGACCCGCCATGGTGCAACAATAAACAATTAGTTTAGGTGGTCTATCGGTTGGTATCGCGGGAGAAGAACCGCATTTGTGCGATATCATCCATCTCGTTTTGCTGCTTGCGGTCTGCTTCTTCGCGCTCGGAAACCTTAGCATTATCAATTACTTTTCCAATGGCTTCGGTGTCTCCGTAGCGTTTTTTCCAGCTGGCAATGACCGTTGTGAGTTGTTGCTCAACCGAAGATATATGTCTGCGCTGTTGCTCTATTGCGGTTTGTAGCTGCTTCAGGAAAGACTGCATCATCTGCGGCTGATGGGCCGCTACTGGTGCGCCCGCACCATGGTGGATCATTTCTCGGTACTCGGTTTGGTACTCAATTAAGCCTGCCAGTTTTCCCTGTTCTTGCTGTAATAATTGCCGACACCGACCCATTTCGGCCTCAGCTTTATCTAGATTTAGGTTGGCTAAATCCAATACTGGTTTGAGACGCTGGGAACGTTTTTTATCTGGTGGCATGAATCAAATACTACTCAGTATCAAAACATTGAAGAACATAAAATCAAACAGCACCAAACCAATCAACCATGGGCTTAGCCTTGAGGCTCAGCACCAACAGAACGATCCGCCATCATTTGCTGAATCTGCGCGGAGCCTTGCTCAAAACTCACGGCCTCATTCAGTGGCTGCTGCAAAAATAGCTCGATCATTGGCATTTGTGCAATCGCCAGATCTGTTTCTGGGTCCTGCCCATGAGCATATGCACCCACACTCACTAGATCTTTCACTTGTTGGTATTTGGAATAACGTTTTTTCAGTTTAGTGGCTGCTGCCATGTGCGCAGGGTCTACCACCTGAGTCATCACTCGGCTGACCGAAGCGTTAATATCGATAGCCGGATAATGGCCAGCATCGGCTAATGCGCGCGACAGCACCACGTGGCCATCTAAAATTGCTCGCGCTGCATCTACAATAGGGTCTTGCAGATCATCGCCTTCAGCAAGAATGGTGTATACCGCAGTGATCGAACCACTGCCCTCTTTGCCATTTCCTGCGCGCTCTACTAGTTGCGGCAGTTTTGCAAAAACCGAAGGTGGGTATCCTTTTGTAGCGGGTGGCTCACCAACCGCCAGTGCAATTTCACGCTGGGCTTGTGCGTAGCGCGAAAGCGAATCCATTAATAACAATACGCTTTTACCTTGGTCACGAAAATACTCCGCTACCCGGGTTGCCAATTGTGCAGCGCGTAAGCGCATAAGCGGTGTATCGTCTGCTGGCGCAGCAATAACAACCGAGCGCTTTAGGCCTTCTTCACCCAAACTAGATTCTATGAATTCTTTTACTTCTCTGCCACGCTCACCAATCAAACCCACTACGGTGACATCCGCGCTGGTATAACGCGTCATCATTCCAAGCAGCATACTTTTACCCACGCCACTGCCAGCAAACAAGCCAATGCGCTGGCCTTTGCCCATGGTTATCATCGAGTTAATGGCACGAATACCAACATCAAGTGGTTCGTTAACCACTGACCGCTGCAGGGGGTTAATGGTTTTTGCATCCAAGGAAACTGGGTCGCCTCTGACTGGGCTGAGGCCATCTAAGGGTTGGCCGCGACCATCGAGCACCCGGCCGAGTATCTCGTCGCTAATGCGAATGTGGCTTAAACTGGCAAGTGGGACAACACGCGCACCGGGCCGTAGACCTTCGGCGTGTTCAACCGGCATTAGAAATATTTTTTGATCCGAAAAACCTACGACTTCTGCCTGAATTAAACGGCCGTCGTTGGCTTCTATACTGCAGCAATCGCCAACCGATGCTTCAAGGCCAACCGCTTCTAGCGTTAAACCCACCATGCGGGTTAATCGACCTTCAACGCTGGGCTCTATCGCCTCTACATGGTGATTGTGGTTGCCTGTAACGCGGTCAACTAATTCGATCCGTGTCATGTTGCATCGGCAGAAGGGTCAGGTTCATTTTCAACAGCGGCATTCTCATTTGGCAGCTCAACAGATTCAGACAATACTCCAAGCACTTCGGATGAATATTGTTTGTTTATTTGCTGTGCGACGGCTTGTCTAAAGCGGTATTCGAGCCCAAAGTCCACTGTGGACTCATGGGTTTCTACTCGGCAACCACCACGCGCTAGCGTCTCGTCGACTAAAAGTTCTTGGTTGCTATTGGGCAATGCACCCACCGCAGCCAGTAATTTTTTATCCAACGGATTAAGAAAAACCGATATATTTTCAGAACCCCTAGGCAGCGCTTTAATGGCAGTTTGAATCACCCCGCGCAAACTTTCTGGCGAGCGTACCGCTTCTTCTGTAACCACTTGGCGAGCAATACTGACCACCATGTTTAGTAATGCATTTTCAAGTGCTTCATCTTGCTGCTTGACTGGCTCACTCAAGTTTTCAACCAAATTATTTAACCGATCACCAATCAGTTGGATTTCCGTTTTACCTTGGTTTAAACCTTGCCGGTAACCTTGCTCTTTGCCCAGGTTAAAACCTTCGGAGCGAGCGCTTTCGCGTAATTGTTCAAGCTGCTTTTGAAATTCAGGAATGCGAAGCAGTTCATCTTCTAAATCTTTATCATGGCTATTAATAACCAAACCATCGCGTGCGCGAATGGTAGGCATCTGCCAGGCTTCATAACCCGCCGCAGCACTTTCAAATGCGGAAGTCGCTATTTTTTCCATTAGATCATTTCCTCACTGCCACCGCCGCCAAGCATAATTTCACCGGCATCAGCCATTCGTCGAGCGATCACTAAGATTTCTTTCTGTGCGCCTTCAACATCGCTTAAGCGCACCGGACCTCTGGCTTCCAAATCGTCACGCAACAGTTCTGAAGCACGTTTCGACATATTGGAAAATATTTTTTCTTGCATCTCTTCGTCTGCGCCTTTGAGCGCAAGTATTAATACTTCGGATGAAACTTCTCTTAACAGTGCCTGGATACCGGTATCGTCAACCTCTTTAAGGTTATCAAATACGAACATTAAATCTTGAATGCTGGTGCCAAGTTCTTCGTTTTCGTCTCGAATCGATTCCATTAATGTCGCTTCTACAGCAGTATCAACGTGGTTCATGATTTCTGCCACACATTTAACGCCACCTATATTAGCCGCCTGACGACCGCTACCACCGGAAAATTGCTTTTCCATAATGCTGTTTAATTCAGACAACGCTTCTGGCAGTACTGACTCTAATTTTGAGACTCGCATAATTATATCTAAACGAACTTTGTCGTCTAAGTATGAAAGCACATCTGCTGCGTGGTCGGCATCCAAGTAGGCTACTACTATGCTTTGAATTTGCGGATGTTCGTAACGTATAACTGCCGCTACCGATCGCGCATCCATCCATTTAAGCGTATCGAGACCAGTGGTATTCCCACCAAGTAAAATTCTGTCGACTAAGGTATTGGCTTTATCTTCGCCAAGTGCGGATATCAACATGTTGCGAATATAATCATCGTTACCCATACCCAAGCCAGTTTGACTACCGACCGCACTGAAAAATTCATCCAGCACATCATCAACCGCTTCGCGTTGCACGTTGGATAAGCTACTCATGGCCAAGCCTATTTTTTGAACCTCTTTGGGGCCCAAATTTTTGAGTACTTTACCCGCCTCTTCTTCGCCAAGCGTCATTAAAAATATCGCGGCTTTTTCGACGGATGTAGGTTTGCTGTTAGGGTCTGCACTCATTGTTGGTTACTCATCTTCTGCTATCCAGCCCTGCACGACCTGAGCCACTTGGTTGGGGTTTTCTGCGACTAAACCTTTCGCAGCGTTAAGTTTGGCTTCGTAGCCATCATCCGCTGCGGGCAATAAAAATTGTTCTTCGGCGACCGGTGCTGGGTCGTCACCCATATCTGCTCCTGGTAGCGCATCCATCGCTGGCATGGTCATTAAGTTGGCTTGGCTACCCGCTTCAGACAGACTTTTCAAAATAGGTCTTAATACGCCAAACACTAAGATCAAAACAAAGATTCCACCAAGTGTTTGTTTGCCAGCACTAAATACCCAAGGCGCTTCCCAGATAGGTGCTTCTTCGATAGCGCCCATGACCTCTGGCAATAAAAATGTGTTGTTAATAATGTTGATGGTGTCACCGCGGCCAGCGTTAAACCCAACTGACCCTTTGATCAGCTCGGTAAGTTCTGCGATTTCTTCATCTTCCCATGGTCGTCTTGTGGTGCCGGGCTTTTCGCCGGTCATGTCCATCCGGTCATCAACCATAACCGCAATGGACATTTTACGAACATTGCCCACTTGGAACTTGGTATAGCTCACAGACTTATCTATTTCAAAGTTACGGGTAGACTGTACTTTATGGCTTTTAGATCTACCACCACCGCCGTCAATTTGCGCGTCTGGCTCTCCTACCAACGAACCGCCGTCATCTTCAATTAAACCACCGGAGCGCTTCTCTTCCGAGACTTGTTCGCTACGAACAATTTGTCGTTCGGGCTTGAAGTTCTCGCTGGTTTTTTCGATTTGGCTGAAATCGATATCTACCGTGACTTCTGCGGTAAAGTGCCCAATGCCCAGCATTGGCTCTATGGTTCGGTGAATCCGGCTACTAAGCACCTCTTCTAATTTACGGTTGTAATCAAACTGCTTGCCCGCCAGCATCATTGCGCTATTGCCACGGGTATTCGAAAGCAATTGGCCTTTTTGGTCCACAACGGTGACTGCGCCAGGGTCTAGCTCTGGCACCGCCGAGGCTACTAAATTAACCACCGCCATCACTTTTTCTACGCTTAAGCGCCGGCCAGAGTTAAGCTCCAAAAACACCGAAGCTCTAGGCTTACGTGCTGCCCGAACAAACACCGTTGAACGTGGAATAGCCAAGTGTACTCGTGCACCGCGAATACCTTGCATGCTGTTAATGGTGCGCGCCAGCTCACCTTCTAAACCACGGCGATAACGCGTGGTTTCCATAAACTGGCTGGTGCCAAGGCCTTGTTCTTGGTCGAGTAATTCAAAGCCTACATTGGCTGAACCATTAATACCCTCGGCGGCAAGTTTAATACGTGCCATGTGCACTTGGTCGTCGGCAACCATTAAGATTCCGCTGCCGCTCTCAATTTTATAAGGGATTTGGCTGGACTGCAGAATGCTCATGACTTCGCCAACGTTACGAATTTCCATGTTGGGATAAACCGGGCTGTAGGCTTCTTCGCGAGACCACAACACCACTGCAAAACCAATCGCGATACTCGCCGCTAGCCCAACCATAAGACCAATCTGACGAATAATATCGAGGTTCATGAAACCTCCTGCGAGGTTACTTCCTCCGGCTATTGAAGCTTCGTTAGCCATGTTAGCCATACCTCTTAAACAGGTTAAAAATCATCATTATCGGTACGATTTCGATTGCCACAGGTTGCATCGGTAACATCTGCTGTTGGTTAAATTGTAGTCTCAAGATCTGTATAACTCTTGATCAAACAGGCATATTCATAATGTCTTTGTACGCCGTCACCAATTTGTTCCTAACTTGGCTCATGGCTTCAAAAGAGACCTTTGATTTTTGCATCGCAACCATCACCTGGGTGATATCTATATTTGGATCACCCAAAGAATAACCAGTAGATAATTGCCCAGCGTTGCTCTGCATATCACGTACCTGATTAACAGCGCTCGACAACATGTCACCAAAGCCCTCATTCTGAACACCCTGAACGCCACCGAGTTTTGATAACCCCGAAACCGCATCAGCCTGACCAGCTCCATGCAATGCATTAGGCATCTCAGCACGCATGCTGCGCATTTGAGACAACACTTGATTTACGTCTACTCGGCCAACATCCATCGTCTTTACCTTTCTATTTGTTCAACGGTTAATACGTTTTTTTGTACGTGTAGCGCGGTTACTTTGACCACTACCATCAGACCGCTACCATCGCTTCAACATCAATGCCTTGGTCGCGCATTTTGGCAAGCTTATAGCGCAGCGTTCTTGAGCTAATGCCGAGCCTTTCGGCGGTTCCTTTGCGGTTGCCACCTTCTGTTTTAAGCATTTGTAAAATCACTTCAAACTCACGGTTTTGAACCCGGCCTGAAAGATGTTCAACGGGCTGTTCCTGCGCGGCTGAAGTTTCTTGTGCATCGGTATTGGCGTATATTTGGGTGGGTAAATCGCCGCCTTCTATAAATAAATCTGCGGCGCTAATTTGGCTGCCTTCTTGCAAAATTAAGGCTCGCTGGACAATATTATCCAGCTCACGAACATTGCCAGGCCATGCGTAACTCACCAACCAGTCAGTCGCTGAAGCATCAAACTCGCAATGTCCACGGCGCATTTTTTCGCAAAAGTTATGTAGGAATTTATTCGCCAATGGCAGGATATCCGCCGGGCGGTTTCGTAACGGCAAACACGTCAGTGGGAATACACCAATCCGGTAATAAAGATCTTCTCTAAAGCGGCCTTCTGCGACCTCTTTTTTCATATCTCGGTTGGTCGTGGCAATCACACGCAGGTTTAATTTGATGGTTTTACGGCCGCCAATTCGCTCGACTTCATGCTCTTGCAATACACGTAATATCTTGGCTTGAAGGCCTAGCTCCATTTCGCTAATTTCATCTAACAACAATGTGCCGTTGTCTGCCTGTTCAAACTTTCCCGGTGCGCTTTGGTGAGCACCGGTAAAAGAGCCTTTTTCATGCCCAAACAAAGTTGCTTCGAGCATATTTTCAGGAATAGCCGCACAGTTAATGGCCACAAATGGCCCTGAATTTTTGGGGGATTGGTCATGAATATAACGCGCGAGTACTTCTTTTCCGGTTCCGCTTTCACCGCAAATCAGTACGGTCGAATCTGCTTTGGCGACTCGGCTAGCGAGGTTATAAAGTCGTTGGCTTTCAGCATGAACAATGATTGGGCCGGTGGTGGACTCTCGGCCAGTACCGTTTGAAACATGACGTTTCACACAGTCGATCAACGTTTGCGGCTCAAATGGTTTAACCAAATAGTCTTTCGCGCCAATTTGCATGGCCGACACAGAGCGCTCAATGCTGCCATATGCAGTCATCAGAACCACGGGCATCATTGGAAATTTTTCTTGTAATGTTGCTAGCAATTGGTGGCCGTCGATTTCGCCCATATTGACGTCGGAGATCACCATGTCGAAGTGTTGAGTGTCGCAAATTTCTATCGCTCGCTCGGCGCTATGCGCTGCAACCACGGAAAATTTGGCTAGTTCTAATGTATCGACAACCGCTTCGCGAAGCTCCAAATCATCTTCGACCACCAATAATTTTGCTGGCTGATTATTCATGCGAATTCCTCCTGGCTGGTGACTGCACCTTCGAGTACATTTTCGTCCCACGCGATGGGTAACCAAATAAAAACGGTGGTTCCAAAACCCGGAATAGAGTCGATCCAAAACTGGCCTTTGTGGCCGTTCACAACTGAATGAGCAACTGCCAAGCCAAGGCCAGTGCCGTTGCTTTTAGTGGTGAAAAACTCTTCCATTGCACGGTCTTTAACGCTGGAATCAATGCCTGGGCCTTGGTCCGACACCGATATTTCTATCCAGTTTTGCTCAACCTGCTTGGCTTTAAGTGCGATCACTGCACCTTGTTCAACCGCTTGAATGGAGTTCATGATCAAATTCAAAATTGCGCCGCTTAATAGCTCTTGGTGGCACATGAACTCAAGCCCGCTGTCTTCGATATCAATACTCATTACTGAGCCTGAAGTCTGCAAGGGTTGCTCTGAAGCGCGGACTAATTCATCGAATAAATTTTGTATGGTGAGACGGTCGGTGATGGCGATATCTTTACGCGAAAAGACCAGCATTTCGCTGACCTGTTTCTCCATGTTTTTTAATCGCGATAACAATTTTTCTGCAAATTGCGGAATACGCTCGGCATCGAGCTGTTCATTGCACAAGTGGCCTGCGTACAACATGGCAGCAGAAAGCGGTGTTCGAATTTGATGAGCCAGTGATGCAACCATTTTCCCCATGGCGGTGAGTCGCTCGTTATGCGATACCCGTTGTTGCAGTAATCTGGTTTCAGTTTGGTCAGTAAGTAGGATTATTTGACCGGGTTCTGGGTCTAAGGAGCTGGTTGTGACGCTTACGCGCCGGCCATCTTTTAATGACACTTCGTGGCCATCATCCATACGCGGTGCGAAACAGCGATCGATAATTTGACTCCAATATTCACCAATCAAAGGCTCTGATTGGTCAGCGCGGCCAGAAACAGGAGCACTTAAAAAGGCTTCGGCTGCTGGGTTGCAGCTCATGACTGTGCCGCGCTGGTCTAGCACGATCACGCCGCCGGGGAGTAGCTCTACTAATTTTTCTAGTCGATTGGCTAGCTTTTCTTTTTCGGCCAGCTCTTTGAGGCGGCTTGCGCTTTCGGTAGCCAATTGGCCGTTGAGTTCGCTGACCTGCTCTTCTAATACGCGGTATGAGCTTTCAAGTTGTTGAGACAACTGATTAAACTGCTCAAAGGCACTATTAAGCTCGGCAGGGTCGCGGTTTACCGAAGCTGAAGGCTCTGGTAATGATTCAAATGATGATGAAGGAATAGCTGTGGTTAACATAACTGACAACAATCTCCGATAAATGCGCCGGAATTCTGACGAAATTCCTATTTATCAAAGTTACTGCAAGCACCGTGCCTATTTTTAACTCAGTGGCTATTGCAGTAGTAAGTTATGTTGTGAGGCTAAATGAAGCCTCGTGCTGGGCTGATTGTTGATCTGCCAATTGCGCTGCGCCCGAGCCTCTTGAGCTATACAAAGTGCTCGAAAAGGCACTCGAACTGTATTTAAAGCATAAAGCTAAAAATTAGCGCTGAATGTCTAACTTACGCATTTTCTCTACTAAGGTAGTACGGCGTAAATTGAGCTTGTCCGCCGCGCGTGCCACCACCCCTTCGCTGATGTCTAAGGCCTGTTCGATGAGTTCTTTTTCTAGTTGCGCAAGATGCTCTTTTAGATCTAAACCATTTAGCGGTAGCATCGCTACAGCATCGACGTTCATGGTTGGTGCCACTGATGCGGTTTCATTTGATGTTTCAAAGGGCTGCTGAATAGCCGGTTCGGCATCAGGGTTTTGGCGATATTTACGTGGTAGTTCGCCCTCTCCAATTACGCCGCCAGGATGCATGATGGTCATGCGCTCAACTAGGTTTGCTAATTCACGAATATTACCCGGCCACGGATAGCGACAAAGCGCCATTACTGCAGAGGAGTTGAAGCGAATCGCCCCACCCTGTTCTTGCTCAATACGTGTGTTTAGTTCGTTGAGTAACAGCGGAATATCTTCGCTGCGATCGCGCAAAGCGGGTACTTCGATGGGAAAGACATTTAGGCGGTAATACAGGTCTTCACGAAACTCGCCTTTTTCGATCATCTCTTCAAGGTTTTTATGAGTCGCCGCAATAACTCTGACGTCAGCCTGGATTGATTTGTTTCCCCCTACTCGTTCGAAACAGCGTTCTTGCAGCACGCGTAAAATCTTCACTTGCATGTCTAATGGCATGTCGCCAATTTCATCGAGCAGCAAAGTGCCACCTTGAGCCATTTCAAAGCGGCCGGCACGGCTGGCTATTGCGCCGGTAAACGCGCCTTTTTCGTGGCCGAATAGCTCGCTTTCGAGCAGCTCCATGGGTATTGCGCCGCAGTTTATCGGTACAAATGCGTTATCTCTGCGTGGTGAGTTGTAGTGCAAATTACGCGCAACCACTTCTTTACCGCAACCGGATTCACCGGTGATCAGTACGGTGACTTCTTTATCCGCCACATGAGACATCATTTCTCGTACATTACGAATGCTACGGCTGGTTCCAACCAAGCTTCTAAACAGGTGCGGCTCGCGTCGTTCGCCACGTTTTGCTATAGCCAAAGCAGATTGCTCGCGGTAAACCTGAGCACGATAAAGCGCATCAACCGTTGGAGCGTAGGTGAGGTTATCGCTAAATTGCGCGACGACTTTGTGGGTTAAGCGTGGGTCTAAATCTTCTGGTGAGGTCAGGCCGTGGGTCAAAATAACTGGCAGAGATGGATTCCAATTATCTAACTCCAACAGCAATGCACTTACATCAATTGCGCTGTTATCCGGTGACGAAACCACCACAACTTCATATTCGGGTTCAGGATTATTCGCTATAAAGCTAGAAAATTGATCGACCTCAATGAGCTTGGAAGCTTCGCCTAGAAAATCGAGAATAATTTTTATGGAATGACAATGGGATGGCTCCCCGATTACCAGTACAACGGGTTCTTCGCTTCGCATAAAACAACCGACTCAATAAAAATTTGGCACTATCTGCTTGGACTAACAAGCTAGTTCACCGACAAAATGCAGAATGTGTGCGCATTAAAATGCACTGCCGCAGGTTGATGCGGCCACCCTGATAGTCAAAAATTTGGCTCCAATAGACTAAAGTATGGTCGGCTTTCCTAACTATACCTAATTTTTTTAGAGCATTCGCGAATAATAGCCAATTTTTTAGCTATAAAATGAAATATGCCGAAAAGCATAATGAGGCAATTAAAACGGTATTAGGCATGAAAAAGCCACGCAGACGGTATGCCTGCTAGCTTCTTTGAAACAACGAGTAGGTTGGTTAGGAGGGAGCCCCTACCAAACACAATATTGGCGCAAGCGGCTCATCAATCTGAGTGCCTTTGAAGTTATCTGGCCGCGCAACCTCTACCCAATATTCTACAAACAGGTAGTTTGGGAAATTCCGCAGGGCTTCGATGCCATCGATCTCGCCGATGGTCATAATGAATGGCCGGTCTCGCGATAGCTTGTTGGTTACGATATTTTCCAACTCGGTTGTCCAAGGGGTATCGTTGATGACTACCATGTCACAGCGATCGGGTAAGTCGATATCTGAAATAGAATCAAAAAATTCGACGTTTTTGACCTCATTCAAGGCAAGGTTTGCACACAGGAGCAGAAATTCTTGCGGCTCTCTGTTCTCGGCCCAGACTCGCCCATTGCTGCCCACGTGCTTGGCTATTTCGACGCTCATTACACCAATGCCAGAGCCAAACTCGACGACTTCTGTGCCGTTACTTAATAGCTGCGAGAACAGCTCTCGCACACCTACAGTGAACTCGCCGTATTGCTGTAATGCTTGGCTGACGATGCTGGCGTTGTTATCAAACAACAACAAACCGTGCTCGGTATTTTCTAGGTTTCTGTTTGATGTTTGCAGTGCTTCTTGCGTATCAGTCGTATCAGTCGTATCAGTCGTATCAGTCGTATCAGTCGTATCAGTCGTATCAGTCGTATCAGTCGTATCAGTCGTATCAGTCGTATCA
>JAESUM010000078.1 GCA_016763075.1 Pseudomonadales bacterium
GCATCGCTCTGCTTGAGTATGGCCATGATCTGGCTGTCTGAATAGCGTGATTTTTTCATGTGGATCTCCTGCGTATAGATTACGAGAAAATTCCACCTTCAACCTCAGCTATTTTTCGGGGGGATTACCTAACCACTCTTGCTGACCCCTATTTCTACCAAATGTGCAGTCATATCTTGCAGGGATCGAAAATCCTTAACCAATTTAGATTTGGGGAATCGCTGATCTTCTGGATTGTAAACACAAACCAACATGCCCGCAGCGATACTAGCTTGAACGCCGGGCAAGCTGTCTTCAATAACAATGCAATCAACTGGGTTTACTTTGTATTGCTTGGCTACGTTAAGAAACAGCGCTGGGTTTGGCTTCCAAACACCTATCTCATAGGCGCTATACACTTTACTCTCAAAATATGGCCACAGCCCCGTTAAACTTAAGCCGTGTTTAATCTTAATTGGAGGCCCATTAGATACGACACAAAAATCAATTAAGAATGACTCAACCAATTCTTTAGCTCCTTGTATTGGTTGCAGATCCGCTTCAAATATTTCTGCCATTCTTGCTCTAAACGTTGATTCAAAACTTGGGGGCATTTTTTTGCCTGATTCTTTCTCGACAATAGCAATACTGTCAGCAAGCTTTAGCCCTTTGAATCGATCAATGGCTTCAGCTTCAGAAATACTGTATCCGCAATTTGTGAAGGTTTCTGCCAATGCTCTATTACCCAGTGGCTCGCTATCCACCAAGGTACCATCGCAGTCGCACATAACTAATTTTGCTGTTGGCATCTATTGGTATTCCGTTTTATTAATGATATTAACTGCCGGTTATCGCGCAGTATTTTTGGGTTGGTTACTAGTAAGTGTTGTTACGAAAAATGCTTGTATTCAATTGTATTTAACTCAGCATTCCAACACTAGATGGCATCACGACTAAGTTAAACTCCGCCAAACCAACACCTTGGTGTTGCAACATTTGACCAGATTTCATTGCCTCTGAGTTCAAGTAATAGTGCCATGCACCCTGCATCGAAAATTGTCACAATTTGCTGCGCTGCTGTGGCTGATTTGATTGTATTGCCGGCAGATAGCTCAACAAGCGCAGGCGTTGAGTTTGCCCATTCTTGTAATATATTCCAAAAACTAGCACCGCCTAAAAAACGCCGTTCTTCCAATAATTGGCTTTGATTAAACACGACGGTAGCGGGTTTCTCTGCCTGCGCTATAACCATTAACGCCTGCTACTGGATGCGGTTCAAACCGTTCTCGTTACTTGGGTATTCTTCTAACATGCGCAGAATTTCGCCGCTTAAAATCAGGTATCTATTTTTAGTAACTCAAACCAAGCTTTAGGTGTTGACTGTGTAAACGCTTACCACGCTTTACTTGCAAGTGCGCGTTGTCGGGCGGTAACAGTGGTTTCTTATGTGAAAATTTTTTGAGTTGCTGCGGCGTTTGCATGCTTAGGTATTGGTCAGTACAAATAATGGCCAGCGTGATCTCGGATAGGTTTTGTTGATTAAATCAATCTAATATTTGCAGGATTTGAAATTGGTCGTAAAGGTCATGTTCAAACCACAATAAGACTTTATCGAAGGTTCGAAATATCTTTAGCTTGTTGTCACGTTCAGTAAAATCACTTCGCACTGCCAGCGCATCACCCCACCCTGTTGCACAATATAATTAGCGCGAATCGATGAAAGTTGCTCCAGTGTATTACCGTATCGTACTGGCCCCTCAAGCAGAAAATCGCGCCAAGGGAGGAATTCTCCGGCTACTCCTGCCTGCTTCATCAGCTCGACTGCGCTGTCGCCATTGGTAATATCAAGAATTTTTGTCACGCGATTACTTATTTGATATACCCGTTTATTGACGTGCCGATTTATTAAAATTTTGTGCCCAACAAAACCGACTCTACCTCATTTAACCATTATTTAGTGCAGCTCTATTGGCGGCTAACACGGGCCAGCGGATCATCATTATCTAACACTGACTGACGAGTACTGCGCAAACAGTTGATGTCTAAACCACCTCTACGAACAAACCATGTTTGAACTTCTAGCTGCTCTGGTTTGCACTGGGCCATGAGGTCGGTAAATACCTGTTCGGTCACTTGCTCGTGATACCCGGAGTGAACACGATACGAGATGATATAACGAAGCAGACTGGCGTGGTCAATCTGCTGACCTTGGTATACAACCTGGATGGTACCCCAATCCGGTTGGCCGGTAATGGGGCAATTGGAGCGCAGTAAATGGCTAAATAGGGTTTCGGTTTTGGTTTCGGCGTTGCTCACTTGAAGAAGGCTTGCGTCTGTTTGGTATTGCTCTACGTCGATATCTAATTGATCGAGGCAAGTGCCTTTAGGGTTAGAAAAGCAGTTAAGTGCGTATTGCGAAACAGGCGTCAATTCAAGCAGTACTTTAGATTGTGCACAGGTCGAAAGATCACCCACAATTACTTTTGTAACTTCATCGATTGAATCAAATTTTTTCTGATTCAACGAGTTGAGGTAAAGTTTGAAAGACTTCGATTCAATAATGAAGCTGGTTTCAATTTCAAACCTGAACTGCGCGATGGCTACTTGCGGCTTACCTTTTTGGTTCAACCACGAGACTTCGTAGGCATTCCAGTGGTCATACCCGAAAAACGGCAACGCAGCGTTATCATCCACCATAAAACTCTTACGATTATCAAAACGGGAAATCGAAAATAACAGTTCAGGCGCGTATGTTTGGTCGTATGTAACCTGTTTTCCTAATGGATTTTCGGTGGCGTCATTCATAGTAATTACAGTTGCTGTATCGTGGATGAAGCGCGATTATACCGAATATGCCCAATTAACCTCTAAATTCGGGTCTACACCGCAATTTTTAACCCTATACAGCCCGCTGTGTATTGATCAATACACAGTGAAAGCGTTTAATATTCGGTTCTGCACAAAATAATACTTATAGCCTTATTACTAGAGAAGAGTTATGCCAGATCCTCGCGTTGAAAATATCAATGTTGCCTCACAGGATGTGTTGATCACCCCTGAAGCGCTAAAACAAGAATTACCGTTATCGGATATTGCTAAGCAAGTCGTTATCGATGGGCGAGACACGATCCGTGACATTTTGGATGGCAAAGACCATCGGCTTATCGTTGTTGTGGGCCCCTGCTCTATTCACGATATTGTTGCTGCTCGTGATTATGCGCTACGCCTCAAAGCTCTTTCAGATGAATTGGGTGATACTCTCTATATTGTTATGCGAGTCTATTTTGAAAAGCCACGTACTACCGTGGGCTGGAAAGGTCTTATTAACGACCCACACATGGATGACTCCTTTGAAATTGAAGAAGGGTTACACATTGGCCGTCAGCTATTAATAGACCTTGCAGAAATCGGCTTGCCTACTGCCACTGAAGCATTGGACCCTATTAGCCCGCAGTATATTCAGGATCTAATTTCTTGGTCAGCAATTGGCGCACGTACTACCGAGTCACAAACTCACCGAGAAATGTCCAGTGGGCTTTCGGTATCTATCGGTTTTAAAAACGGTACTGATGGCGGGCTAAGCGTTGCTATAAACGCCCTTCAGTCAGTCTCCCACCCCCACAGTTTTCTTGGCATTAACCGCCAAGGCCAAGTAGCGGTTATCCGCACTACCGGCAACGCGTACAGCCACATTGTGCTACGTGGCGGTGGCGGCAAACCCAACTACGACTCGGTTAACATTGCAGTGTGCGAAAAGCGTCTAGACGATGCTAATCTACCCAAAAACATCATGGTTGATTGCAGCCACGCCAATTCTAATAAAGACGCCGCGCTGCAACCGTTAGTGGTTGAAAACATTGCCAACCAAATTGCCGAAGGCAACCAGTCTATTATCGGCATTATGGTTGAAAGTAATATTGGTTTTGGTAACCAAAAACTTTCATCGGACCCCTCCGAAATGCAATACGGTGTTTCAGTAACCGATGCATGCATTGACTGGGAAATGACCGAAGTTTCGCTGCGTAATTTACGTGATAAAACCAAGGCCTCTTTAGCTACTCGTCGATAAAAATCGCTAATTAAGCCTAAGCACAAAATAAAAAGCCCCGATGGTTTGATCCATCGGGGCTTTTTATTTTGTGCCGGTTTTACTCAGCTATATCGCTGTCAATCACTGTTCAGCTTCGTCAAAGCAAACTACATTTCAACACTTGCGCCCTTTAAGCATTTGGGCCCGTAATTTCAACTGCACCGGAAGCCACTAAAGAATCAATTCTTTGATCGCTAAAACCAAGGCAGTCTTTTAACACCTGCCGGCTATCTTCACCGACACAGGGAGAAGCTTTACTCAATGTCGTTGGCGTTTTAGAAAACAAAGTTTGGGTTCCGTTATACGGCACCTTACCCATTTCACTGTGCTCTAAATCTACAAAGTAACCGCGATATAACGTTTGGGCATCTTCATATAAATCGAACTGATCTTGCACAGACCCTGCTGCAATATCTGGCTGAAGAAAATACTGTAGCTCTTTGTCATTTTGGCCAACAGTCCAAGCAGCTACATGCTGGTTTAACTCATCTTCATTTTCTTTTCTTGCCGATAACGTCGAAAATTTATTTTTTTCTGCCCATTCTGGGTTACCCATTTTCTCTTTGAATGTTTGCCATTCTTGATCCGTTTCAATGGCGATAGCAATCCAGCGGTCTTCGCCGATACATGGGTACGCGGCGTGTGGTGCGGCAACAGGGTCAGCATTACCATTACGTGTCGGCGTATGACCATTCACGGTGTAGTCTAAAACCTCTGGACCAAAGTACTGAACCGCAGCCTCAAATTGAGAAATATCGATATACTGACCTTTGCCGGTTCGAGCTTTATGGTCAAGCGCTGCAACCAAGGCTGCGGTTGTAAAACGGTGGGCTATAAAATCGGTATATGCCCCGTAGACCGGAACAGGCTCCGCATCGGGCCAGCCGGTGATTTCATAATAACCTGAGTTAGACGCCATCAAATTACCAAACCCTGGATAATGCGCCCGTGGCCCGGTTTGCCCCTGCATACAAGTAGAAAGCATGACAACACCAGGATTGTCTTTGGACACTTCTTCGTACGAAAGCCCCCATTTAGCCATATTTCCTGGGGTGAGGCTTTCAAGTACGACATCGGCCCATTGCGCCATTTCGCGTGCGACCTCTCGGGCTTCTTCTGTCGACATATCAAGCCCAAGGCCCAATTTGGAACAGTTAAAATCGCCGTAAAACATCGAGTTATTAAAACCCGGTTTACCCTGTTGAAAGGGTGGTGATATTCGCAATATATCGACACGTTTACTCGAGTCCATGCGGATAACCGTCGCTCCATTATCTGCCAAATACCGAGCGGTCAACGGTCCAACGCCGACCCATGACATGTCCCAGACTTTCAAACCTTCAAAAATTAGATTCGCCATTGTTTTATCCAACCTTCTTTTTAATTATTGTTATCGTAAAACGTCTAGATTAGATGATGCGAGTTTCGACCAATCGTTCGAACTCCACCTCGCTAACACCCAGCTCACCAACAAATACCTCGCGATTGTGCTCACCAACATGTGGTGCACGCGCGCCGACTTGTATTTCGGTTTCAGACATTTTGGCCCACGGGCCTGGATAGGTGACAGCGTCTTTATCTTCGTGTTTCACGTCAACAAAATACCCCCGCGCGATGAGTTGCTCATCTTCGCAGATATCTGCAATGGTGCTGACCGGCGCAAGTAAAATTCGCCGTTTTAATGCTTCGGCATAAATGGTTTCTTTATCGAATAGCGGGTAGAAGTCCATTAGCCATTCAGACAATTCTGTAAACAAGAGGCCTTTCTTCGGGTCTTGAATAATCGCGGCGGCGTCTAACCCCTGCCAGTCTGTATTGAGTAATTTTTCTGGCACTTCGATAGTTTCTTTAGCCCACTCAAATATGGCTTCAATCGATTTACCACCCAACATACCGCCATTAATCATCATGGTGATATAACCGTCTTTAGCGGGGTAAATAACTCGGCGGAAAGAACCCACTGACTCCGTCCATATTCCGGTGCGCTTCAAGCTACGGTTTTCTAATTTTGGAAATGGCGTAGCGTTCATCAAAGCCCGCGTATACGCCAGTTGAGATGACACATCTGCATGTTGCCCAACACCGGTTGAACGCGCATGGTACAGGCCCATTGTGGTGCTTACCGCGCCTTCTGCAGCGCCGTGCATATAGCCTTGGGGAATTGAGATACGTACTGGTGGTCTCTCGGGGTCACCGCATAAATACATGGTGCCACAAAGTGCAGCCAATATTAGATCTGGGCCTTTGAAGCCCGCATGTGGGCCACCTTGGCCAAATGGGGTGATCGAGGTCATCACAATTTTGGGGTTAATAGCTTCGAGGTTTTTATAACCTAAACCTATTGAATCGAGCCAACCAGGCTCAAAGGATTCAATAACCGCGTCAGCCGAGGCAACCATTTTTTCAAACAGTGCCTTACCTTCAGCCGACTCCAAGTTAAGGCTTACGCCTCGTTTACCTTGGTTGAAAAACCACCATTTGAGGCTGTGATCGGCATCTGCTTTATCTTCAAAAAAAGGTCCGCGATGTCGGCCCGGGTCACCATCCACTGGTTCAATCTTAATGATTTTCGCACCTAAATCACCAAGCATTTTGCCCGCTAACCAGCCACGATGATCTGTTAAATCAAGAATTCGATAGGGAGCTAATGCTCCTACTGTACCGCTTGAAGTCGCCTTAGATTGCGAGTTCATAAGGGGCAACCCTCCATGTTTTTAGTTTTTATTATCTCGAACTATCCTCGGCTATAAAAATTCTTTTGTCCAGTCGCAATATTTCCAGTAATTTTAAACAAGCTAACTTAAAAAATTAAAGTTTTCGCCCAACATGCCGTTACATAAGGGGTAACCTAATTTCAAACGTTTTTTCGAAAACGACTTTTTATGACAGCTAACATACCAGGCCTGGGCGGCCACAAGCCCACCGATAACAATCGACCGAATACCGAAAGACGTACAACTCGGGTAAACGGTGCAGATGGTATTCGGTACTTCACTAACGAAGACGGCGAAGTAACCATCGACCGCCGAAAGTCATCGCGGCGGCGAAATAACCGGCTTGATCGGCGTCTGCTTAAAGCTGGAATGCGAGCAACCAAAGCGACTACCCGAAGAAATGGCCCGCGAGAGCGGCGACGTAAAGCAGCCGCGAGCAAACTCAAAGCCGCGCAGAATCAACGCGTTGGACGCTCGGTCAATCGCAACATTTAACGTTGTAGCAAATATCCGAACACAAAAAAGGCCAGCCTGATTTTTATGGGCTGGCCTTTTTTATACGCGCTTTTAATACGTTAAAAGCTTACATCAAAACGAATACGTCAGATTAAGCGTGGTGGTGGTGTCTGTTTTTTTAGAACCCAAAGGCACGCTGGTGGTGTGTTTGGCCTCAAATGAAGCCTTTAAAGACACACTACCGGTAACTTGCGCCGCCAAAGAAGTTAGCGATTTATAGACCGTTGAGTCTTTGCCTGCATCAGCACTAAGCGTTTGCTTGAATGACGATGTCTCTGAAAGCTCCCAGGTAAAATCACCGGCAATACGTATAACCGGCTCCTCCTTGGTTGTGCCGGCATCGGTTTCGCTAAAACGTACACCAATACCCAGCTCTACATCTAGCACCATGGTGCTGTCCTCCAACATGCGACGACCGGCCCCCGCCGAGAGGTTGGCTTGGTGGTCAAACCCACTAAAACGATCTTTCTCGTAATTCCCCAAGGCAAACCCATAATAATGTTCATTCAAC
Organism: Pseudomonadales bacterium; assembly: GCA_016763075.1. GTDB lineage: Bacteria > Pseudomonadota > Gammaproteobacteria > Pseudomonadales > JAHRWD01 > JAHRWD01. The sequence goes on from JAESUM010000078.1 coordinate 7,811, forward strand.
TTTCGGTCAGACTTGGCTTCACCAAAATACTTTTCCGCAGTGGTATCATTTTTGTCTGACTTGCCGGTGCCCGATAAAACCAGGTGATGCCGCCAGTGCTCGCTGTCTTTGACGCCGGTAATTTTTGAGGTGATGGTTTGTGTTTGCGTATTGCCGTTATTCACCACAAAACCTAATTCACCGGTTCCAGTCCATTCATTCACTACGTCTTCCGCGAAAACAGCCGTGCTGATCATCAGCGTGGGCAGCAATACAGCATTAACTAGCTTGTTGTTCACTCATTCACTCCAAAAAAAACGTTCAAAATCAGCACAATCAGGCCTGAACACGCATCAAAACAAAACCACTATTACAGTTATTGGTTGTACTAAAGCATTCTCTTTTATTCAAAAACCAGCATGGTATGCAACCTTCATAGACATGACAATGTATCACTTCAATAAAGCCCCTTTTTATACACCGTATTAATACCTGTTGAGGATGAACATTTTCGATTAACCGCACTTCCATTTAACCCTCGCTGGTGTACTATTTGTGTTTTCCAACATCACATCGAGAATCGCCATGCCCACTCTCCACGATTTTGAGCTCAGCACAATTGACAACACCCCATTACCGTTAAAGCAGTTCGAGGGCAAAGCCGTACTTCTGGTGAATGTTGCCAGCCGTTGTGGGCTCACGCCGCAATACACCGGCCTTGAAGCGCTATACCAGCAATACAAATCAGCAGGCTTAGAAATTATCGGACTACCCTGCAATCAATTCCTTCAACAAGAGCCCGGCACTGCCGAAGAGATTAAACAGTTCTGCTCGGTTAGCTACCCAGTTACTTTCCCGCTTAGCAGTAAAATTGAAGTTAATGGTGAAAACCGAATCCCATTGTACGAATGGCTTGCGGGCCCTGCCTCACCCTACAGTGGCGATGTCGCGTGGAATTTCGAGAAATTTTTGATTGGCAAAAATGGCGAAGTGGTTAAACGTTTTCACCCGAAAATTGAGCCAGACGATGCAGAAATAAAAATTGCTATCGAAGAAGCTCTCGAAGCATAAAACCTTCTAGATCCAGCTAGCGTAAAATCCAACCAATATTCAAGCCCACTATAAACAGGTTCAGCCATGAGTTTTTACGAAGAAAAAATTTTACCCCATTTGATTAATTGCGCCTGTTCTACTGAACAAACCGGTAAATTACGCGCCAGAATGTTGGCAGATGCTGAAGGCGAGGTGCTAGAAGTAGGCATGGGGCCAGGCATTAATTTGCAGTACTACAACCCCAGCAAAGTCACTAAGGTTTGGGGGCTAGAGCCCTCCGAAGGGATGCGTAAAAAAGCACAAGAAAACCTTGCTAACTCGCCAGTAGAAGTAGAATGGTTAAGCCTGCCAGGAGAGCAAATTCCCCTTGATGACAACTCTGTCGATACTGTGGTTCTTACATTCACCTTTTGCACGATCCCAGATTGGGAGACCGCAATGAAACAGATGCACCGCGTATTGAAGCCCGGTGGGAAACTGATCTTTTGTGAACATGGCCAGGCACCGGACCTTGAAGTACAAAAATGGCAGAATAGAATCAACCCTATATGGAAGAAATTATTCGGCGGCTGCAACCTTAACCGCCCTGTTATCAGCAGTATAAAAAGCTCCGGCTTTAATATTGACTGGGATGATTGCGACTATATCGAAGGCTCACCACGTTTTGTGTCTTATATGAGCTTGGGCTCAGCGGTAAAGGCGTAGCTCCAAGTTCATTTCAGTGCTTACCGCGCATACCAAAATTGTTGGACTTGCCTGCCTTCGAAATTCTCACCGGATATTTTTTGGTTTTGTGTACCATCAGCGGACGCTCGGTATAACAACACCTTACCCTGAGCTTCCAAACTAGCCCGGTAAGTTACGTGTACGCCATCTGGTGACCATTCATAACTCTGCACCGCTACGCCGTTTTATAAGCTCGGGCTAATTTGAATGGTCTCTGCATCATTCACAGAAACAACATACAATTTGACCTTGCCGTTATCAGCTGAGTAATACGCAATATGATTCCCGGGGCCCCACCGAAAATCAATCACGTGCATAAACCCATCTATAACCTCTGTACCGGCAATCTTTGTACGCTCACTGCCGTCGGTATTCACTGCATACAACTCAATAAGGTCTTCGCCGTTGTAATAACCGCTGAAGAGGCCAGTTGCGTTCCATTTGAACCTCAAGCAAATTGAAAGATACGTTGATCCATACCTACGGTTATCGGCTCCGAAAGCATTTGATGATTAGCGCCATCGGCATCTATGCCAAACAATACCTCTCCCGCTAGCGCGCTACTTTTGAGCTTATATGCAAGGCGACTATCGACCGGTAACCATTGGAATTCCGACACCCCAAGCCCGGCCATATTTCCAACTGAAACACTCACCTTTACACTTGCGTCACGATGAGCAATGTATAGATCAGACCCATTGTCAGCATTGCTTTGACGATAGGCAATATAGTCGCCTAGGGGCCCAGAGTACCCCCTTAACTATGCAACCGCACCATTACATTAAGAGCACGTAACCCCGCCAATCAAACAGTACTCTTTTGAATAGGCTGTAAATACAGTAAGCTCCTAAGCCTTTCTACTTCGCCGTTTGACCTTGTCGTTTAACTACAATAATTAAAAGTACTTTATATTATGGATAACTGGCTAATTTATATACTCCCTCCAATCGTAGGTGCCATCATTGGTGCAGTCACGAATGACGTGGCGATTCGAATGCTGTTTCGGCCTTATGCTGCACGCTACATTGGCAAGATTCGCGTACCGTTTACCCCGGGCCTTATTCCACGCGAGCGCAATCAGATATCTGAATCCATCGCTGATACATTTGTAACCCATGTTTTTGGAAGTAACGATGTCGCGGAGCTATTTCTCACTGACAGCGTTAAAGAGCAGCTAAAGACGAAGGTAGACGAGCTGCTTGGCCAGCTGGGCACACTACTGAAAATTAACGATGCGATGTTAGGTATGGCCAAAACCATGGCTGGTAATTACATGATCACCGAGATCGGCAAAATAGCCGAGCAAATGGGTGATAACAGCGACGATATCAAACAACGCATTCAGCAAAAAATTGATGATATGGATGTAGCCACATTAGAAGAGTTGGTGATGGGGTTTTCTCGCAAGCAGTTTAGGCATATCACTTGGTTTGGCGCGATTTTGGGCTTCGCTATTGGTGTGGTTCAAGTATTGTTGTTCCAATTTGTATTCCTAGTTAGCTCCAGTTAGCTCCAGTTAGCTCCAGTTAGCTCCAGTTAGCTGACTAGAACGTCTAGAGCTCTACTCTTTAAATCAAAATATATGGAAATAGATCATGATTTCACTTGATAGCTTCACCCTTACGTTTTTGGGTATTTTTGTTTGTATTGCTACATTGATGCTTCAACAGCTAATTGCGGCCAAATCAAAGGCCTCTCAAGATGGTGCTATCCCGGGTAAAATTGACGATACCCTTAGCCATTCGTCTTTTGTGTTTCGCGCTCACCGTACGTTTTTAAACTCGCTCGAAAACGTACCGGCAATGATTGCCACCTCTTTTTTAGCTATCTTCGTAGGTGCCAATGCAACTTGGATGGCGATACTGATTTGGGTGTTTGCTATCGCACGAATCATACATATGGTTTTGTATTACAAGATTTCTACAGAACAAAACCCCAGCCCACGGAGTTACTTTTTTCTGATTGGGTTTGTCGCAAATATTACGTTGCTGGTTTTTTGTGGCGTGGCTATCGCTTAAATCACCAGTAATTTGATCTCGTTATTCAGCTACCACCCAGAAAATAAACGACATAAAGCCAAAAAAAGCGGAGCAGTATAAAACCTATATTGCTCCGCTGAATAACCCTACATTTCTGCCCCTCTATACCCTTCCCTAGGCCCTACTAAATCAAACGCTTTTACCCACCATACGTTGAAGCGTTTTATCCTTATCAATAAAGTGATGCTTCAATGCCCCAGCAATATGCAACAAAATTGAGACACTCATCACGATGGCTAATAAATGATGTATTTCATGGCCAATTTCAGCGGCTAATTCATTTATAGGCAATACTACTGTCACATCGTTTGGGTCTACATTCATGGCCATTAGCTCTAGCCCAAACCACGGTATGCCATACCCTCCGGCTCCAGACATGGTCATACCACTGATCGGCAACAGCACGGTGCCTACGATCAATACCCAGTGTACAATTTTCGCAAGAATTTGCTCCCACTTTTGATACTCACTTACAGGCTTAGGCCAACCGTTGATCACACGCCACACTACCCGCGCAATGATAAAAACAAACAAGGTTACACCGATGGATTTGTGTATGGGGTATAAAAAAAACACTTCATAATCGGCCATATAAATGGCAACTGGAATCATAAATACAATCACAACGCCAACCAACCAATGCAGCGCTATTGTTGGGGTAGAAAGTTTATCTAATGTATCTTTCATCACATTACTCTCTTATTTTAAGCTTAATTTAAAGTGTATTTAGAATGAATACACCATTATATAAAGAAGATAAAGTCCTCATCCACTAGATTAATATAACCTTGGATGTACTTTTTCCATCAGAATTAATTTGAATTTAGTTATTCGAAAATGTGAATGAAGGCGCACACGAAAACTAACAATAGAGTTTCGCCAATGAATAACAAACGAGAAGATCGTTAGTTGGTTTTCGCGAGAGAAGGTTTTATCGCAGCTTGAACAGTATTACTCGCTCTTCACAAATTCCGAATCGCTGCTCCCATTTCCCCTCTTCCATTTTTCTTCTTCTATCTGGTCTGACTCACGGGCCTCTAGCCACTGCGCTTGATCATCGCTAGATTCTTTCTTCCAGATTGTCGCGTGGGTCTTCAGGTAATCCATATAAACTGGCAGGCTTCGAAGCAGTCTTTGCGGTGCCGACTACTAACCCCTACAAACACAATTTGATCTTGCGGGTGTAATAATCCAATTCGATGAATCACCCGTGTTCCCAGCAAGCTCCAACGCGATTCAGCCTGGTCAATAATCTGCTCAAGCTGCTTTTCCGTCATGCCGGGGTAATGCTCAAGAAATAGCGACTCTATTTTTTGCTCTCGGTTAAGGTCGCTGACTAAACCGGTAAAGGTAGCAATACCCCCTACTTCCGCGGTTGCGGCCCGCAGTAGATTGGTTTCTTGTTCTATTGAAAAATCTTCGGTTTGGATGGATACCGTTCTCATTACTAACCCCCTGTAACCGGTGGGAAAAATGCAATTTCATCAGCATTGGTAATCACCGCATCTAGCGAGGCGATTTCTTGATTGATGGAAACCAACAGGTTCGGGTCACCCAGGGCTTTGGCCCAGCGTTCGTCATGCACGTTACACAAAGAATCAATCAAGCCCTGTACCGTGGTGATATTGGGCTCAAGCTCAATTTGTTCGCCGTCACAGTCGAACAGCTCACGAATACTAGCAAAATACAAAACTCGCACTATTTATCACCTTGCTGCCAAAGGCCCGATTTACCACCGAGCTTTTCTACCAGCCCAATCGACTCAATCAAAATCCCTTTCTCTACGCCTTTACACATATCGTAAATGGTAAGCGCCGCTACCGACACTGCAGTTAAGGCCTCCATCTCTACGCCGGTTTGGCCTTTTAGCTTGCAGGTTGCGCTGATCATTATCTGATTTTTGGGGTGGTTCACCTCAAACTCAACGCCAATCGAGCTAAGCATCAGCGGGTGGCACAACGGAATTAGATCCGAGCATTTCTTCGCTGCTTGAATACCCGCAATGCGCGCAATACCGAAAACATCACCTTTTTTATGCTCGCCTTTAACCACCATTTCTAAGGTTGCGGCCGACATCGAAACAAAAGCCTGCGCGGTAGCCGAGCGCGATGTTTCTGCTTTGTCCGTGACATCCACCATACGAGCATTTCCGTCGCTATCGAGGTGTGTTAATTCGCTCATTGAGTTCTCATTAATTCGGGGTGATTCACTACATATCGAAGATACCCAAGGTATATTCATATATGATTGAAATTTTTAGGAGCATAGCCTCGCAATGCGCTGGAGCCCCCATGTAACGGTATCGACCGTGATCGAAGATAATAACCGATTCCTATTAGTTGAAGAACAGGTGAATGGGCAAATTGTCTGGAATCAACCGGCGGGGCATTTAGAGCCGAACGAGAGCCTTATCCAGGCTGCCTGTCGCGAAACACTCGAAGAAACCGGCTACAGCATAGAAGTTAATGCTCTACTTGGGGTCTATCAATCGAAGGCTGGCGCAAAAAATGAAACCTATCTAAGAATCTGTTTCATTGGCGCAGTACTCACATACGACCCAGAATTACCGCTAGATACCGGCATCATTCAGGCCAAATGGCTAAGCCGCGAGCAAGTTGAAGAAAAACGAGCCCTCATGCGCAGCCCAACCGTGATTAGCGTAATAGATGATTACCTGCTGGGAACCCGCTACCCGCTCAGCCTTATCAGTACCATTTTGAGCTAAAGGCTATGCTTTGACAGCATTGGCTACACGCTAGTGGCCACAACTATTTCAGCCCGCATCTATTTATATCCATTGATATAAATAGATGCGGGCTGATGACCGCTGCGTACTGCCAACAGTACCTATCAACCAGACATACCACATCATACAAACCGCTAACACCTCGTGCGGTAGGAACAGTAAAACATTGAATGACATCACGACCGATCAAAGCAGCGCAAGCCATCCAAACAGCGCGGCTAACACTACGGCTGACAGCGCACCTGACAACACGACCAGAGATAACACCAACACCCGCGTAATGGTTGGCATGTCCGGTGGTGTTGATTCATCGGTATCAGCCTACATTCTTATTGAACAAGGTTACCAAGTTGAAGGCCTGTTCATGAAAAACTGGGATGAAGACGACGGCAGCGAATATTGCTCTGCCAAACAAGATTTAGCCGACGCCGAAGAAGTCTGCCAACGTCTTGGCATCAAACTGCATACGGCTAATTTCGCTGCTGAATATTGGGACAATGTGTTTGATCATTTTCTTGCCGAATATTCTGCAGGCCGCACACCCAACCCCGACGTACTGTGTAATCGCGAGATCAAATTCAAAGTCTTTCTCGAATACGCCGAGCTATTAGGCGCAGACTACATTGCCACCGGGCACTATGTACGAACCCGCACCGAAGGCCAGCACACCCGCTTGTTAACCGGGCTGGACAACAACAAAGACCAAAGCTATTTCCTCAATGCAGTTTCTGAACAAGAGCTAGCCAAGTGTTTATTCCCGATTGGCGGCATGGAAAAACCCACGGTTCGCGCCATTGCTGAAGCCCAAAATTTTGGCAACCACCAAAAGAAAGACAGCACTGGCATCTGTTTTATTGGTGAACGACGCTTTAAAGATTTCTTACAGCAGTACTTGCCCGCACAACCCGGCGATATCGAAACACCTGAAGGCCAAGTGATTGGCCAACATTCAGGCTTGATGTACCACACACTTGGCCAGCGCCAAGGCCTTGGTCTTGGCGGTATCAAAAACTTTCCCGAAGCACCTTGGTACGTAGTCGGTAAACATCTAGACCGAAACGTCTTAATTGCAGCGCAAGGCAACGACCACCCAATGCTATTTTCAGACCAATTAATGGCGGCAGAAACACACTGGATCAACGGTGCGCCACCCACGGCCAATTTCAGCTGCAAGGCTAAAGTTCGGTATCGGCAAACATCACAAACCTGCCAGGTATCGGTTTCAAGCGACTCAACATTAGGCGAGATCATCAACGTATCTTTTGAGCAACCGCAACGATCGGTAACACCCGGGCAATACGTAGTGCTTTACCAAGGTGAAGTTTGCCTCGGCGGCGCGGTGATTCAATCCTCGAGTATCGCAAATCATAACCAGCAGGGAACGCTGTCATGAATTTCACCAGCCATGCAGATTTACGCAGCCAAGTTATTGCCTTTGCCGGGGTGCTTCAATCTGCGGTGTTAGTCGATAAACTTGCGCAAACCGGGCAGTGGCACCAAGCCAGCTACGAAGCCTGTATTCACAGCGTATTTCAGCAAAATCCAAAAGATATCGAAGAAGTATATGGCGACATTCCAGCCCTGTACGTTGGCTTAACCACCCTTCGTAAACTGATGAGCCAAAGCGAGCGCGGCAAACAACGCGCTGCGTTCAAATACAGTTTTGCGCTTCATCGGCTTGAGCGCCAATTGGCAAAAAGGCCAAAGATGCTCAATACCATTGGCAACAATATTGAGCAATTAAGCTCACACCTTGATGAGCTTTCAGCATCGGACCCGTTCATCAGCGAGCAACTCTCAACGCTCTACAAAAAAACTGCCAGTACTATCGAGCCACCCATTCAAGTCATGGGTGACCAGCAAATATTGCAGCGTACTTCGGTGCAAGACCAAGTGCGGGCACTGCTGCTAGCGGGCATTCGTTCAGCCAATTTGTGGCATCAAGTGGGTGGCCGGCCTTGGCGTTTTGTACTCATGCCCAAGGGCCGTATTGTGGCCATGATAGACCACCTACTGCAGCCTACTCGTTGAGCAGCACCCCACCCTACTTCATCAGGTAATCTTATTAATAGTTCTCCTAATATCCGCGGCGGAATCTTTTTTCTTGCCTGCTCGGCATTTCTATTTGCAGTCATGGGCGTGTTTATTCGCGAGCTCTCCGCAGAGGTCAACAACCAAACCATTGTGTTCATTCGCAATTTGGTGGCTGCGCTTATTTTTATTCCGCTGATTCTTAAAAACAGGCGTAGCTTTTTGCAAACCAACCGTATTGGTTTGCACCTGTTTAGAACGGTTTCTGGCCTCACCGCCATGTACTGCTTCTTTTACCTCATTGGCAAACTTACGCTGACCGACGCCATGTTGTTCAACTATTCCGCGCCCATTTATATTCCACTCATTGCTTGGTTTTGGCTCTCTGAGCCACTCTCCAAAAAACAATATTATTCAGTGATAGTGGGTTTTATCGGCGTCTTGCTGATTCTCAAGCCAACCCAAGGAATCCTCAATATTAACTCGCTGGCTGGCCTAGCCGCTGGCACACTGGCGGCCTGTGCTTTTTTGTCGGTGCAGCAATTGGGTAAAACCGAAGCGCCGTTATTAACGGTGTTTTATTTCTCGTTTTTTTCAACCATCATCTCTAGCGTACCGATGATTTGGGCCTACCAGCCCATTGCTCAACCACAGGTAATACAACTCATTGCTGTCGGTTTGCTCGCTACCATGAGTCAGTTTTGCTTAACTAAAGCGTATTCGCTGGCACCGGCTTCGCAAATTAGCCCTGTGCAATATTTGTCTATCATGTTTGCCGGTATTTTTGGCTGGATCATATGGTCCGAAACCCCAGATATGTGGTCCTACGGCGGCGCAGCGTTTATTGTGGCTGCCGCACTACTGACGCTAAATTTCGAACGTAAGCCCAGCACGTAAGCCCATCCCTTCAGCGCCAATGGTTAACGCTGCACAACAACCGTACAAACACTGTAAATCGAAATTCAACCTCTGTATCATGGCGCGCCTGTAATATTTGAAACGCACCCTATGCGGGTGGCAGGAAGGTAGATAGGTAGCTACGCCGCTAAACCAGCCGCACACAATGGCCATCGCGTTTTATGAGCTAGCCTTAACGCTCAGACCAACATACCGAACTCTTCATTTTAGAATCACTCAATTACCGAGAATTACGCCATGATCTTAAGTCCACTCACTGCTGTATCCCCTATCGATGGGCGTTATCACGGCAAAACCAAAGATCTACATTCTTTATTCAGCGAGTTTGGGCTGATCCGGTATCGGGTCATTGTAGAAGTACGTTGGCTGCAGCATCTTTCTGCACAACCAGAAATCACCGAGCTACCTGCGTTTTCAACAGCTGCCAACGAATTTCTTGAAACTATTCTAGAACAATTCGATGCCACACAAGCGCAGCGCGTGAAAGACATTGAATTTACCACCAACCACGACGTTAAAGCCGTCGAGTACTACCTTAAAGAGCAGTTAGAAGGCCTTGAAGAGCTCGACAACGTTAAAGAATTTGTTCACTTTGCCTGCACCTCAGAAGACATTAACAACCTCTCATACGCGTTAATGCTCAAAGATGGCCGCGAGAAAATTCTTGTGCCGCAAATGAAGCAAATCATTGAAAAGCTACGCGGCTTGGCCGTCGACTTTGCTGCTATTCCAATGTTATCGCGAACCCACGGCCAAACTGCATCGCCCTCTACCATGGGCAAAGAGTTTGCCAATGTCGTGGCCCGTTTGGCGCGCCAAGTCACACAACTTGACCAGGTTCCGGTACTGGGCAAAATGAACGGCGCAGTCGGCAACTACAACGCCCACATATCTGCCTACCCAGAAATAAACTGGCCTGCATCCTCTGAAACCTTTGTAACCGCCCTAGGTTTAGAGCTAAACCCCTACACCACTCAAATTGAACCCCACGACTATATTGCCGAAATGTTCGACGTGGTAAAACGTTACAACGTAATCCTGATCGATTTTAACCGCGATATTTGGGGTTATATATCCCAAGGTTACTTTAAGCAAAAAACCATCGCCGGTGAGATTGGTTCATCCACCATGCCGCACAAAGTAAACCCCATTGATTTTGAAAACTCCGAAGGCAACCTTGGCTTAGCCAATGCCATCATGTCGCACCTTGCAGAAAAGCTGCCCATCTCACGCTGGCAGCGTGACCTTACCGACTCTACCGTTTTACGTAACCTTGGCGTTGGTGTTGGTTACTCTGTAATTGCTTATCAGTCGGCGCTAAAAGGCATTAGTAAATTAGAAATTAACGAAGCGCGTTTGTTGCAAGATTTAGATTCATCCTGGGAAGTATTAGCAGAGCCCATTCAAACCATCATGCGCCGCTACAATATTGAAAATCCCTACGAAAAACTTAAAGAACTCACGCGCGGAAAAACCATTACCCGTGAAATTCTGGCTGACTTTGTAGAGACACTTGAGATGCCAGAAGAAGCTAAAGAACAGATGCGGAATCTAACTCCAGCTAACTACACTGGTTATGCGCAGCAATTGGCAGAGGCTATTAAGAATAATTAGCACCACTTACTAGTTCTATTCAATCTTCATAAAAAAGGATTCTTAGTCTTGCACTAAGGGCCCTTTTTTATGCGCAATAAAAAATTAGAGCCAAATGGTTTTTCAATATTAGTCACTTCACGAGTAGCCTGTTCATTAGCGGTCTTGCCGCTTGCATGTTTTTTGAACCGATACTTCAGTCCAAACCCATCCACATTCACCCACACTCTTGCAAACCTGTCCAAAGCTGCACACATCTGCTTAACCTCTTGCCACAACGCAAAATGCATAAACCATTGCAAACGAACGCGGCGATTTTAGTCTGTGTATTTCATTTTTTGCTGCCGCTGCCAAACGCAGCACTACAGTGAATAAAGTTAGATGGGGTATGGATAAGCCCAATAAGGTTATCTTTAATAAAACTACAACACACGAGGAAAATTTATAAGAAAGGTTAATGATCCTATGACTGTATTTGTATTACCAAATACCCCGCAAAGCCTCTTAGGTAGCTAAGGTTTCAAATACTCTTACCGGTAATGCAGTATTCATAACGGGAATAAATAACATTTCAGGAGTGCTCAATAGATCTCACCATCAAAGAGAAGCTCGGATCTAATTTTTATGCAGAATGTTATCTCGCAACTTCATCGACAGCAGAAAAAACTACCGGCTTAAGGTTATTAAGCCCAAGTTTTGTGGCCGCCGGATGTAAAGCTACCTTCGTCAACAAATTAGCTATATGGCCAATTTTTCGGTTTTCGACGACAGGGTTCCTGAGCTAATAACGACCAACGGCAACCTCTCCCTTGCCACTCCGTATATCGAACAACAAACCCTTTCTGACGCGCTTAAAACCCAACCAGCACTTCCCATCAAAACTGCCCTTAAATTGGGTATTTCTTTATGTGAATGTTTAGAACAACTCCATCAAAACAACTGGATTCACAAGGGCATTACACCCAACAACATTCTTTATTCAGCCAAAGATGGTAGCGCTAGTTTAGCGGATGATTTATCCGTAATTAGTGCTGGCCAACTGGGCCAACTTGTCGCTGAAACCAGCTACTGCGAAGAATCGCTGGCTTACCAATCGCCAGAGCAATGCGGGCGGGTACGCCTAGATATAGACCGCCGAAGTGATTTATACGCCCTTGGCTGTGTACTGTACCGCTGTATCGTCGGACACTCGCCATTTTTGGTGCCCAGCGCTCAACCAGTAAGCACTCAGAACCTTATTCATTCTCATTTGGCTGAAATCCCGCAAACACTTGAAAGTCTTAGTGCTGAATGCCCGCGCTACGTAAGCCAAATAGTCTCGATTCTGCTGCACAAAGAAACCGAAAAACGTTATCAAACGGCCCAAGGCCTCAAACACGACCTGCTAATTGCCTTACAAAGGCTCGACAGCCAAGACAATTCTGATTTTGTACTTCAGCGTAAAGACATCACAGACGAAATTGTCTTGCCCTCCATTTTGCTGGGCCGCAATGAAGAAACACAACGGTTGCTAACCCTATATCAGCACGTGTGTGGTGGTGTATTAGGGGTTGCCTACGTCACCGGTTTATCTGGTATTGGTAAATCCCGTTTGGTGCAGGAGTTAGAAGCACCCATTTTATTGCGCCAAGGGCTCTTTACTTCTGGCAAATACAATCAATTTTCAAAGCATCAACCCTACGCCACAATCTCACAGGCTATTGGTAAATTAATACGGTTTATTCTTACAGAGACCGAAGATCGTCTCCAAGCGTGGAAACAAAACATATAAAAAGTAGTGGGTATTAATGGCCAATTACTCATCGCTGTGACCCCTGAATTATATTTATTGATTGGTTCGAAACCTGAAGTTAACCCGCTGCCGCCCATTGAAGTACACAGCCGATTCAACGATTTGTTTTGCCGTTTTATGGCATGCCTGGCAACCCAAGAACATCCGCTGGTACTTTTTATAGACGATTTACAGTGGTGCGACGACGCCACCCTCGATGTATTAGACCAATTACTGGCATACCCACAACGGCATCCCTACCTACTTTCAATATTGGCCTTTCGTAGCAATGAAGTACCGGCAACACACCGCATTCAACATGCACGGCACGCCCTAAAACAAAACTGCGAACACTTGCTCGATTTTGACTTGACGGAATTACACAAAGACACCGTTAATGAAATGACAGCCTACATCCTGAGCACATCACCAGAAGAGGCGCAGGGCATAACCCATGCTGTTTACCCCACCTGTGATGGAAACCCGTTATTGATTAACGAAAGCTTGCGCTGGCTGCATAAACACGGCGGAATTTTTTACGATGCACATGGCAATGGGATGAAAGCGCATTGGGCGCATTACAATTGCCCGAAGGGTACCTTGCTTTATTCAGCGATAAACTAAGCCGTTTAACACCGGATAGCCGGGATATGTTAGGCACTGCAGCCTTACTTGGCGCCCGCTTTAAAACTGATGATTCAACAACATTAGTCGATAACTCGACAAACACCCTAATGAAACGGCTTTCAGAATCCATTGACCAGCGCATACTGGTTACCGGCAAACATGAGCTTTATTTTAGCCACGACCAAATCCAGTTAGCTGCCGCTAAACTACACAGCACAGAACGCGCCATAGCTACCCATAAAAAAGCAGCCAACAACCTAGTACATCAACTCAATGATTCTAACGACAGCGCAAATGAAAGCGAGCGTGGGCAACGCCTTTATTCTATAGCCGAGCATCCAAAACAAGGCTGTGGCCAAACAGCAAGCGTTGACGAACAGTTCAACGAAGCGTCGTTTAATTTACTGGCAGGTGAAAAAGCATTAAGTGCGTTAGCTCACAGCGCTGCAGACTATTATTTTTCTGAAGCCGTTAGTTTATGCCCCGATGAAGGTTGGGTAACACATTACGACTTGATGTTAACGCTGTATAAAAACCTTGCCCGTTCGGCGCTATTAATGGGTGAGAAAGAACGCTCGAACAACACCATTAATATTGCGATGAAACATGCAAAAAGTGACCTTGATCGTGCAGATTGCCTGCTAGCACAAGTCGTAGCAACCACCTCTTTAAGTAACATTGAAGAAGGAATTTCTTTAGGTTTGAGTTGCAGTCATTTATTGAAAAATTAAATTCCAATACAAGAAGATGCCATCGAGGCTGAAATTATTCAGCACGAAGCATCCTTAATAGATCTCAAGAGCCTGACTAAATACGCTGACCTGCCAATAACAACAGATAAACAAATACTGATAGAACTTGCGCTTTACGGCCAGCTATTGGCTTCATATTATGTTTCCGGTCGAACCAATTTATTTTTTCTCGCCAGCATGCGCAGCATAGTATTGGCTTTAAAACACGGAAAAAGCGACTCAACCATTTTTTCATTTGGCGTAGTGGGTACCTACTTTCACTTAAAACCTGATTACCCGCTTTCGCAAAAATACGAAACAGCCTTGTTACATGAAGTGATCCTAGCGCCACATTCATTTGGTGCGATTCGCGCAATCACCCAAGGACTCTGGTTATCTTTACACCACAGTCATCCTCTTCCAGAGTTAGTAAAACTTTGCTAAACCAACATCGAACGAGGGAAACGAGCCGGCGACATAAATTACACCGGCTTAACCTATATGCCACTAATTTGGCTAAAGTTTGCTACTTGCAATGATCTTGCTGAATTAAAAAACCAAATTAGAGAAAGCTTCGCTTATTGTGAACACTACGATATCTCGCAACCACTAGAGATTTCACGAGCCATCGACACTGCGCTGATGCCATTGTGGGGTGAACTCCCAGAACAACACCAACAAGAGCTTGCGCAAAAAATTCAGTATTGGCGCGACGGTGAGCATTTAGCAGCCCTGTGTAACTACTATTTTTTACGCGCGCAATTGGCATTTCACCAATGTGAGTATCAAGATGCCGGAGCCGACTTAATCCGTGCCGAACCTTTTTTTATAGCTGTACCGGGCACCATTATTGAACGCCTTTGGTATATCTACCGCTATTTAACTGGGTTACAGACACACAACAACCCCGATACCGATGCACAGCTGCTGTTAGTTTCCAATTGGGCAGACCACGGCCCAATACTAAAACCATATATCGCATTCATGAAAGCCGAAACCATAGCGGTGCAATCAAGCGTTATCGCAGAGATACGAAACGTCTATTTTCACGCGATTGATTTGGCCCATGAGCATGGATATGTATTTCTAGAAGCCTTTGCTTTTGAGCGGCTAGGGGTTGCGCTTTCTACGCTACAGCACGCAAGCAGCCAGCTCTACTATCACGAAGCCATGAGGGTATACATAACATGCAATGCGCCAATGTACGCCAAGCTACTGGCCGAACGATTTCGTTTGACCTTGCCAAACACCAACCTTGATACCCAAGTTAGCTTCGATGAGACCAACTCCAACAGACAGCTTGAGCAACGCCTAGACAGCGAGTTTTTACTAGACGCCACTCAAAGATCATGAAAGAGAAAAACTATAACGCACTATTATTGAAAATCTTCTCCTCGATGATGGCTCGAGTAGGCGCTACAAATTCTTACCTTGTAATTGTCACTGATGGGGATTTTACGGTTCGCGCCCATGGCAAAAAAAATACTTCGATTCAAATGTCTCAACGACATATAAATATAGATAACACAAAAAACTTATGTCCAGAAATATGCCGTTTTGCCGCGCGCAGTCAATCACCGGTAATACTCGGGGATGCCTGTGAATCCCAAGCCTACGGAGCTAACATCGCAGTACAACGATTCAGGCTTAAATCTGTACTGGCGTTACCTTTAATTGCCGAGGGCCGTACCCTAGGAGTGATTTATCTCGAAAACTCACTGATCTCACATGTATTTCAAGAAACAGAAGTAGAGCGCCTTCAAGTACTTACCACTCAGGCCGCCATCGCACTAGATAACAATTTTTTGATAGATAGATTAACCCGCACCCAAATAACACTAAAACAACGGAAGGCTAAGTTAAAAGCAGAACAAGTACTGCAAAGTGCCATGCTAAACAACCTTAGCGAAGCAGTAATACTGATGGACCATATGGGCATCATTCAACGTTTTAACCTCCATGCTAGCGATATTTTTGGGTGTCAAGAATCCGAAATCATAGGGCAAAAACTGGATCTCCTGATTCAGCCACCCGCGCCGATCCGCGCGACCACGGATGGCGGCATAGATGTAAAAGGTGTTCGTAAAAATGGAGACCTATTCCCTTTTCATTTAACTATCGCGCAGCTGCCCAGCAGCGAAACACAAGAAAATAGATTCGTAATCTCTGGTCAAGATATGACGGTCAAAGAACTGCAGCAAGAGATGTTACAGCGCAGCCAAAAAACCGAAGCCCTTGGTAAGCTAACCGGTGGTATCGCCCACGGCTACAACAATATATTAGGCGTCATCCTGGGCTTCAGCGAGCTGTTAGAACCCATCGTTGAAGGAAATACAAAAGGCTCCAACTATCTTGAACAAATACAAATAGCCACTCATCGCGGCGCAACGTTAACCAAAAAAATGCTCTCGTATTCCAAGCAACGGCCTTCGAAACGGACCACGGTTAATGTTAATAACATTATACTTGCACAACAAAACATGTTGGAGGAAGTTCTGACGGTTCGCATTCAGTTAGAAATGAACTTAAAAAATAACATTCCGCTTATCGATGTCGACGTTAGCGATTTGGAAAATACCATTTTAAACCTGTGCATCAATGCTATGCACGCTATACCAAGCGAAGGCCAGCTGGTTATTCAAACGGATTATCAGGTTTTATTCGGATCAGATGCTACAACCCAGCTGGTTAGTGATGGTGAATATGTAACCATTAGTTTTACTGATGACGGATTGGGAATGAATAAAGATACCCAAACCAAGGTATTTGACCCATTTTTTACTACCAAAGGTGAAGGTGGAGCAGGCCTTGGATTAAGCCAAGCCTACGGCTTTATGGAACGTAGCCAAGGGGTGGTCACCGTTCATTTTGATCCCGATAAAGGCGCATGTTTCACGCTGTTTTTTCCGTTATCAAATTCAGCTGTTGAAAACCAAATAGAAAATAATTTCGATAAAATCCCTGATGAACCCCACATGAAATCGTCGATGATGAACCTGCTTTAAATCACCTTATTAGAGAATCACTTGAAGCTCACGGCTATCAAATATTTTGTGCGGAAAATGCCGAAGAAGCCCTTAAAATTGTTAAAAACCAACAGATCGATTTAGTACTGAGCGATATCATCATGCCCAAAATAAATGGTTACCAATTGGCTCAAAGCGTGCAGAAACATTCGCCCAACACGCTTATTCAACTGATGAGCGGGTACGACGGCGACCTAAACGTAGCATCTAAAAACCAATCGCTTCATTCGGCTCAATTAATTAAACCATTTAAAATTGAAACATTACTGCAACGACTTGCGGAATTACTGGGATCAAGAATAACCCTACCATCGGAATCTGTAACGCTTAAACTGATTAAACGTATCGGCCTTTTGGGCACCAAATCTACAGATAAGATATCTACTAAAAAAGAAGCCTGCCGGGAACACAGTTTATGCACGTCAGCACTCCCTTAATTTTGACCTGGCTTCCGCGCTCCATCCGAATGCTCTTTATTACATGCGCCCGGCGCTACCCTACCGGGCTGCCTAGTCACACTATATACATCTATTTTCCTTTCTTTACTCTCACCTAAGTTTTCTCCAAGAATTACCAGCGGTTCTAGCACCTGGTATTTTGCATTGAGGAGATGAGCAACAAATAAAAAAGGGTGCTTAGTTTCTAACTAAGCACCCTTATTAGATGTAACCCATATATCGAAGGATTTACATTTACAGACTCTTCGCGACTCTTCTGCTGGCATGCAAAACAGGCTCGGTATAACCACTTGGCTGCGCTCTACCTTGAATCACCAACTCACAGGCTGCTTTGAAAGCAACGCTGTTTTCCAAGTTACCCGCCATGTTTTGGTAGGCTTTGTCGCTGGCGATTTGCTGGTCTACAACCGCTGCCATTTTTTCTAGCGATGCCATTACCTGCTCTTCAGAGCAAATGCCGTGGTGCAACCAGTTGGCGATATGCTGGCTAGAAATACGCAGTGTTGCACGGTCTTCCATTAATCCAACGTCGTTGATATCTGGAACGGTTGAACAACCAATGCCCATATCGACCCAGCGCACTACGTAACCCAGAATACCCTGGGCATTGTTGTCTAGCTCGCGCTGAATCTCTTCAGCGCTAAGGGTTCGATCACCCAATAGTGGGATGGTTAAAATATCGTCAAGGCTAGCGCGGGGGCGTGAAGAAAGCTCTTTTTGGCGATCCGCTACCGATACTTGGTGGTAGTGCATAACGTGCAGGGTTGCGGCTGTGGGCGATGGCACCCATGCGCAGTTTGCACCGGCCATGGGGTGGCCAATTTTCTGTTCCATCATGGCAGCCATTTGGTTGGGTATGGCCCACATCCCTTTGCCAATTTGAGCTTTGCCGCTGAAGCCGGTCTCTAGCCCAATATCTACGTTCCAGTCTTCGTATGCGCCAATCCAGGCTTGTTGTTTCATTTCGCCTTTTGGTACTACCGGGCCTGCTTCAATGCTTGTGTGAAGCTCGTCGCCGGTGCGGTCTAAAAAGCCGGTGTTTACAAAAATCACACGATCCTGCGCCTGACGGATGCACTCTTTAAGGTTTACGGTGGTGCGGCGCTCTTCATCCATAATGCCAATTTTGAGTGTTTTGCTTGGCAGGCCAAGGGCCCTTTCTACCCGTGCAAAAATCTCTACCGCGAACGCTACTTCGTCTGGGCCGTGCATTTTTGGTTTTACGATATAAACACTGCCGGTTCGGCTGTTTTGATACGGGCCGGTTTTCTTAAGGTCATGAACGGCACAAAGCGATGTGAACATCGCATCCATAATGCCTTCAGGAATCTCATTGCCATCGGCATCGATGATGGCTTCGTTGGTCATCAGGTGCCCAACGTTTCTTATTAGCAATAAACTACGGCCAGGCAGGGTTAGTTTTCCGCCATCTGCCGCGGTGTATTCACGGTCTGCTTTTAATACTCGTTTAACGGTTTTGCCACCTTTGCTGAATGACTCGACCAAATCGCCACGCATCAGGCCAAGCCAGTTACGGTAGACCGCTGTTTTATCTTCTGCGTCTACGGCTGCTACTGAATCTTCGCAATCTTGAATGGTGGTAACGGCTGATTCAAGACAGATGTCTTTCATTGAAGCGGCGTCGTCTTTGCCAATATTATCGCTTGAGTCGAATTGAAGTTCTGCATGTAGCCCATTGTTTTTTAACACAATAGATACTGGAAAATTAGACTCTCCGGTATAACCAAGCAGTTGCTCTGGCGATGCAAGACTTGCGGTTTCATCACCGTTAAGTGTTACCAGTAATGCGCCGTTATCGATAGAGTAACCACAGGAGTCTTTGTGGCTTGCGCCGTTGCCCAGCGGGAAGC